>DHFO01000041.1 GCA_002402295.1 Caldiserica bacterium UBA4822
GTCCGCAGGTTGTACAGGCCATCCTCGTAGAACCCGCTCGAAGCGGGGTCGAGTGCGATCGCAATCTGTTGGCCCGGCTTGTATCCCGCCTTCTCGATGGCGCGGATAATCAGCTCAATGGCATCAGCGTTGTGCTTGAGCGCCGGTGCGAACCCGCCCTCGTCGCCGACCCCGGTCGTGTACCCCGACTCCTTGAGAACACCCTGGAGCGTGTGGTACGTTTCGCTTGCCCAGCGCACAGCCTCACGGAATGTGGGCGCGCCTACCGGCGCGATCATGAACTCCTGCAGGTCCGTTCCCTGCCAATTGGCATGGACACCGCCGTTCATGATATTGAACATGGGAACCGGCAGGACCGTGGCTGTCATCCCGCCGATGTAGCGGTACAAAGGCTGGTCCCTGGCAAGCGCGGCCACGCGGGCTACCGCGAGACTCACGCCCAGCAAGGCATTCGCACCCAAGCGACTCTTGTTCGCGGTTCCGTCGAGCTCAATCATGGTGCGGTCGATGCGCGACTGATCAGTTGCGTCCATTCCAACCAGCGCGGCCGCAATCTCCGTATTGACGTGCGCCACAGCCTTGAGAACCCCTTTACCCCCAAAGCGGCCTTTGTCCCCATCCCGGAGCTCCAACGCCTCATGGACCCCGGTCGAGGCTCCTGACGGCACTCCCGCCCGCGCCATGCGGCCATCCTCCAGGGTCAGCTCTACTTCGACGGTCGGGTTTCCCCTTGAGTCCAGAATCTCCCGTGCATGTACTGTCCTGATTGCAGTTTTCACTGTCGCTCCTCCTGACACAAGATGCTAGCTACCACAGTGTATACGGTTCCATGGTTCAGTGTGACTGATGTGCGAGTCCGACGGACCTTACCGGGTCAAGTTCTCTCGTGCTACCAGCACAATCGACGCGAGCACCAGCACAAGGGCCAGCGCCATAACCCAGGTAACCGGCTCCCGGAAGATGGCGACGGAAATCAGCGCGCCGGCAAGAGGACCCACCGCAAAAAACGCCCCGGTCCTGGCCGCACCCATGCTCTTCAGCGAAAGAATGAAGAGCACGAGTGAACAGCCATAGGAGACAGAGCCCAGACCAAGTGCCGCAAGCAACTTTCCCGGCGGCGGAAGTGAGCCCTGGAAAGCCCATGAGAGACCGAGAGAGAAGAGGCCGGCACCCAGGCCCTTAATGCTGACAAGCACCAATGGATCATGCCGCGAGAGTCTCGCGGAAACATTGTTGTCTACGCCCCAGCCAACTGCGGCCGCAAGAATCAGGAGCGGTCCCCTGACGACAGACGTGCTTCCCCTAGCAACACCGGTCAGCAGAACCCCCGTCACTGTCATGAGGAAGACCGCACCCCAGACGCGTCCCGTCACGCGCTCCCGAAAGAAAACCAACGCTATCAGCGCCGTCGTGACGCCCTCAAGATTCAGGAGCAGCGACGCCGTGAATCCCGACGCCTCACGTATGCCAAACATCAGCAGGACAGGTGCGACAACTCCGCCTACAAGAACCATGGTCACGAGGAAGGGCACATCGCGTCGGGAGAGTCGTTCGCTGTCAAGGCCACGGCTCACCCCAAGCGCCCTCCCCAGCGTAACCGCCACGAATGCACCCAGATAGAGGCAGCCGGCAAGCGCAATGGGGTCCATGTTCACGACAAGCAGCTTGGCCAGCGGGGTACTGACCCCGAACAGAATCCCGGCGCCCAGTGCGAGAGGAATACCGTGCCGTACGTTCATTCCCGTATGTGCTCCGCAGCAAACTGGCGCTGCTCATCATCCCGTCCGACAACCAGTACCGCCGCAGCGGTGAGCACAAGCCCGGCCAGCACCCTCCAGTCGACAGGCGTTCGAAATACCGCCAACGACAACACCGCCCCGGTCAGCGGTCCGATACCCGCAAACGCTCCGGTACGTGCTGGCCCCATCGCTTCAAGCGAAAGGAAGAAGAGCAACAGACCCGCACCATTCGACACCGATCCAAGAGCCACACCCAGGAGCAAGTCTCCCATTGGAGGAAGCCCGCCAACTCGTAGGGCGGCCACCATCGTCAGGAGCACGGCAGAGGGCACACACTCAATGAACGTGACCAGTATGGGGTCGCGATCCGAGAGTGTAGACACGATGTTTGTCTCGATGCCCCACGCAACGCAGGAACCCAGAATCAGCAATCCTCCCAGCAATGACGAACCTTCACCGTTGTTTGGTCCTGTAACAAGGACACCAGTCGCCGTCATGCACAAGACGGCAACCCAGAGCGAAGGGGATACGCGCTCCCGGACGAACACGGCTGCAATCAGAGCCGTCGCGATTCCCTCCATGTTCAACATGAGCGACGCAGCAAGTCCGCTCGAGAGCCGGATACCGAACATGAGGAGAACGGGCGCAGCAATCGTGCCTGCCAGGATAGCCGCTGCAAGCCGTGGAGCGTCCCTCGTACGCAGAGGAGCATACCGACCGCCTCCTCTTCCGCGGAGAAACAACGCAACCCCGGTTACCACGGCAGGGCCGATGTACAGAGCACCTGCCAGAGCCAGCGGGTCTACATGCGAGAGGAGCAGTTTCGAGAAGGGGGCTCCTGCGCCCAGCAGGGCACCGGCAACGAGCGCCAGCGGAACCCCGCGCCGCGTGTCTGGTCGATGCGTCATGTCGAACCCTTCCCCGCCTGAACCACTAGGGCTGCTTCTGCAGGGCGTTTAGCTGAGCGAGAACTGTCTCGAGTGCCTTGAGCTCCTCGCCGGCGCGTGCGTACTCGCCGGAGGCACTGTACTGCTTGTAGCGGGCCATGATGGCCACGGCCTGCTCAATAAGCGCACTCTGTTCGGTTTCGGATGTTGCTGGCGGTGGCGTCTGCCCTTCCCCTGTTCCCGTGCCCGGTGTCGAGGGAACGGGTCCGATGCCGCCGATGTCAATCGTCGTGCCAAGCAGTCCGCCGAGTGCCTGGTCGAGGTTGTCGCCCCATACCAGCTTGTCCTTGGTTGCCACGACAATTTTCTTGATCTGTGGCATCTTGGAGCTGCTGGACTGTAGATAGATAGGTTCGATATAGAGAAGTGACCCGTCGACTGGCATGATGAGCATGTTGCCTCGCAGAACCTGCGAACCCTGTTGGTTCCACAGCGTGAGCGTCTTCGAGATTTCTGTGTCCTGGTCGATGCGCGCCTCCACCTGGAACGGGCCATACACCACGCGGTCTTTGCTGAACTTGATGACAGACACCTGACTGGATGACATCGCGTCAGAACTGATTGCCATGAGCCCAACCAAATTGTCTTTGCCGAGAGGCGTGAATGGAACCACAAGGGAGAATGCGGGAGCCTCGGTTCCCGGAACCTTGAAGAAGACATAATACGGCTCGATGGACGTGTCCGTTCCCAGATAGCGCTCCTTGGCAACTGTCCACGTGTCCTCCTGACCGTAGAATGACGCCGGGTCAGTCATATGGTACTTGGCATAGACACTACTCTGTAGGCTCCCCAGGCCGGCAGGGTAGCGGTAGTGCTCCCGCACGAAGGAAGGAGCCTCGCTGAGGGGAGTGAACAGCCCGGGATACACCCGCGCAAGTGTCTGAACAATGGGGTCCGAGGTGTCGATGAGATAGAAGGTTGTCGTGCCGTCGAACGCGTTCACTGTGTACATGAAACTGTTGCGCGCATAATTCACGACTTTGCTGCCCAGCTGCGTTCCCATATCGTAGTACTCGCTGTAGGGAAAGTACTGCGACGTGGTGTAACCCTGTCCGAACCAGAACAGCCTACCCTCGGGGTCAGCCGCGATGTAGGGATCACTGTCCAGCTCAAGGAATGGCGCAATATGACTCACACGCTGCTGAATGTTGCGATATACCATGATACGGGAGTTGCTGTTGATCTGTCCCGAGATGAGCAGATTGATGTCCTGGTCAACGAGGGAGAACGCCAGGCGGTTCAGCAGCGAAAGACCGATTCCGCCCGTGCCCGTGTACTGATACGACTTGTTGGTGTCCCCCTGCGGATAGTCAAACTCCGAGGAGTTCCCTTTGACAATTGCATATTCATTGGTCCCCTCGCCGAAGTAGATACGAGGTTCTGAGATGTCTACGAACCCGGCAGAACTCACTGGAGGAATGTCCTTGACAGCGTAGATCGGCGCGCCTTCTGCGGTAAAGTCGCTCACACCATTCACGACGACGCCGAAGCCGTGCGTATACACCAGCCGGTCATTGACGAAACTGCGGGTCGTGTCTGGCAGCAGCGACTGGTCCAGTTCACGTGCCGCAATCATGACCTCCTGCGACCTCCCGTTCATAGTGTAGCGGTCGATGTCTATGTCATTGAACTTGTAGTACGTGCGTATCGACTGAAGCTGTCCATTGCTGTCGGCAAGGGCGCGCCAATCCCACAGACGCACGTTCTGAAGCACATTCTTATTCGCCAGGACAGCATCCACTGTGAGCGCCTTCTGCGTGCCGGGGTCAGCAACCGCGGCAATCCCGGACAGACCGAACGCTATATTCGTTGCCGTGATATTGTTTGTCAGGTATTCGCCTTCCTGCGACAGCTCATTGGGCTTTACCACAAAACGCTGATAGAGCGCCGGAATTCCAGACACGAGCAGCACGTACGCAACCAGCGTCACGCCCGCAACCCACCCGAGAACCTTGCGGTTGGCCAGGCGCGGCCGGAAGGATGCTGCGAGGAAGACAAGACCCCCCAGGAGAACGCCCGCGGCGGTCACTTTGAGGAGAGGAATCCGGATAACCCGGTCTGTGCTGCTCACACCGAACACGACCCCATTGCTCTGAAACAAGAGGCCAAACATGGATACCCAGATAGCCGCCGCTGCAATAATCAGCAGGATGCCAGCAAAGGAGTTCATCCTGCTGTGCAGTCCACGCCTCAGGGCATCGTCCCCGGCTGTAGAGGCCGTCATGAGGAAGCATGCACCAATAACCGCCATGCCCCCAACCATCGTCCCTGCAAGGATACCCAGCACACCACGGATGACGGGGTAGGTGAAGAAGTAGAAGCTTTCGCTGTGGCCAAAAATGGGGTCCACGTACGCAGTGGAAGACACTTGGCGCATGGCGGTCAGGAGCTGCAGGCCAAGGTTGCTGGCAGCAAGCCCGCAGAAGTTGGCGACAACCAGCACGATCACGATGCGCGTCCACTTGAGCGTACGTGATATCCTGCCGGCATCGCCGTCGTTCATGCCCGAGAACAGACGCCGTGGCAGGTGCGTAATTCCCAGGACGATAGCGCACGCGGCGACCGCCCCCGAAACATATGCAATGGACCGTACCAGCGTCCTCGTCCAGAAGACCTGGACATAGCCGACCTCGGCGAAGAACAGGTAGTCTGTGTACAGTCCCGCGAGACCTGAAAACGCCAAGCCGAGGAACGAAACCACGAACAGAGCAATGCTCAAACCAAGCGGCCAGCCACTCCGTTTCGCTCTGCGAACCCAGAGAAAGACAACCACGGCCACCACGAGCAGTATGCCGAAGAGTGATACTAGTGTAGTCTGTCCAGTCATCGTGTGCCAGCCTCCCCGAGCAAACAAGGGCACGCTGTCCGCGCCGCCCCGAGCCCATCACCCCGACGTTCACGCTGAGTGATGCGCTGCGCGGAACACGGGTCATGTGAACATAGTCTACGCTGTTCAGGCATGAAGAACATGCCCACAAACGCAGTGACGCCCGCCTCGGCATCTCAGTACGTGAAGTAGCTGCCTCCGACGAACTCGCGGATGATGGAGGTGCTGGGGATGACGTCGATGTCCATCACCGGCAGGAAGTAATCGAGGAAGCGGATAAGCCGCAGCGGCCACAACCAGTTCAAGGTTGCGCGTCTGCCGCAGAGACAGGGCAATGAACGCATGCCACAGCAACGGCGGCCAGAAGACGAGCTTTGAATGTTCCCAGATGGACTCATTGATTGGGCCAAAGAGTCCGACGATGGTGCTCTGACCAAACCAGTCATAGAAGAAGTGCAGAGCCGATCCCAGGAGAGCCATGAAGACGGCGCCGAAGACGACGACTCGAAGCAGTTTGGCGTAGTTGGCCACGTCACGCGCCCTGGTATTCACGAATCCTTCCCCATATGAACCTCACGCTTCGCCCTGCACGATGCCGCCCATCGGTGTGAGATCAAGTCCATTCGCGCGCAGGACGCGTCTTTGCGTGCGCGAACTCGGGGATGTCCAGCAGGATATCGGTCATGTTCTGTACAGCCGCTGCAGGGCCGGTCTTAGGCAGCCGCCGCTGAACGTGGGCGTCCACGATACGTTCCATCATGAGGTCGCAGGGATAGTGGACGTTCATGAACGGCATTCCCATCAGGCGGGCGACGCTGGGCATGTAGTCCCAGTTGTGCATATGCTTGTTGCCTTCAACGCCGAACTGCCGCGGCAGCAGCGCCTCGCGTGCCTCGTCCTCCGGTACACCTGCGAGTTGCATCACCATAATTCATCGTGCAATCCCTCCGCCCCATCACGAACAAAGCATCGTGAAACGAGAGGAGGTAGCCATGATACGCACATCCTTGTGGAAGGAAAAAGGGACCATCCTGCAGGAGTTCTGTGCTACCACAGGGTACAGTCCTCCGTATGCAGCTTCCCTGCTCCGAGACAGGGGGAGGTGGACCTGGTGCGCCATGACGGAGGGCAGGCAGCTGGGAAGCAGGATCCAGAACAGAGAGCATGCTCCCATGACTCCACTCCACCGGCTCCTGGCGGCTCCCGAGGTCAGTGATCAGGCCAAGGCACGCCTCCTGCGTCAGCTCAGAGACATCGATCCTCTGTCCCTGCAGCGGGATATTCACATCCTGGAGGCACGGATCCTCCGGAAGACCAGCCAGGATACCTTCCTCGGAGCCGTGACAAGCAAGACCAGTTCGCTCTAATTCTTGATGATGCAATGACTCACACGTTCGCGATGATTTCTTCATGATGCAATACAGGGCGTGCCACATTCGATAAACGGATGCGGGTTCTGGTGGCTTCAGAGTGCATACCTGGACGTGCTCGAAGAACGGGGAATTGTCAGCCCCGAGACCGCACTGTCCCCGGGACGAGATCGACGGCATGATCAACCCCTTTGTACGATTCGGTGCGTTTGGTTCAGGATGGCTCGTGGTGCACAAGCTGTCAGGCTAGGGTGTTCTCGTAGTATGTCCCGGTGGCAGGTACGACCTAAACCAGGAAGCCTCTGATGAGTTCAGGCACAGCTTCGCCAGGTGGCTGACGTGGTGACACTCCGCGTCCCTCCGCCCGGAGTCCCAATACGACTTGCCACGTTGTATCCGGCGAAGGGGCCATCGGATCGCCATCAGGTCTGAAAGAGCTCGGGGTCGCCAGAGGCTTCCTGAACAATGTTGGCCAAGTCATACATTTCGCGATTCTCGTCCGGGAAGGCGAGCAGATTGAGTCTCCGATGCATTCCCAACTGCTGCAGCCACGGGGATTGGCTTACGTCCATGCACCAGTGCGTCGCAGCGAGCCCCAATGTTGACTTCACGACTTGTGCCGATCCATGGGTAACTGCCTGACTGACTGCCCCAAGTAGGAGGTCAGTTAGCTGCAGAGGCAGACTATCTGCCGAGTCTTCAGCCGTAACCGTAGCTACTTTCAGGTTCGGATAGTCCTTCTTGCCAGACAGTCTTGCCGCAGAAACCTCTGCCTCCAAGCGAGGCCCGACATAGGTAGCATAGTTGTCATCGTAGCCTGTCTTGCTTTTGGCAGGCAGATCATGCCGATCATACACGATCTTCAGCTCGAGCTCCTGAAGCTTCTCCGGGCCGATGTGCCAGGCAATGCTGGTCTTGATGGCCATCACACAGAACCGGTTCTGCATATAGAACCGTGTGGGAAAAGCTGTGCGGTCCAACTCATGGGTATCTATGGCTAATGCAGTGAACCCGGCGCGCTTGTGCCACGTTGTCTTGTATTCTCGCATCCATCTGAGCGCCGCCCTGCCACGAGACCCATAGCCCTCACCACATGTCTTGGGAAGAGCCGTGAAGTGAATCTCCTGGTAACACCCGCATGCTGTCTTCGTTTGATCAAGAATCGCCACCAGAGAGTCTAGCATGCCAGTTGGCACAAAGAGAAAGCCAAGGATCAACCATCGATCCGATCCCCTCACGCCGCTCTCATCTTGAAACACCGTATACTCGCCCGCCAGTGGATCCAACGGCCCGAAGAGTCCTGCCTCCGTCATCTGCCGCTGACTGTGGCCCCCTCGAGTCGCTTCAGAAGGTAGTCAACAAAAGCACACACTTTGAGGGCGTCTTCCCGACTCCAAGTGTCGCTCGGGCTATGATGTGTCGTGTTGCGGAATGCAAGCATCATGCCACGCAGTACGTTGCTGAAGCCGTCTTGTTCATCAGGATCACCTGAGAATACAATCTTTGACTCGTCCGGCTTCGCCTTAACGTAGGTATTCACTAGTTGCGTTCCAGTCAGTCCAGTCGAGTCCTTGCCCTTCCGCCGCACCCTATCTTCCAATACCATCGTAGCCTGGTTCACTACACGATCGAAGTTGTTGCGAGCTGACAGGATATCCGCGCAACGCCCGCGCAATTCCTCATCCTCAAGTGAGCCATAGAGGGTGCCAATTTCGACCACTTCTTCGTTCAAGTGGTACCCATACTCGAGGAACGAGATAAGCGGAATCAGTTTACCCTCCAAGATGTTTTTAGGCGCTCTCAGAGCAGATCCATAATCATACTCACCATAGATGTTCTCTGGCAGCTGAAAGCGAGAGAGATCTTGGCCAAGGAGCGTAGCCAGATCCCCTACCGTGACTGAGTAGTCATCGCCAAGTACTTTATAGAACAACTGCGACGCAAGAGCGAGTGCGTCTCTCATCCCCATCAATGAACCGTACAGCATTCTGAGTTTTGTCATGTCAATATCCATATCACTGCCTCCTCCACGAGCTGACACGCACTATCCCGTCCTCTCCTCTGCCCAGTCGGCGCACAGCAGTTCTGCCTGTTCGAGAATGGTCTGGGTGGCCTGGATCTGCTTGTCGGGTGGGTAGTGATACTTGCGCAGGATCTTCTTGACGTCGATGCGCAGCTGGGCCTTGACGCTGTCCTTGACAGTCCAGTCGATGGTGACATTCTTGCGCAGTGTCTTCACCAGCTCACGGGCAATCATGGTCAGGGTTGCATCGCCCAGCACCTGCACGGCGCTGTCATTGACGCCCAGGGCATCATAGAAGGCAATCTCGTCGTCGGTCAGGCCCAAGTCCTGGCCCTTCTTCTGGGCTGCACGCATCTGGCGCGCCAGCTCGATGAGCTGGTCAATCACCTGAGCTGTCTCGATGGCATGACTCTGGTACGCGCGGATGGACCGCTCCAACATCTCCGCAAACGACCGCGCTCGCACAAGGTTCGTGCGCATGCTGCCGTGAATCTCCCCGACGAGCAGTCTGCGCAGCGTTTCCACCGCCAGGTTCTTGTATGGCATGTGGCGCACTTCTTCCAGGAACTCGTCGGAGAGGATGGAGATCTCCGGCTTCCTGAGACCAGCGGCGGCGAAGATGTCGACCACACCCCCGGGGGAAACAGCACGCGAGACGATCTGCCGAATGGCTTGGTCCAGGTCTTCTTCAGGCCGTGGGTCGCCAGCCGTCGACTTGGCCAGAGCTGCGCGCACCGCCTGAAAGAACGCCACATCATCACGGATGGCCAGCGCCTTCGGGTTCGGGACGGCCAGAGCAAACGCCTTGGACAGTGCTGTGACGGCGTCCAGTGTGCGCTCCTTGCCATGCTCCTGCGCCAGGATATGCTCCATCGCCGCCGGCAGCAGGTCCACGCGCTGCCCAGGCGTGCCGCTCGTCCACGAGGTCCAGTCAAACCCGTGGAAGAGACCACGGCACACCTCGTACTTCTCCATGAGAACGGTGACAGCGACCTCCTGGTCGACCGCCGTTGTGCCCGTGCCACCATTCTCGGTATAGGTCGCAAGTGCCGTTCGCAGTTCGTCCGCGAGACCCAGATAGTCGACGATCAGGCCGCCGGGCTTGTCCCTGAAGACGCGGTTGACGCGCGCAATCGTCTGCATCAGGCCGTGTCCGCGCATCGGCTTGTCCAGGTACATCGTGTGCAGGCAGGGAACATCGAATCCTGTCAGCCACATGTCACGGACGATGACGACCTTGAAGGGGTCCGTCGGATCCTTGAACCGTTTGGCAAGCGCCTCACGTCCCTGCTTGTTGCGGATATGCTGCTGCCAGTCCACAGGGTCCGATGCGGCACCCGTCATAACGATCTTGAGCACACCCTTGGTGTCATCAGCACCCGCCCACGCCGGGCGCAGCTTGATAAGGGCGTCATATAGCTCGACGCAGATGCGGCGGCTCATGC
>DHFO01000050.1:0-4407 GCA_002402295.1 Caldiserica bacterium UBA4822
GCGGAAGGGTCTTGCTGCCGGTGTTGGACATGACCGTAAGGCTGTGACTTCCATATGCCCCGGTGTTGCTGAGAACATACATCTTGAGAGCTTTGAAGTGGCCCTGTGTATCGCAGCCGATGCTCATGTCGATCTTCATCGGGTGACGGGTCCTGGCCGAGACAAACTCCTCTTTACGCGTCAGCTCGATCTCGCACGGCAACCCCGTCCTCATGGTTGCGCAGGCCACAAGGTCGTCAATGAGAATCTCCTGCTTGGTGCCGAAACCGCCGCCGATTCGAGGCTTGACGACACGCAGCTTGCTCATGGAGAGGCCAAGCACCCTTGAGACAATGCGGCGTGCGTGCCAGGGTACCTGTGTGCTTGACACGATGACGATCTTCCCCAGGTCGTCCGTATACGCGAATGCCGTATGTGTCTCCATTGGAGTGTGTTGAGCATAGTGCGTCTGAAAGGTCTCAGAGATGGTCACCTCGGACTCAGCCAATGCTCTGTCGACGTTCCCAACGTTGATGTCCACGTGCGCAGCAACGTTGTGCGCCGCATCATAGGCACCCTTTGGGTCTTCGGGATGCACGATCGGAGCTCCTGGCTTCATCGCATTATCGGCGTCAAGAACAGCAGGTTCTTCCTTGAAGCTCACCTTGATAAACCTGAGCGCCTGTTCCGCAATATCTTTGGAGTCCGCAAAGACAGCAGCCACACGGTCACCCACGAAGCGCACGCGCTCCGTGAACATCTGGTTGTCGTAGGGCGAAGGCTCCGGCCAACCCTGTCCGGCCGTCGTGTAGAACGTACGCGGGGTGTTCTTCCAAGTCAGCACAAGACGGACACCAGACAGTGCCTCCGCGGCGCTGGTGTCGATCGAGTCAATGATTCCATTCGCGATCGGGCTGGTCAGGATCTTCCCATGCAGGCGGTTCGGAAAATCGCGGGCGGCAATATCGTCCGTGTACATCGGGGCTCCGCTGACCAGAGCGTAGCCATCAACCTTGTCGACGGACTTGCCGACCACATGCGTCGCTGGATACGACCCCTCGGTCAGGTGGCGGAAACCCTTTCTCTCGGCGCTCATTTCTTGTGCTCCTTCCGAAGCTGCGCGGCAGCGTCGAGAACTGCCTCAACCTGCTGTTCGTACCCGGTACATCGACAGTAATTGCTGTCCATTGCCAACCGAATCTCTTCTTCGGTAGGATCAGGGTTTTCGTCCAGCAGCGCCTTGGCAGACGTGATGGCACCAGGCGCACAGTATCCACACTGGGTGGCACCGTTCTTTACAAATGCTTCCTGAAGGACGTGAGGGTGAGCCTGATCCCCTATGCCGCGTACGGTCGTCACGGCGTGTCCGTCGACTTTGGCGACCAGTGTCAGGCATGAAGCGACGGGACGCCCGTCCAGCAACACGGTGCATGCGCCACAGTCTCCCGCATGACAGCTGCCCTTTACCTCGAGGTAGCCCTCGCGCCGCAGGACATCGAGCAGAACCTCGTCAGGCTGAACATCGAAGGAACGTTCAACGGTATTCACCGCTATCGAAATGGTCATTGTGCCACTCCTGTCATGTGCTCTTCCAAGTTTACGATAGCTGCCCGCACCAGCTCACGTCGGAACTCGCCCGTCGCACGAAGGTCAGTGCCGACCTCGACGAGGTCAGGAGCCATCTCCGCCACTCTCGCGAACGTCTCATGCGACAGCGACTTTCCGACAAGTTCTTCAGAGAGTCCAGGGTAGAGAGCTGTATGACCTGGGCGCCCGGCGAAGACCAGGTTGGCCGCCGTCATGAGCTTACCGTCACTGCTGACAAGTGCTGAGAAGTGCAGTGTCGAAATATCCTGCAGGGTACGGGTGAACCGCCAGAGGAATCCGTTCGAGCCGGCATTCCCTGCCGGCAACAGGACCCCCTTGATAATGATCCCCGGCTGCTTCGCTTCAATGTAGCCCGCGAGAGGCGTGATACGCTCAGCACCGTCAAACAGTCGCACCTGTGCACCCAGGGCAACGAGATGGGGCACGACGTCGTTCCACGGCTGGTTGCGCCCAATGACTCCGCCGACGGTGATCATGTCCCGCAGGTTATTATGAGCGATATGGCCCGCCCACCAGGAGAGCGAACCCCCAGCATACTGCCTGATGTCTGCGCTGCGACTGATCGTCGTGAGTGTGGTCTGAGAACCGATTTCGATCCCTTCCCGAGCTGCTGTTATGTAGTCCAGACCGCAGCGCGACAGGTCGATCAAGACTGTGATTTCGGGGTTTCGGCGAAGGACCAGCTCCACGCCACCACCGACATATGCGGCGACAGGGCCCAGCTGTTTCGCTTTGGCGAACGCATCCTCCAAGGATGTTGCATGATAGTACTCCGTGATTCTGCCCATGCGGGCCTCCTTGCAAACAACGCTGATAATCATATGTATCATACCTTCGTGGCTCCGAAAATGCAACATCCAAGCAGGCTGAGAGCCCCCGCCGGCCTCTGGCATCCAACGGCAACCGACCTATACTGGGCTCAGCCTTGGGAGGTGGCCAGTGATGATGACAACCATTTGGAAATACGATCACAGTGGCGCTGCGGTCAGGTGCCAGGACGAGGTCACCGAGGAACGCGCACTAACCATCTATGTGAACGGCACGCTGGCAGTGCGCCTCGCGAGCTCGGGCGAACTGGTGGACGCAGCGGCGGTCGGCCACGCTGTGTGTGAGGGCTGGGCCCATCTCACTCAGATCCTTGCCGTCACCGTGGAAGGACGCTCGGCGTTTCTTACGATCTCCCCCGATGCTCCGGGACCGGACGCACCAACATCGATCGACATCGACTGCATTTCGGGAGACGTCCTGCCTGAAGATATCGCCCTCTCACCTGGATTCACCGTGTCCGTCTCACGCCTTCAGGATCTGGCCGAGGACATGCAGCGCAGCGCTGTCCACTGGAGCACCACCGGAGGCGTTCATGCAGCTCTTATCGCACAGGGAGAGCATGTCTTCAGCTGTGAAGACATTAGTCGTCACACGGCACTCGACAAGGTCATCGGCCTCGCTCTGATGCAGTCCTGGAATCTCAGAGAGGCAGTCCTGATGGGAACGGGGCGTATTCCAGCCCAGGCAGTTGCTCAGGCAGCCCGTGTCGGGATACCAGTATTGGCCTCGAGGAGTGCCACGACTGCTCAGGCAATTGCTCTTGCAGAGAGAGCTGGAATCACCGTCGTCGCATTTGTGCGAGCCGGACGTATGAATGTCTACTCACACCCGGAACGAGTAGTGTCCTAGAAGCGCCCCTACTCGCTGCGTGACGCGGCATCGATCCGGGCCAGCTCCTCCCGCGCCCGCTGGATGGCTTCGACTTCGGTCTTCAGATGAACGACATCATGCTCGGTGCCACGGACACGATGTCGTGTGTCGACAGAAGGACAATGACGTTACCCTTCTACGTTTCTTCCTGACAGGCCTCTGGTACATGTGATTCCGCAAGTGCCTGGTCGAATACTTCGGGAAAGTTGCGCAACGCTGACTCAAACGCGAGCGGGGCAGCCTGTCCCAGCCCACAGAACGACGTGTCGTTCAGCGTGGTGAGCAGTTTGCCGAGGCGTTGCAAAGAAGCGGGGTCCGCCGTCCGGTTGACAAGCGAATCCATGATGGCCTTGACTTGCAGTGTCCCCTCCCGGCAAGGTGTGCACTTGCCACACGACTCATGCCAGAAGAAGTGTGCCACCTCTGCAAGGAACGGAAGGAGCGGCACATCCTCAGACGCTACCAGAATGACTCCAGAACCGATGGAGACATTGTTGGTCTTCATGGACGCGAAGTCCAGTGGAGTGTCAAGGCTCTTGTCCGTAAGTACCGTCCCGGCACTTCCACCAGTCTGGATGAAGCCGATGTGCTTGCCTCCCTTGACGCCGCCGCCAAAGTCGTAGATGAGTTCCCGCAACGTAACGCCCAGAGGTGCCTCGACGATGCCACGGTTCACAATGTCGCCCGAGAGCGAGAAGACCTTGGTGCCGGCACTCGACGGTGTCCCGAATGACTTGAACCAATCGCTGCCATTCAACAGAATCGGCGGTACGTTGGCAAAGGTCTCTACGTTGTTGACGACCGTAGGCTTTCCGAAAAGTCCCTGCTGAGGCGGGAACGGAGGCNNTTGTTCCGTGGTTCCCCCCGCCGATTCTCGATGGACTCGAGCATCGCAAACTCCTCACCACAGACGTAGGCGCCACCCCCACGATAGACCTCAATGTCAAACTGGAACCCTGTCCCCAGAATGTCCTTGCCAAGCAGTCCATACTCAGTGGCATCCTTGATAGCTTTCTTGAGGCGTGCTATTGACATGAAATACTCGCCACGGACATAGACGATACCGACATGGGCCCCGGTAGCGTAGCCGGCAATGGTCATAGCTTCAACGATACTGTGTGG
>DHFO01000050.1:4427-5541 GCA_002402295.1 Caldiserica bacterium UBA4822
CGTCGCTCTGCTCCTTCGCGACCATTCCCCACTTCAGTCCTGTCGGGAACCCCGCGCCCCCTCGTCCCTGGAGCTTGCTGTCGGTCAGGATCTGGATGACCTCGCCGGGCTGCATCGCAAGAGCCTTGGCCAGCGCTGCATAACCGTCACGCGCAATGTACTCGTCGATGCTTTGTGGATCGATGAGTCCGGCGTTCCTCAGGACGATTTTCTGCTGGCTTTTCCCTGTCTCCTTCTCGACAAGACGCCTGCTTGACAGGTTTCTGTCGATGGCGAGGCGTGAGACGACACGCCCTTTGAGGAGATGCTCCGTGACGATCTCTTCCACGTCCGTCGGCTTCACCCCGCCGTAATAGACGTCATCCGGGAAGACAGCCAGAACAACACCCTGGTCATAGATACCAAGAGCACCAGTCTCGACCACCGAGACCTGACTGCCCAGGTTGTACTTGCCAATCATCTCCTCGAGAACGTGCTTGACTTCAAGAGCACCCTGGAGGACAGAGTTGGAGTCAACAGGAACGACAATCTGGGTTGAGAACAACTTCACTGTGCACCTCCCGCGCGCTTCGCCGCCAGTATCCTCGGCAGATCACCAGACGTCAGGTTTCCATAGGCGTCATCATCGATCATGAGCGCCGGAGAAACACCACAGATACCAAGACAGCTGGAAGCCTCCAGCGTAAACATCCCGTCCGACGTTGTCTCGCCCAGTTCCACTCCAAGGAGTCGCTTAAGCTCTGCTACAATGGATGGAGCGCCGGTCACATGACATGGCCCGCTTGTACAGACGCGGATCACATGCTGTCCCCGTGGCTCGGTAGACAACATCGTATAGAAGGTCACGAAGCCGTTGAGCTGCGAGGCTGGCGCGCCCACCAGGCGCGCCACCTCGCCAAGTACTGCACCCGGAAGGGAGTTACCATAGTGGTGCTCCAGGTCGAACATGATGTCCATGTACGACAGCCGGCCGTGGTGCTCGGCTCGGTCTCTCTCGACCACTTCCTGCAAGAACACTCTGTCCTCTTCGGACAGTGCCCCCGCCTTTCCTGCTGATTGAACGGCTTTATCCGACCCCATGCTTTCCTCCCTGATCGTCTTTTTCCGAAGCACT
>DHFO01000008.1:0-36980 GCA_002402295.1 Caldiserica bacterium UBA4822
TGCGTGGCAGAGTGGGCCGTGCAGGGCGTCATGCCTATGCCTATATCTTCCATTCCCACGGTGTCCTGCGCGAATCAGCGGCTTTCAAGCGTCTCGAGGCCATTGCCTCGGCCGTGGACTTCGGTGCCGGCCTGCAAGTCGCCCTCAAGGACCTGGAGCTGCGTGGCGCCGGTGACGTCCTGGGCGTGAAGCAGAGCGGCCGGTTCTCCGATGTCGGGTACCACATGTTCCTCTCGATGGTCGAGGAGGAAATCATGAGAGTACGGGGCCAGTACTCGGAGCCTGTGGCGAAGCCCGTGATCATTCTTGGGATGTCCGCCTTCATCCCTGAGTCCTATGTAGCCGACTCAGGAGAACGGCTGGCACTCTACAACGCTGTCGAACGGGCTGGCGGACAGGATCTGACAGCACTCGAAGAGCGGACCGTCGACCGCTATGGAGCTCTTCCTCCTGAGGTCCTGGGGATCTTTGCGCTGAAGCGCCTCGAACTGTCACTGATTCCCCTTGGCGTGTCGTCCGTCAAGGAGTCGGGCCAGGCGCTTGTTCTGGAATTTGCCACTCAGGAAGCAGCCACGCGGTTCCTTCGCGCCCATGTCGACCAGATCGCCCACGCCCGAACCGTGCGAGACTCGGTGGTCCTTCCCATGAAGGCCGACCAAAAGCCGCTCTCACTGCTTTCACGGTTGCTTTCGGGGCCGGAAACGGTACACTGAAGCAATGGAAGAATATGAGATACGCATCATTAGTGAGCCGGACCCAGGTCTGCAATTGGCGTTCGAAAGTGGACGGCACGTTGCCTGGGCGGTTCCGGCTGGAACGGATGCTCTGGTCTATGCATCAGCCTCCAGCATCCGGTTTCTGCCAACCTCAGCCCGAACACTGCTGGATCCGGCAGAGGCTATCGGTTTCCTGACGTGGATACGTTTTGCGGGTCGGCACTATGGCACGATCATCTGTCTGTGTCCTGTCGACATGGCATCCGTTGTTGTGGGGCTTCTCGGCCGGCTGCCTGGACTGTCTCATGATCCGACAATCGAGGCCAACGACCTGACTCGGGAGGCGATACGGCTGGCCGACGTTCTCTGGCCTCTCGTTGGCACCCAGTATACGGCTCTGGAGGAGTTCAGGCTGCTCATTGCCGAGTTGCGCCAGAAGTGTCCATGGGACCGCCAGCAAACGCATGTGTCGCTTCTGGATACGCTTCTGGAAGAATCCTACGAGGTCGCGCTTGCCATACAGAGGGGCAGCGCGGACGACCTCGAAGAGGAGCTCGGGGATCTGCTGCTACAGGTGTTCATCCAGTCGGAAATCGCCCGTGAGGAAGATGGCTTCGACATCTGTGACGTGGTTCAGACCGTTGACGACAAGCTGACATTCAGGCATCCGCACGTTTTTGGCAGCGTTTCGGTGGCATCGAGCGACCAGGTGCTGGAGAACTGGCAGAAGCTCAAGGCCCAGGAGGGTCGGAAGAAGCACTTTGTCGACAGCGCAAAACTACTGTCGTCCATCGAAAACGCGTTGCTGTCCCAGGAGACCGCCCGTTGCGAGGGGTTCGATTTCGAATCGGCGGACCAGGCCTATGGCAAGCTGCTCGAGGAGTCCCGCGAGTTGGGAGAGGAACTGAACGCAGCGTCCAGGGACGAACACGCGCTGGCCATGGAGCTGGGGGACGTCCTCTTCTCTGCACTCAACGTCGCGCGGCTTTCAGGTATCAACCCCGTCAAGGCTCTGCACCACTCGTTCGACAAGTTTCGCGACCGATACGATCGCGTCCGTGCGTACGCGACACAGCAGGAGGTCGATATTGCGACAGCATCTCCTGAGGAACTGGACCGCTTATGGCAACTGGCGAAGAACGCATAGACGACAGTCTCCCGACGACGGGGACGCACGGTGACCAACCCGAGCCTGTCACGTTGAGCCCGGAGGATCACGCCGTCAGTCAGCCCGATATTGCTGCTGGGCTCTCTCAACCTCTGCCGCCGGCACCCGATCGTCCCGAGATTACCAACGTCTGGAGTATCGTCTGGAAGCTTCTGGGAGCACTTGCATTCGGAGCACTCGGTTTCTTCGCTGTCTCACTCATTTCGCATCAGATGAATATCGTGAACGTGGTGAGGTCCCTCAATCCCGGCTATATCCTGGCGGCCCTCGTCCTCATCTTCCTTGAGATCGTCTTCCAGGCGCTTCGACTGCAGGCAATCGTCCGCTCGGTCGGCCTGCGGATCACGTTCCGCACCGCCATGCGCAACATCCTCGTGGGCGAGTTCTTTGCCAGGTTGACACCGTTCGCGGCGGGCGGAGGTGAACCGGCCCAGATATTCATGCTGTTCAAAGACGACTCAATCAACGTGGCAGATTCGACGATGGTGTTCGCCATCAAGGCGATCCTCGCGGGTGCTTCCCAGATGGTCGTTCTCGTTTTTGTGCCTGTCTGGCTGTTCTTCTCCGGCCAGAGCCTGGATGTCGGCAATCGCTTCCGTCTCGTCCTGTACATCGGCATAGCAGCCTACGTGGCCAACTTCGCTCTGCTCGTGTTTTGCCTGATTCGGCTGCAGTGGATCAATGACTACATCGACAGGCTGGTTCAGCATCCGACGCAGACGCTCAATGGGCGAGGAAGGTTTTGGCAGCGACCAGCGCGCCGTGTAGAGAAATTCGTCAAGGATGCCCTGCGCGCGCGCGAGACAGCCGCCAAGGCCAATCGACCAATGCTTGCCGCAGGCCTGGCCTATAGTTTCGTCTCCTGGGGTCTCATCGTCCTGACGCCGATCATCCTGCTGTATGGTCTTGGCGTTGCGTCGTCGATCACCCAGATTGTTGTGGCAACCCTTATCTACTACCTTGCCGTCTCCTATTTTCCAACGCCTGGCGCCTCCGTCGGAGCCGAGCTCGGCGCGGTGGCCCTGTTTGCCGCGTTTGTTCCACATGGCATCCTGGGGGCTTTCATTCTGATCTGGCGTTTTTTCGATCACTATGTCAAGATGGGCGCCGGCGGCATCACCGCCATCGGCGAATTCATGCTGAGGCCGGCCCGTCGTCGCAGGCAGCGTCGACAGGCGGACAAGGGCACCAGCGCACAGGAGGGGGCGAACAAGCCATGAAGAAGAGAGCAATCGTCATTGTTCTGGACAGCGTCGGCATCGGCGAAGCCAAGGATGCGTTCATCTATGGGGATGGTGGTTCGGACACACTTCGCCACATCTACAAGAGCGTGCCGGGTTTTCACCTCCCCCATCTCGAAGAACTTGGCCTGAAGTATCTGCTCGACCTGCGCTTCGACAGCCCGGTGGGTTCCTTCGGGATCATGGAGGAGAAAGCCAGGGGGAAGGATTCTGTGAGCGGTCATTGGGAGATGATGGGACTGACACTGACAAAGCCGTTCCCCACGTATCCCAACGGGTTTCCGCCTGAGGTCATTGAAGCCTTCGAAAAGCGCTTCAGTACGAAGGCTCTGGGCAACCGCCCTGAGTCCGGGACGACAATCATCGCGGAACTGGGCGAAGAGCATATGCGTACCGGCTATCCGATCGTCTATACGTCCGCCGACTCCGTGTTCCAGATTGCAGCCCACAACGAGGTCATCCCCTTGGACAAGCTGTATGAGATGTGCGAGATCAGCCGGCGCGAGATCCTCGTGGGCGACCATCTGGTTGGGCGTGTCATAGCACGTCCCTTCACCGGGACCCCGGGGCACTTCGTGCGTACAGAAGACAGGCGTGACTACGCTGCACAGCCGCTGGGGCCAACCACCTTGACGCAGGTGAGTGGTGCGGGGCTGGACGTCATTGCCGTCGGCAAGACATGGGACCTGTTCAACGGCGATGGATTCACGCAGCACTTTCACACGGGGAACAATCAGGAGGGCACTCAGAAGACGATCGAGCTGGTCAAGTCCAACGCGTGGCATGGCCTTCTCTTTACGAATCTGGTGGACTTCGACATGCTCTACGGTCACCGGCGCAACGTTGCCGGATACGCGGTCGCGCTCGAACGGTTCGACGAGGCCATGCCAGAACTCATGGATTCCATGCGCAAGGACGATCTTCTTATCATCTCTGCAGACCATGGATGCGACCCGACGTTCACTGGCCATACGGACCATACGCGTGAGTACGTTCCGCTGCTCGTCTACTCCCCGTCGCTGCGCGGGGGTACGTACCTGGGGGTCCGGGAGGGGTTTGCGGACCTTGGCGCTACCGTGTCCGACCATCTCGGACTGACGCCCATTGCCGGGAAGAGTTTCCTTGGCGACATGCGCTAGTCCTTCCGGGCGATGGCAAGAGTAGGAACTCGATGAACGCAGGAGGAAGCTCGTCCGACCCTCACAGTTGGGGCACAGTGCTGCGGGATCTGGTGCAGCTTGAGGTCAAACGAGGCTGTCACAATGACGCGGCGGTAGGGGGGTTTGCGCGGCTTGCCCTTTCACTGGTGGACACTGCGACAGCCCCGAAGGGGAGCGCTGCCCACGAGCGACTCGTGCGGGAGGCCCATTCGCTCCTGGTGGACTACGAGTTTCTTGAATCGCCCGGGCGCAGTGAACGCTGCAGTGCTCTGCTGGCGTTGCTGAGTTCGCAGAACCAGCAAGCCCCCCGGGATCCCGAGCCTGTGCCGGAGTTGACCCAGAGCCGTGTCGGGGGCTCTGCGAACATCCTCATCGACACGCTTGAACAACCGGTGTCCAACCTTTGGGGCATCGGGCCCAGGGTTCAGGAGACCCTTGCGAGACTGGCAATTGTAACCATCTCAGATCTGCTGCAGCATGCTCCCAGGAGGTATGTCGACCTCCGGCAGCCGCAGCGTATCTCACCGGACGTACTCGGCCAGGCCCTGTTCGTGAAGGCGCGTCTGGTGTCCGTGGTGCAGATTCGGCGCAAGGTGCTGCTTGTGAAGGGGAAGGCCAGGGACTCCTCCGGCCGCGTCTTCGGTCTTGTCTGGTTCAACAACAGGTTCGTTGCCAGTCGGTTGGTGCCGGGACACGAGTACGACTTCTATGGCCGCCTGGAAAACTCGTTTGACGGTCCACAGCTGACCCAGCCGACCTTCGAGGAGACGGGCACTCCCGCTGCTCAGCTGAACATGAACCGCCTCGTCCCCGTCTATGGTCTGACCTCCGGATTGAGCCAGAAGTCGCTCCGACAGCACATGTGGCGAGCTCTTGAACGTCTTCCGCAGGACGGGGCCGAGTACCTTCCTGCCGACGTGGCAGCGCAGTTCAACGTGCCGGACTTGTCCCGGAGCTACCATGCCCTGCACTTTCCCGAGGACGAAGCCCAGGCAGAGGAGGCCAGGGGCCGGTTCGCCTTTGACAGTCTGTTTCTGTTCGAACTGCGGGTTCTTATGCACAAGCGCTCGGAACAGGTCAGTACCGCCCCCCGGTTTGTCTTGCCCGCCGGAACGGTGGAACGGTACGCGAGCAGCCTGCCGTTTGAGTCTACCGGCTCACAGATGGCAGCCATGCGCGACATTGCAGACGATGTCCAGGGGCACAAGCAGATGCACCGCCTGCTGCACGGAGACGTTGGTTCCGGCAAGACGGCGGTGGCGGGATTCGGCGTCTATGCAGCAAAGGTGGCTGGATTTCAGAGCGCTGTCCTGAGTCCTACGGAGATTCTCGCTCAGCAGACGGGCGCAGTGCTGGCGGACCTGCTGCTGCCGCTGGGAATACGAGTGGGCGTGCTTGTGGGAGGGATGAGCAAGACGGAGCGCAACAGCGTGCTCCGGGAACTCGCCGACGGTGGTATTGACCTGCTGGTAGGAACGCATGCCATGCTCGAAGAAGGGGTGGCATTTGCGCGCCTTGGGTTGACCGTGGTCGATGAGCAGCATCGCTTCGGGGTCGCCCAGCGGCTCGCACTCGGGACAAAGGGCGAACAACCCCACTCTCTGGTCATGAGCGCCACGCCAATTCCTCGCACGCTGGCTCTCACCATCTACGGTGACCTGGATATCTCCGAGCTCACGGAGAAACCAGCTGGTAGAAGTCCGATCGTTACTCGGATGCTCACCCCTGCAGAGCGGGAGGTCGCCTATGACATTGTGCGCGCGGAGGTGGCGCGCGGAAGGCAGGCCTTTGTTGTCGTGCCCGCTATCGATGCGGGGGGTGAAGAAGAGGACGCCACAGCATCGGTGGAGGAAACGATGAAGCGTCTGACGGCTTCAAGCCTCAAGGGGCTGAGGCTGGCTTCTCTTCATGGCAGAATGAAGGCCGCGGAGAAGGGCGCGGCCATGGCTGCATTCCGTGCGCAGGACATTGACGTTCTCGTGTCGACGACGGTTGTCGAGGTTGGCATTGACGTCCCGAACGCGACTGTCATGGTCATCGAGGACGCGGACCGGTTCGGCCTGGCAACGCTCCATCAGTTGCGCGGAAGGGTGGGTCGGGGTTCTTCGGCGTCGCAGTGCATTCTTGTCCAGGGGACCGCGACACCTGAGAGTACGCAGCGGCTGCAGGTGCTGGTCGATTGCGACGACGGCTTTACGATAGCGGATGAGGACCTGAAGCTGCGCGGCCCTGGCGACATTCTCGGGACCGTTCAGCATGGGTTCGACGTCCCCCTGTTCGGTTCAACGAGCATGTTGAGTTATCGTGACCTGTCGCGCCTTCCCGATATCCGGGCTGCTGCCGGCCAGCTCCTGGAGAGGGACCCCGAACTGACGGCGCCGGAGGACACAAACCTTGCCCGCATGCTGGTGCTGAGGTATCCGCCTGCGCAGCCTTCCGTGGAGGAGAACTGACATGATCGTGCAATCGGGGTCGTTCAGAGGCCGGCCGCTCAAGGCTCTGGGCAGACAACCGTGGCTGAGGCCAACATCAGACAAAGCCAGAGAGGCCTTGATGGATGTTCTGCGCCCTATCATCGGGGGGGCGCGGTTTGTCGACACATGCTGCGGTACGGGAGCTATTGGTATTGAAGCACTCAGCAATGGCGCGTCACATGCTGTGTTCGTTGACAGCGATACCCGCTCCATTCGCCTCGTGACTTCGAATCTCCGAAGCCTGGGACTTCTCGAACAAGCCTTGGTTATGAAGGCCGATGCAGTTGCCTTCGCATCCGGCCTGAGGGGGACGGAGTTTGATATCCTGTTTGCAGATCCCCCGTTTGGTTCTGGGTTGCACAATCCTCTGCTCGAGACGCTCGCCGGGCATTTGTGCGGTGAGGCCGATGGCTGTATCATTGTCATGGAACATGCTTCAAGAGAAGGATTGCTGGATAGGTATGAGGGCGACGCCGTGACCCTGCGCAGGTACCAGGAACGGCGCTATGGAGATGTAAGCATGGCGTTCTTTCGGGCAGTCAGGCGTGACGTTCCGGCTGTGGAGGGCCAGCGGTGAGGGCACGACATCAGGCGGTTCGCGGCTCAGAGAACCCGGGGCGTCGTCTTGCCCGGACGTTCCGGCGGTTCAAGCATGTGGGAGCCTTTGTGTTGGCGCTTGTCGCGCTCGGCTCGGCGATGCTGTCAGCCCTTCCCTACGTGCCTCCTGTTCGCTCTGTGGTGGAGGGGGCGACAGCAACAGCCGACATCGCTCCGCGGCGCACTGTCGTGTACGTAGACCAGGCAAGAACCGAGGAACTGCGAAAGCGTGTCTCCGACGAGGTGGCTCCTATCTACAAGTTTGACAGCTCTCGACTTCCAGCTGCCCTGACTTCGTTTGATGCTACTGTCGCACGTATCCTGACCATCCGCGCGCAGGACCTGCCAACGGACAAAGCGTCTGAGCGTATTGCGGCAGTGTTGATGACGTCGGCAGGCAGCACGACAAAATACCTGGCGACGTGTTCCGAGTCTGAACTGCAGTCGTGCAAGGCTGCGGCGCGTCAGGCGCTGACCGCTGTCATGAGCAAGGGCGTCCTCGAAGGTGCCGAAGAGACAGCGTTGGAGAACATCAATACGGAGTTGAGGAACCTAGGCATTGCAGATAACCAGGTCCGGGCAGCCTATTTGTTCGCAGTGCCGGCAGTACAGCCGAACCTCATGTATGACCAGGAGGCGACACTGGAGGCACGCGACAAGGCTGCTGCGGCGGTGTCCCCGATTGTGTCGACACTTCCAGCGGGGGTTCCGGTCGTCAAGAAGGGAGCCACGCTGGATAGCGCAACCGTGCAGTTGCTTCAGACGACGGGGCTGGTATGGGGCGGACGAGCCTTGCGGAACGTCACTTCCCAGCTGGCGGTCACTCTTCTCGTCTGGGTGCTCGTTGCCGTCGCTGCTGCCCTTGACGGTTCTGGAGGCGCCAGGACCGACCGGTTGCTCATGGAAGTGGGTGTCGTGGGTGGTGCATGTGTTGTCCTGGTTTGGCTTGTGGACGGCATTCTCGCCATGCTGGCTCCGTTTCTCCTCGCCCTGCTGCTGGGATTTGTGTTCTTCGACGACCTTCTGGCGGTGGTGTTGGGTCTGGGGACCATGGCGGTGGCATGGATCATGGGTCCGACCACAGCCGAGGTGCTCTGCGGACTGGTCGTGGGTACGATTGTCGTGATCATGGTCATGCGGAAAGTCAGCGAGACCAGCGCCCTGATGATCGCCGGTCCCCTTGGCGGACTGACAGCGGGCCTGGTGTATGCCTTTCTGGCGGGCCTCACTGAGCAGGGGTCGAGGCCTGTCGTCACGAATGCCCTCTACCTCACGGGGGGCGGGGTGCTTGCGGCTCTGCTAGCCCTGGGCCTCACCTACGCAATCGAGCGCTGGTTCAACGTTGCCACGGGGATGCGGCTCCGTGAGCTGCTAGATACAGGCAGCAAGCTGCTTACGGAGTTGTTTGAAAGTGCCCCGGGCACCTATCACCACAGTCTGAACGTTGCAAATCTCGCGTCTGGCGCCGCTCAGCGCGTGGGAGCTGACTGGTTGCTGACCAGGGTGGGCGCCTATTATCACGACATCGGAAAGCTGCTGCACCCGCAGTTCTTTGGTGAGAATCGCGGCGAGTTGCCCAACATTCACGAGGACATTTCACCTGAACTCAGCACCAAGGTTATTCTTGAGCATGTGCAGGCTGGGGTGACCATTGCTCAAAGCCATCACCTTCCTTCCAAAGTCATTGATATTATCGCCGAGCACCACGGGACGAGCGTGGTTCAGTTCTTCTACGACAAGGCGGCCGCTGAGCGTGCTAACCTGTCGCCCGACGCGTTCCGGTACCAGGGGCCCAAGCCACACTCGAAGGAATCTTCGCTGGTGTTTCTGGCCGACGGAGTAGAAGCTGCGGCGCGCTCGCTTCCCAGGGTCGACAAGGCTTCGCTTGAGGCCCTGATAGCAAATATCGTCGCTGCGCGGATGAGCGATGGGCAGTTGTCCGAATCGCAACTTACGCTAGGCAACATTGCAGCGGTGAAAGAATACTTTCTGACATCGCTGATCTCTTTCTATCATGTTCGTGACGCATATTCGACCACTGAGGAGGCAAATGAAAGAGTCTGATCTATCGGTACACTGTCACATCGAAACCTCTGACCCAGGGTGGGTCGTTGATGAAGGGAAGCTGAGACGTCTCGTCGGTCAGTGCCTTGGATTCATGCAGCGTGACCTGATCGGAATCCCGGACATGCGCCATGCTGTTGCGGTGTCCTGCTTCGTAGTTCCGACTGACCGCATGCAGCACCTTAACAGACAGCATCGACAGATTGATGCCCCCACAGACATGCTGTCGTTTCCGCTTGGATATGCGGCACCTGGTACAGGGTGGGTCCTGGGAGACATTGTCATCTGTCTAGACGCTGTTGCGGACAAGGCAGGCGCGAGCGGCAACAGCCTCGATGACCAGCTGGCGTTCTCGATGGTCCATTCCCTTCTGCATCTTGTCGGGTATGACCATACGTCCGAGCGTGAGCGCGGGGCAATGGAGGCGCGTGAAGAAGCGGTCTTCGACCAGCTGTCGGTACCGTCCGGCTTGGCGAGGAGGGCGCCATGACAGGCCAAATTGTGGTACTCATCGTCCTCCTCCTGCTCGCTTTCCTGTTCTCGATGCTGGAGTACGGCTACATGAGTGTCACCCCAATGGCACTGGAGAGGACGTCAAACTCCCCGTTGCTGAGTGCGCGTCTGAGGAATCGGATGGCCGATAACCGCTCCATGCTGCTCGCTGCAGTGGTACTGGGGAATGACATGGCAAACCTCGGGACATCCTTCGTCTTTGCCCGGGTTGTGCTGACCGTCTTTGATCAAGTGAACCCGGATCTGCTCACGTTTATTTCGACGGTTGTCCTGACCATCATCGTTGTCATTTTTGCTGAGACCATTCCGAAGGCCATTGGCAAGGCGTTTGCGGACCAGGTCACCCTCAGCACAGCTGTGCTCCTGTACCCTATCTACGTAGTCCTGTATCCCGCAGCGCGGGCGCTTGCGGCGGTGTCTGACCTGTTTACGCGGCCGCTTCTCAAGAATGCCAAGCATACGGGGTATCTCGCAGACTCGGATGACTTCCGGTACCTGCTGAAGGTGGGACAGGAGGACGGTGTCATCGACAAGGACGAGGAGCGGCTCATTTATAACATCTTTGACTACAGCAGCACGCTGGCGTACGAAATCATGACACCCTTCGTCGATGTGACCACCGTTGACAACGATGCTTCGATTGGAGAGGCCGTCAGAACAATCAACGAAACAGGGCACTCCCGTATTCCGGTCATGGAGGATGACAACGTGGTGGGACTTGTCTACGCGAAGGATGCCTTGAGGGCGATGGCTGCGAGTTCCGGGACGAACCTGAAGGCCAGCAGCATCATGCGCCAGCCCTTCTTTGCACCTGAAACGAAGAAGATCAACAGCCTTCTGCAGGAAATGCAGCGCCAGCGCGTGCAGACCGCAATCCTGTTCGATGAATATGGTGGGGTATCAGGAATCATTACGGTAGAGGACATTCTCGAGGAGGTTTTCGGCGAGATTCAGGATGAGTACGACAAGGAAGCCGCCGAAATCGAGCCCGTGGGTCAGAACGCATACCTCATCAAGGGCTCGGTACCGACCGACAAGGTCTCGGAGCTGCTTGGTGAAGACCTGTCGGGTGAAGACTACGATACCATTGCGGGGTTACTGCTGTCGGAAATCGGACGCCTGCCGCGTGTGGGAGACGTGGTGGAACGAAATGGAATCACGTTTGTCGTCGTGAACGTGGTAGGCAAGAGGATCTCGAGGGTACGGGCAGAGAAGGTGTCCACACCCGACCATCCCCTTGAAGATCAGGAGTGATGCCAGCAGAGAGGAGAACCATGAAGATCGTTGCGGGTAACTGGAAAATGTACAAGACGATTGACGAGGCCCAAACATACGTTCGTCAGATTGCAGCCCTCGGCGCGCCACAGAAGGCTGGGGTGCAGGCCATTCTCTTCCCCAACTACGTGGCACTTGGCGCGCTCTCGGGCTCGGGTCTCGTTCCGCCCTGGCTGTCCCTGGGAGCGCAGGACGTCGCCGGCGAGGCCGAGGGAGCTTTCACGGGCGAAGTCTCACCTGCCATGATTGTGTCCGCCGGAGCGCGCTATGCCCTGGTGGGTCACTCCGAGCGCAGGCACATCATCGGCGAGTCCGATGACCTGGTGCGTCGCAAGCTGGTGAACTGTCTGAGGGGCTCCATTACCCCGGTCCTCTGCGTTGGGGAAACCATCGAGGAGCGCAGGGCGGGAACGATGAAGAGTGTCATCTTCAGGCAGCTCGATGCTGCCCTGGCCGACCTGACGCTGACCGCAGACCAGCACTTGCTCGTTGCCTATGAGCCTGTCTGGGCCATCGGGACCGGTGAGAACGCGACGCCGGAGCAGATCGAGGAGGCGCACAACCTGATTCGGCAGCACCTCGCTTCCTGCCTCGGGGACAGCACAGGGAGGGCCATTCCTCTGCTGTATGGAGGCAGCGTCAAGCCCTTCAACTTCGCCTCTATTGTCAGCCTTCCGTCGGTCGACGGCGGGCTGATAGGCGGCGCGAGTCTCAAGCCCGACAACTTCTGGGAGCTCCTGCAAATCGCCGGGGGTTGCTAGATGGCTGCAGCCTCAAGTGAAACAACCCCGCCTCAGGAACAGGCGGGGTTGTTTGTAGAAACCGCGAATGATAAGCCAGGTTCTGTCATGGTCAGTCATTTATCTCAGCGACATACCCGAAGGCAAGGAGAAGCAGCCCCTGATGCCTTCCTATTTTGTCTTGCTCCAGTTGGGGTTTGCAATGCGCAGTCCATCACTGGCCTGCCGGTGGTCTCTTGCACCGCCATTTCACCCTTACCCCTTGCGGGGCGGTATGTTTTCTGTTGCACTTTCCTTAGGGTTGCCCCCACTCGGATTTCCCGAGCAACTCGCTTCTTGGAGCCCGGACTTTCCTCGGACAGGACGACTGCCTGCCCGCGACTGACTCATTCGCGGTCGCCGGAGCCGGCGTAGAGAATCTTGCCGCAGATTTCACACCGGATGAGATTCCCGGCGTGGCTTCCTTTTTCTTCGCCGTTGCGAAGGCTGAACAGAGTGCGCGCAGACAGGCGCACGTGGCAATAGTCACAGGTTGAACTGGTCACTCTCGCAATGGGAGCGCCACTGAACTTGTCCGAAAGGTTCTCAAAGATAAGCTTGGCATCAAGTGGTAGCTTGGATTTCCTGGTCTCGATCTCCTTCAGCAACGCAGGCAGAGACTTCTTGACGGCGGCCTTCGAGGCTGCGTCTGACTGTGGAATGCTGTCAAGTTCCTTCCTCAACTTCTCTGCCATCAGCTGGGTTGCGCGGATCTGGTCATCGACATTCTGCCGGTCATGGAAATTCCTGCTCTGGGCTTCTTCGTGTTTTTCCTTGTCCTGCGTCAGTTTCTTCATCTTCGCTTCGAGCTTCTGGACCTTGTCCTCAGACATCTCTTCCTTGCCGAGCCTGGCGCTGGCCTCGTGCACCTTCGTCGTAATGTCCTCTAGCTTCTGCGCGATCTTGACCTCTTCGGCTCTGAAGGTTTCCAACTGTGATTGGAGCTCTGCGAGTTGCTCCTGGGTTTCTGCAATCTTCTTGCGAAGCGAAGACGACAGGTCCAGCTCCTGAAGAAGCCGCTCCTTCTGCCGATAATCCAACTGCAGCTGCTGCAGTTCCCAAAGTTCATCAATCAGCATCGACTCACCCCATCTGCGAATGAAATGCCCATTACTGCACGCCTGGACCCGCGTCGCTCCTGGCGTTCGCCAGCAGAATCTTCATGGCATGGCCTTCGGGCGTGCGAGTGCGGAGTCATGGCCACGCACCAGTAAGTATACAAACGAACGCTCCCTGCGCCATAGTGTGACGGTGAATTGGTGACGAGAGTCATATGAACAGGTGTGCAGCTCATCGGAATGCTCGGACCCGCAGCACCTGCTGGTGGGCCCACCTGGATTCGAACCAAGAACCAAGTGGTTATGAGCCACCTGCTCTACCGTTGAGCTATGGGCCCGCACCTCCAGAGCGCGAGGAGACAGTGGACAGTATAGGCTCAGACGGGTGCTCGTCAACCGATCCTTTCCTTGAGCCAGGTCAGGGCCTCATCCCTGGAATGGATGACACCGCCCAGCTGCATGGTACGTATCTGCTCAAGCAGGTTTCCAACGGTCCGGCCCTCTGTGATCCCCAGTGCAAGGACGTCTCTGCCCGAGACCAGAGGTGGTTGCGCCAATCGTGACAGCGCAGTTTCCAGCAGCTGTCTTCCTCTGGCCCCACCGGGACCCTCGAGGCGCCCGCGGGCGATCGAGACCACCGGTCGGTGGGACCGTGCAACGAGGCATGCAATGGCACTCAGGGGCTTCGTTCCCTCAAGAAGGGCAAATCGCAATTGCCGCTCACGCACCTGCCATGAGCGGCACGATGCTGCCATCCGGTCGCTCAGTCCGAAGTCCTTGAGGATGGCCTGAAGGACATCAGACCGGATGCGGCCCAGCCAGACAAGCAGCGGAGTAAGCCATGGGAGCGGGTCGAGGTCGTCGTCCCCGTTCAGGCGCTGGCGTTCAAGCAACGAAAGGAGCTCGCGCTTCGATTTGCGGGGTTTCACAAGTGGCAGGCCAATAAGCCCGCACCCAAGCGCACTCAGGGCCATGATGCAGTCGACACTCTGCGCTCCGGCCAGAAGTTCCTTGAACTCGTCTTGGGCACGCTTGTTGCGCCGCACGCTGAGCAGACCAAGCTGGAGGGCGTCGCGTGCCTTTGCCTCAGTGTCCCTGTCCATCGCGAATCCCAGCCGCACCGCGACGCGGACACCACGGAGAATACGTGCGGGGTCCTCGATAAAACTGTCCGGGTATGTCATGCGAACGACGCCGGACTCCAGGTCACTCAGGCCACCGGAGGCATCAACCACTCGGCCGAAGTCAGAGGCAGAAAGTGACATTGCCAGCGCGTTGATGGTAAAGTCCCTGCGAAGCAGATCCTTGACCAGCGATGCGGGAGCCACGGTCGGCAGCGACCCGGGAAAGTCATAGTACTCGAGGCGGGCTGCGGCAAAGTCATAAGAGCGCCCGCCGATGTGCACTTTGTGTGTCATGAAGCGGCCATAGGAAATAACGTGTGTGCCCAGCCGGTCCGCCACAGCCGCCGCGACAGCCGAAACATCCTTCTCGGTGACAATGTCGAAGTCGTTGGGGCGACGGCCAAGCAGCACATCTCGAACCGACCCGCCGACAAGGTAGGCACGGTTTCCCTGCTGGTCCCCAACGAGCCCGATGGTCTTCAAAACCTCTGATGTACCTTCTCCCCCGAGCCTGTCTATGTCCGTCTCGCTGATAACTACGAGATTCGATGTATCAACTGCGCTCTGTGGATGGGCAGTGCTGTTCAGATATCGCAGAACATCAGACCGCGAAATGACTCCCAGCAGCTGCTCGCCGTCCATGACAAGGAGCAGCCCTGTGTTGTACGTTCCGAATGCCTGGATCAGCTCCTCGACTGTCGCGGTCAGCGTTACTCGGGGAAGCCTGGTGTTGGTGAAGTAGCGCACCGGCTTCGCCTGAAGGTGAGCAAGAGACTGCTTTTCAAGAGCCTTCTTGGATACAACTCCAGCTATGCGTCCATCACGCTGGACGGGGAGCACAGAAAACCCGAGGTTAACCATCATTGCCAGAGCCTCGGCCGCGGGCCTGTCCTGTGAAATGGTTGTCGGATATGGCGTCATAATGTCTGCGACGACTTCCCTCCACTGTGCGTGTCGGGTTCTGATAATGGACTCGAGGTGCTCTCTTGCCTGCTGCGCCGTTGTTCCGTCACGCAGTACCGCTGCGGCGGCGTGAACCCTGCCTGCCCCACCAAGGGGGGCCAGGAGTTCGGCAACGTTAAGAAAACGGTCGCTCCGCGCCAGGAGGTAGAGGGCCTGAGGTGTCTCATAGGAAAGGAACACTGCATCTGCTTTGACTATCTGGGCCAGCCTGTGGACGATGACTGAGAGGTTGCCGACGTTGCGCTCCGCACGGACCACGGCGAACGCCGCCTGCGTGCCGGCTACGTCAGAGACCTGGATACTGTTCAGAGCGGCTTCCAGCGCGTTCTGCTGCTCCACAGTGAGGTAGGTGGTCACGTACCGGGCCACCATAGACAGGCTCGCACCTGCTTTGAGCAGGTAGGCTGCCTGTTCGACATCGTATGCGGTTGTCTCGGGAAACAGCAGAGAACCAGTGTCTTCGTAGATGCCTAGTGCGAGCAGGGTCGCCTCGTCAGGATTCACAGGAATCGTCTCCCGTCGCAGGGCTGCTGTTACAATTGATGTGGTGGCACCACACTCCTGGATGTGTCCTTCGTCGATATGGCTCAGACTCGCCGAACTTGGCTCGTGATGGTCGTACGCAATGAGTCTGCGGTTGGGGGCTCGCAGCAACGCCTCGTACTCACCGAGGCGAGAGGGCACGATAGTGTCGGCAAGGACAATAGTCCCGATGTCTTCCTTCAGCAGGGTGTGCACAGGGATATGCACAAACCGGAACCTGCCCTCATACAGTCGCAGGAACTCTTCAACGTTGGGTTCGAGGGATGATGGCAGGACCGGCAGAGCCCCCGCGTACAGCCTGGAAAGACCGGCCATTGAGGCCACGCAGTCAAAGTCGGCGCCTGCATGTCCCAGAATGACCGTTTTCATTGCTACTTGAAGACGATTACACCATCTGCACGCGAAATCTTGGCAACGATGGCCTGCCACCGTGGTACTGGCGTCTCACCAAGAGAGAGGGCAGACTTCAGCTCCTCCTCGCAGACACGGGCTTCGTCGAGAGACCTAGCATGAATGGTAGCAACAGGTTGTCCGACTCTGACTACGTCACCAGTCTTGACGGCCATGGTCAGACCCACGCTGAGGTCAATCGAGTCTTCCTTTGTCCGCCTACCTGCGCCCAGATGCATGGCGGCAACTCCCACGCGCCTCGCGTCAATGCGCGTGATGATCCCATCGCGAGGTGCTGTTACCTGCAGCCTAACCGCAGCCTGGGGAAGCAATTGCGGGCTATCGATGAAAGCCGGATCCCCACCCTGTGCTTGTACAATAGAGGCAAACCGGTGAAGGGCTCTGCCCGACTCAATGGCTTCGCGTGCCCGCTGCCTCCCCTGCTCGATGGTCTCGGTGATCCCGCTCTGGAGGAGGATTTCCCCGCAGAGGGTGAGAATGACATCGACGAGCTTCTGAGGACCTTGCCCCTTCAACACCTGGACAGCTTCAAGGACCTCGAGTGCATTGCCCACTGCATTCCCGAGTGGTTCATTCATATCTGTGACGTAGGCGACCGTGCGCTTACCATTGTCTTCGCCTATGTCTACCATGGTGCGTGCGAGGGCAGTGGCCGCTTCCCTGGTTTCCATAAACGCTCCTGTTCCCCACTTAACGTCAAGCACAATGACGTCGGCACCGGATGCGAGTTTCTTGCCCATGATGCTTGAGGCGATGAGCGGAACAGAATCTACGGTAGCAGTCACATCGCGCAGGGCGTACAACTTCTTGTCAGCTACGGCAATGTCACTTGTCTGAGCGATAATCGCACCACCAAGGCGACTCACGATATCCATGAATGCCGAGGGAGAAAGGTTGACATTGAATCCCGGGATTGCCTCCAGCTTATCGATGGTCCCACCGGTGTGGCCGAGGCCCCGGCCCGACATCTTTGGCATGAGGGCGCCACAACTGGCGGCCACGGCGATGAGAGGGATGGAAACGGTATCGGCGACGCCACCCGAGGAATGCTTGTCGGCCTTGATCCCGTGCAACGATGAAAGATCGATGACGTCCCCACTGTGCGCGATGCAGTAGGTCAGCCGCGACGTTTCATGAGGACTCATGCCGCGGAAGTAAATGGCCATGAGCATTGCGCTGGTCTGGTACTCAGGGATGGATCCTCCTACGACGCCGTCGATCCAGGCCGCCAGTTCTTCGTCCGTGAGTTCGCGCCCTTGCTTCTTTTTTTCGATGAGCTCAGAGAAGCTACCAGTCACGCGATACTCCCATCGATGAACGCTGTCAGCAGCTCCGCCAGTTGCGCATCAGCCTTCCCGGCCGTGTCCAGCACCTGTTCGTGGCTTAACTCCGACGTTGTTTCTGTCGCCAGGTCTGTGATGACCGAAATGCCACCAACGCGCATTCCAAGATGATTTGCAACAATCACCTCTGGAACGGTCGACATGCCCACCGCGTCCGCGCCAAGCACCCTGAGCATGCGGATCTCCGCACGCGTCTCAAACTGGGGACCGGACATTGCCGCGTAGACTCCTGATGTCACTGGCAGACGGTGCTCAGTGCCCACCAGCGCGAGTTCCTCCGCCATGCCCCTGTCATACGCGTTGTACATGTTGACGAATCTTGAGCCGAATTCGTCATCCGGGAGCCCTCTCAATGGGCTGTCCGCCTGCATCAGGTTTAACTGGTCACGGATGACCATGAGTTCGCCCAGCCGGAGGTCGTCTCGGACGCCACCCGCCGCATTCGTGAACAGTGCGGTGTGCACGCCCAGGGCGCACCCGACTCGTACAGGTATTGTCACGGCGGCAGTATCATATCCCTCGTAGTAATGAAAGCGTCCGGCAAGGCACAGTACCCTTTGCCTGCCAATCGTTCCGCCCACAAGCTCTCCCAAGTGACCTTTCACCGTGGACCGTGGAAACCCGGGGATTGCTGAATAGGGTACGGCTACTGCCTCCTGGATTCTGTTGACGAAGGAGGACAGCCCGGAGCCAAGTACGACCATCGTTCCAAAGTCGGAACCCATGCGCTTGACAAGGCTGTCCGTCGCGAGGCCAACCTCCTGCTGCAACTGAAGAACATCCATGGTCACTCGATGGACCCGACGACGTCGTAGAACGCCTGTCCCCCAAAATAGGGTTGAACTTCAAGGTCGGGAAACTCCTGCGTGAGCATGGCCACCTCCTGGTCAAAGGCCAGCTCGTCGTGTTCCGCACCGCGATAGACCGAAACCAGCGACTTGTCGGACCACCGAAGATCTGTTTCTTTGAGGTGCTCGAGCACAGTGGGCACAGAATCGCCTGTGGCCACAAGATTGTCATCAACGAACAGCATGTATGAACCTTGTTGTACGGTCAACCCACACACAGTGGCGTTCTTTGTAGCCCGGGTAACCGAGAAGAAGTCAGTTGCAGCGACGGCCGCCGCCGCAGTAGCTGCACGGTCGTCGTCTGGTGAGCTGGAAACAAGCTGGACCAGTGCGGCGATGGCCTGAACAGGATGCCGCGATTCAACGACTTTGACGTCCTTATCAAGCAATGTGGCCGCCTGACGGGCAGCCAGGATGATGTTCTTGTTGTTCGGAAAGACGAGGAAAGACCTGGCATCGCAGCCGGCGATCGGATCAACAAAGGCCTCGGTTGGCGGATTCATCGTGTCACCACCGCTTATGATGATGTGCGCCCCCAGTTTGCGGAAAACCTCGTCGAAACCAGGACCAGGTGAGACGACAACATAGGCCGTGTCCACCCCTTGCCCTGCGCAGCCACCCGGGGGTTCTGTCTGCCCGGTCGCCGCTCGTGCCGTCGATACTCCCGTGTATTCGTCAGTTTGATATTGCATGTCCTCGATGTGAGCCTCGCGTATCGGCGCAAACTGCATCAGGTAGCGTATCGCATCGTAGGGCTCATTGGTGTGCACATGGACCTTGGTGAGACCACCGGCAGATGCCAAGACCAGGCTGTCGCCGCGTTCCGTGAGTTTGGCGCGAACCTGCTCCTCAGGGAGATGGTCAGAAGCTACCAAGACCACGGTGTCATATCGGTAGGTCAGCTGCCGACCGGCCGCCTGTTGTTCTCCCTGTGCCGTCGGCCTCGGTTCCTGCGCCTGTACGAACTGTCCACGCACATCCATGAGCATTCCTTCCAGAATCGTCACCAACCCCTCGGCGCCGGCGTCAACAACATGTGCCTCCGCCAGCGCGGGCAGCTGTGCTGTAGTCTCCGTAACCGCCTGACGGCCCACCTTTATGACGTCCGCAAGGTAGTCGGCGAAATCCTCTATCTGAACTGCACCGGCGTGCTCTGACATTCTTCGCACGACAGTAAGAATGGTGCCCTCGACAGGCGTCACGACCGCCTTGTACGCAACCTCGCTTGCCCTCGACAGCATCTGCGAGAAGTCTGCCGTCGTAATCCGGGACTTGTTGTCGGCGGCAGCCGCCATACCACGGATGATCTGCGAGAGAATAACACCAGAGTTGCCACGGGCACCGATAAGGGAACCGGAAGAGAGCGCCGAAACGAACTCCTTCATCGACATCGGTCGGGTTTTACTCACTTCATCAAGCGCAGTGCGCAAGGTGAGTGACATGTTCGTGCCGGTGTCGCCATCAGGAACGGGGAAGACATTGAGACTGTTAACAAAACTCTTGTGCGTTTCGAGATTTGCCAGTCCGCTGGCAAACAACGCCTCAAGCTGAACGTGATCAATTTCTTTCAAGTTCTCCTCCGGCTGGTAGGCTATTCAGGCTGATTTTCGATGCGTATCGACCAGACAACTACATTCAAGGTCACCTGGTCCTCGGGAATGCCTGTCATCGTCGAGAAGGCATACCGTACCTGGGACGTGATGGTGCGAGCCACCTCCGAAACGCGGAGACCATATTGGAGCCGAACATGGATAGTCGCCTCGATACTCCCATCTGGCTTGATCTGTGCGTCGACGCCCCTTGGCGTTGCGGTAAGTGCGAGGGCCTGGGAAAAGCGCTGACCGAATGTTACCGGAGCTAGGCCCGTTACTCCGTAAACGTTCAGTGCGGCCAGACGCAGGATCTCCTCTATAGCATTTCTGCTAAGAACGGCGGTGCCTTTCGTGTCACTCATCTCCACTCTCCAAGCAACATATGGTATTCGATTATACCACCGAACTTGAATTCACGAGCCTTTGACGTAGAATTAACGTACATTTTCCCGGAGGTTAATTGAAATGAGCAGAGTATGTGAGATCTGTGGCAAAGGCCCCATGGTAGGAAACACCGTCAGCCACTCAGTTCAGCGGTCATCACGTCGTTTCCTGCCGAATCTTCATACCGTACAGGTAGAGAAGGACGGGACCGTTCAAAGGATTCGTGTCTGCAGCAAGTGCCTCAAGAAGCTGAAGGCGTCAGCGTAGGGATTATCCCAGTCGGTATGAGCGAAGAGCTCCGGAGCCTCTTGTGGACAGGCTCCAGTCTGCGCGTCCTTGACCAGGTTCGCCTTCCGTTCGAGTGGGCTTGGATTGAGTGTACGTCCTGCCGTGATGTGTACGATGTCATCAAGAACATGAATGTCCGGGGCGCTCCTGCCATCGGCGTGGCAGCTGCCTACGGGATGGCACTGGCCGCGCGGGAAGCGATCAACCGGCCGGACCCTGCGCAGTTCGTATACGATGCCGCCGAGCTTCTCAAGAGGGCTCGCCCCACGGCGGTCAACCTGACTTGGGCCGTGAATCGGAGCATAAGGGAGGGCGCGCCCGACCTCGGGCGTGATCCTGAGGCCGTGGCTGCAGAGTTGACAGAGTTCGCGGGTACGATGGCGCACGAGGATGAAGAGCGAAATCTGGCCCTTTCCACGTTTGGTGCCACCCTGTTTGAGGATGGGGATACGGTCATGACCATCTGCAACACCGGAGCGCTTGCCACGTACCGGTATGGCACTGCATTCGGGTGTATCGATGCAGCCTTTCAGAAAGGGACAAGAATCAGCGTCATCGCGTTGGAGACGCGGCCGTATCTGCAGGGCGCGCGCCTCACTGCCCTCGAGCTGGTTCATGCAGGCATTCCCTTCCGCCTTATCACGGACGGCATGGCTGGGTTCGCCATGGAACGCGGCATGGTGTCCAAGGTCATCGTCGGCGCTGACAGGATTGCTGCCAACGGCGATTTTGCCAACAAGATCGGCACGTATCAGCTGGCCGTTTTGGCGCAGTATCATGGAATTCAGTTCTATACCGCTGCTCCCATGAGCTCCTTTGACTTCAGCCTCTCCTCTGGAGCGCAGATTCCGGTGGAACAGCGTGACGAGAGCGAGGTCCTGTGTTTTGCGGGACAGCGGGTTGCTGCCGAGGGTGCCCATGCATGGAACCCGTCGTTCGACGTGACTCCCAATGAACTTCTCACTGGCATTGTCACAGACCGAGGCATTTTCCGACACCCGTTCGGGAGGTGGGAATAGGCTCGCGCCCGTGCCGGGCAGCACCTCGGAACATCGCGCAGGAGTCCGCGACCGCGGTGGTCCGGGGCGAATCTGTGACAGCAGACCCCGTGAGGGGTATCCTGCGTCCTTCGTCATCCTATGCACTAGTCCCCAGCCTACTCTGTGGCCAGGCATTCCGATTCAGGCAATCGGCCGGAGGGGTTGCCGGCGTTTGTGGAAGCCTTGCGCTGCATGTCGCATCGGCTGGCCGCTCCCTGAGGATTACGCTTCCCGCGGGGAGTGCTGCTCTGGCCGAAGCGGGTCGCTTCTTGGGAGTGGCTGACAATCTGCGCGAGGATGCTGCCGAGTCGTGCGCCTACCTCTGCGGCCACTATCCGGACTCGGCCGCCGCTGTACGCGAGGTCTTTGCATTTTCAGAAGGGCTGCACCTGCTTCATCAACAGGCGGTGGAAACGATTATCGGTTACGTCCTGTCTGTGCAGTCGTCGGTCGAACTGGTCAGAAGGCGTCTGGATGCCCTTGCTGAGTTGTTTCCAGCCAACCGGCGCCTGCTGGCGGGCAGCGACGTCTTCCTGTTTCCTGCCGTGGCCGAACTGCGCTCGCTGACAGCAGCCGAGTTTGACCGACTGCACCTGGGATATCGCACCACATGGCTCAGAGAACTGATTGCAGGACTGCCTGAAGAGAACGCGCTGGAAGAACTGCGGGAAGAACATCCCTGGGAACGCCGCCGCTTTTTCAGGACATTCGCAGGTATCGGGCCGAAGGTCTCTTCGTGCATAGACCTGTTTGTCTATGGCAATGATGACGCGTTTCCCGTTGATGTCTGGGTAGACCGCGGCCTGCGACACGTCCTGCGCTTCTCGAGCAGGGAGGTTCACGCTACTGTGGGGGATTCCTCCGCTCTGGGGCCGCATTGTGGTCTATTCGGAGAGTACCTGTTCCGGTACGAGCGCGAGCGCTCCGTCAGGCTTGATCCTTCTTGTGGGCAGCCACCGGCGAAGCCACCCCGTTCCGCGGACACAGGCTAGCGAGGAAGCATGTTGCACATGCGGGATGGCGCGCGTTGCACACGGTCCTTCCGTGGGCGATAAGCGCGTCGCAGAGGGCGTTCCACTCGCTCTCCTTGACCAGTTGCATAAGGTCGGACTCGATCCTGGTGGGGTCGAGACTGCTGCTGAACCCGATACGATAGGCCAGCCGCTTGACGTGCGTGTCGACGACGACTGCTTGTCTGCCGAACGCGTGCGCCAGGACGACGTTTGCTGTCTTGCGTCCTACGCCGGGCAACGCTGTCAGGAAGTCCATATCCGGAACTATGGTGCTGTTCCACTTCTCGCAGAGCTCCCGTGACTCGGCGACAATCGCGCGGGCCTTGGTATGGTAGAAGCCCGTGGGCTTCACAATCGCCTCTACCTCGAGAATGTCCGCGTGGCCCAGTGCACAGGGTGAAGAATAGGCGGCAAAGAGCAGTGGTGTCACCTTGTTGACCATAGCGTCCGTGCACTGCGCACTGAGGATGGTGGCCGTCAGGAGCTGCCACGCATCATGAAACTCGAGTGCCGTGCCCCGGACTGGGTATTCTCTCTCAAGCAGCTTTACCACCCTCGCAACGTCGCGCTGTTGTGTGAAAGGCGTCATAGCCTCACCCGTCTTGACCGGTTCATGGCAATCACTGTATACTTTATCGTGGTAACGGCAAGAGGCCGTGGTCGCAGTCAGGCTTGAGGAAACCTCCCTCGGGACGCAGTCCGAGAGGAAACGCGCCCGGATAATGCCGCAGGGCTTGCAGTGAAGCGTGTTGTGCGTATACTTGAGCAAGTCCGGTTTTGTGGGCGGTTAGTTCAGAGGTAGAACGCTTCGTTGACACCGAAGAGGTCAGAGGTCCGATTCCTCTATCGCCCACCATTTTTGTATCCAGGGAGCGGACATGGATATCAAACTTGTTCTCGGTGATCATTCATCTCTGTATTCGTTTGCGCGAGGAGAATCTGTGCTGTCTGCCGTGGAGAAGTCCTTTCCAGAGCAGAAGCGGTCTATAGTCGCCGCCAGAGTGGAAGGGTCGCTCGTCGACCTTACCACGGTTCCATCGTCGGAGGGCACGATTGAGCTGGTGACCACAGGCAGCAGGGAAGGGCTCGAAATCCTGCGTCACAGTGCATCGCATATCATGGCTGAGGCAATCAAGGAGCTGTACCCTGATGCCAAACTTGCCATTGGCCCTGCGATCGACTCGGGCTTCTATTACGATATCGACATGGCGAGAACCCTCGCCCCCGACGATCTTGGAGTCATCGAGGAGAAGATGCACGAAATCACACAGCGCGGCGAGCACTTTGTGCGTCGGGATGTTCCTATCGCGGAGGCTGTTCAGCTCTTCAAGGAACAGGGCGACCAGTACAAGGTCGAGATTTTGTCGGAGATTCCCGCGACCACTGTTTCTCTGTACACGCAGGGAGCATTTACGGACCTGTGCCGTGGTCCCCATATCCCGTCGACCGGTTACCTGAAGCACTTCAAGCTCCTGTCTATTGCCGGGGCCTACTGGCGCGGCGACGAGAAGAACAAGATGCTTCAGCGCATCTACGGAACGGCCTTCCCTTCAAAGGAAGAATTGGCTGGCTTCATTACCGCTCGCGAAGAGGCGGCGAAGCGCGATCATCGGAAGCTCGGGCAGCAGCTGGACCTCTTCAGCATCCAAGAACAGGCCGGCCCCGGTCTTGTCTTCTGGCATCCGAAGGGAGCGATCGTTCGGAAGGAGATCGAGGACTTCTGGCGCGCAGAGCACATCAAGCGGGGCTATGAGTTTGTTTACACGCCGCATATCGCCAACCTCGAGCTGTGGAAGACCTCGGGCCACTGGGGATTCTACCAGCAGAACATGTACTCCCCGTTGCAGGTGGACGAGGAACAGTACATGCTCAAGCCCATGAACTGCCCCTTCCACATCCTCATCTACAAATCGCAGGTGCGCAGCTACCGAGACCTGCCTCTGCGCTGGGCCGAGCTCGGCACAGTCTATCGGTATGAAAAGTCCGGTGTACTCCACGGCCTGCTGCGCGTGCGCGGCTTCACACAGGACGACGCACACCTGTTTGTACGTCCCGACCAGCTGAACGACGAAGTCAAGGGTGTCCTGGACTTTACCCGGCACATGATAGAGACCTTCGGGTTCACGAAGTATAACATTTACCTCAGCACGCGACCCGAGCATTCCGTAGGGTCCGACGAAAACTGGGAGATGGCAACCGAGGCGCTCAGGGTTGCACTCACTGAAATGCAGTTGCCGTACAAGATTGACCCCGGCGAAGGCGTCTTCTACGGCCCGAAGATCGACGTGAAGCTGGTTGACGCCATTGGTCGTGAGTGGCAGGGTCCGACGGTGCAGGTCGATTTCAATCTCCCGGAACGCTTCGACGTCACCTACATCGGAGAAGACGGCAAGGAACATCGCCCCATCATGCTGCACCGTGTCGTGCTCGGCTCCATGGAGCGGTTCTTTGGCACGCTCATCGAGCAGTATGCAGGTGCTTTTCCCGTCTGGCTTGCTCCTGTGCAGGTCGAAGTTGTGCCGATAACGGATGTGCAGGAGGAATATGCCGCACGCGTCGCCGACCGGTTGTCTGCCCGAGGCATCCGTGCAAAGGTCGACACCCGCCGCGAGAAGATGCAGGCGAAAATCCGGGACGCGGAACTGCAGAAGGTCCCATACATTGCGGTTGTCGGTGCGCGCGAGGCCTCGGCCGATGCCGTCGCCGTACGCAAGCGCCATGAAGGAGATCAGGGCGCCATGCAGGTCGATGAGTTCCTGGAGAAGGTGCTGGAGGACATCCGGACCAAGGTCATCTTCTCGTAGTTGTCATTTAGTCTCTTTCTGATATACTTGGCACGGCTCACGAGAGTCGAGCCACTGTAAAACGAAGCCACTGTGCTTCTACCTCCAGCCTTGGGCAAAGAGGTCGAGAGTTCGCCTTTACTGTATTCTATGCATGTGGCGGCCGTTTTGCAGCGGCCGCCATTTTTCGTTCTGGAGGTGTGGAATCAATAAGGATTCGGATCTGATCTACAACGAACGAGTGCACTGGAAGGAAGTACGCGTGATCGACGAAAACAACGGTCAGCTTGGGCTTATGTCGTCTGAAGCGGCACTGGACCTTGCGTACTCCAAGGGGCTTGACCTCATTGTTGTGGCGCCGAACGCCACCCCGCCGGTGTGCAAGATCATGGACCTCGGAAAGTACCAGTACGAGCAGATGAAGCGGCAGAAAGAGGCCAGGAAGAAGCAGGTGACAGTCGAGATGAAAGAGATGAAGTATCGGCTGCGCATTGACGTTGGCGATCTGACCGTGAAGAATCAGCACCTCAAGGAGTTCCTGTCGGCTGGGAACCGTGTACGCGTGACGATCATGTTCCGCGGGCGCGAAATGGCTTTCCCGGACCAGGGACGCGCTCTCCTCAAGAAGATCGCTGAGGACCTGGCCGAGTACGGCACGGTGAGCCAGGAGCCGAAGATGCAGGGGCGCAACATGTCGATGATGATGGAGCCAACAAAGGAAGTGCTGGCGAAGATGAAGCAAACCGGAAAGGAGTAAGACATGGCTATCAAGAACAAGGTGACAAAGATCAGGACGTGCAGAGGTGCGGCCAAGCGATTCAAGGTGACCGGAACCGGCAAGCTGCAGGCATATGGCGCGAACCACGGCCACAAACTTGGCAAGAAGACAATGGCGAAGAAGAAGTTGATGCTGAAGAAGCGCGTGCTCACCGGAGCCGATGCTACGAACATGAAGCGACTTGTGCCGTACCTCAAGGGCTGATGGAGGCGTATAATGGCTAGAGTCAAGGGTGGAAGCTCGATTCGCAGAAGGCACAAGAAGATACTCAAGCTTAGCAAGGGGTATGTCGGAGCTCGTTCCATTCGCTATAGAGCTGCTCATGAAGCAGTTCAGCAGGCAGAACGTCATGCATACTTCAACCGCAAGGAGAAGAAGCGTGAGTATCGTGCGCTATGGATCGTTCGTATCAATGCGTTGTGTCGTTCCAACGGGATTACGTACTCGCAGTTCATTGGCAGCCTGAAGAAAGCAGGAGTCAAGCTTGACCGCAAGGTACTGGCCGACATGGCCGTGCATGATAAGGAGACGTTCCTCGGCCTCGTCAGCGAGGCGAAGAAGCAGCTGACTGTCTGAGTCTGTATGGTTTCATCCTTTGGCCTGGTGACTCTCGCCCTCGACCTCATGCCTCTCGGCGTCTGCAAGTGGGACCTGGCCGGCCTGCTCCAGACGCCAGGTTCTTTAGAGGACTTGTCCAGGGAGCGCCTTGATGAATTGTTGGCTTCATTACCGACAGCTACCGGCAAGCGCGTAAGCGCAGCGGACTGGGACCTGGCGTTTCAACGAGCTGACGCTGAACTGATTGCTTTGCAGGCGATGGGTGCGTCTGTCGTCAGCATATTCGATGAGCGCTGTTCCTACCCTGGGCGTCTCCAAGAGTGTTACCGGCCTCCTCTGGTTCTCGAAGTGCTGGGAGACGCGAGTGTTCTTGTGCGTAATGCCGTTGCCCTCGTCGGCAGCCGCAAGGCAACTCCGGAGGGCCTCCGAACTGCCTCGGACCTTGCCGGTCAGTTATCCCGTGCAGGGCTCGTCATTGTGAGCGGTCTTGCCTATGGGATAGACAAGGCAGCACACGTGGGGTGCCTGGACGCTGAAGGTGCTACCATCGCGGTCCTGGGTTCCGGCATCGACAACATTTATCCGAGTGCCCACGAGAACGTGGCGCGACGCATTGTTGAGTCAGGAGGAGCTGTCGTCTCGGAGTTCCACCTGGGGACACAGCCCGCCCCTTACACGTTTCCACAGCGCAATCGCGTCATATCCGGGCTGTCCCTCGGGGTGATTGTGGTTGAAGCGGCCAGGGACAGTGGTTCTCTCCTGACTGCCAACTTTGCTCTAGAGCAGAACCGCGAGGTATTTGCGGTCCCCGGGTCCATCTACGCTGCGAATCACACGGGCACAAATGCTCTCATCAGGTCAGGCGCAACACTGGTGCAGGATGTCAATGATATTCTCAGTGAACTTCCGGGATTTGGTCCCTCCCCTGCAACATCAGCGGCTTCTCGGATCACAGAGCGGGATGCTCTTGTCCTTCGCGCAATCAGAGATGGTCAGACGTCTGTTGACCTTCTCTGTCAGCGGCTGCAGTGGAGCACCGCCGACGTGCTTGCGGTCATTACGCGCCTCGAGGTCGCGGGACTGCTGCTCCGCAGCGGAGCGGACACGTTCACAGCGATAGGACCGGGTACTGATGGCGCGTAGCGTCAGGGTTGTGGGCGGAGGACTTGCCGGCAGTGAGGCCGCTCTTACACTGGCTAAGCTGGGCGTACCGGTCGAGTTGTGGGAGATGCGCCCACTTCACGGTACCGACGTCCATACGACGGACCGGTTCGCGGAACTCGTCTGTAGTAATTCGCTCGGTTCAGACGCCCTCAAGGATGCAAGAGGACTCCTCAAGGCCGAGTTGCGCACGCTGGGATCTTCTGTACTCGCCTGTGCCGACCAGAGCAGGCTGCCGGCGGGCAAGGCATTTGCTGTGGACCGAGACCAGTTCAGCATGCTCATCACGCAGGCGATTACCAGGAATCCCCTCATCACGGTGCGCCGTGAAGAGTATGTTCACCTGGATCCATCCACGCTGACGGTCGTTGCTACGGGACCACTGACCAGCGACGCCCTCCAGCATGGCCTTCAGGACCGATTGGGGACGGGCAACCTGTTCTTCTATGACGCTGTGGCACCTTCAATCTGGGCGCGGTCTGTGACGCCCGGGACGACCTTCCTCAGCTCGCGCGGCGGGGACAATTCTGACTACCTCAACTGCAGCCTGACGAAGGAGCAGTATTACGCGTTCGTTCATGCGTTGCAGACGGCACGCCGACACATTCCGGACATACCTGACGAGCAGAGGTACTTTGAAGCTTGCCTTCCTGTCGAGGAGATAGCACGGCGAGGCGACGACGCTCTGCGCTTCGGGCCCATGCGCCCCATTGGCCTCCAGGGACGTCCTGCCGACTGTTTTGCTGTGGTGCAGCTGCGCAGAGAAAACCGTGCAGGCACAGTTCTTGGGCTTGTCGGATGCCAGACGTCTCTTGCTATCCTTGAACAGGAGCGGGTCTTCGGCATGATACCGGCACTGGCGCATGCGCAGTACGTGCGCTACGGGCGCATGCACCGGAATGTGTTTCTCAGGGGTCCGGCGGTACTGGGCCGGGACCTCCAGCTCAATGCAATCCCTGGCATTTGGATAGCAGGTCAGCTGGCAGGAGTCGACGGGTATATGGAGTCGACGGTCCTGGGGCTGGTTGTGGCGTTGAACGTAGCAGCTATGCTGCTTGGTGTGGAGCGGCCTGACTTCTCGTCCGACACCATGACTGGCCTGCTCGTTGACTATGTCACGACACGCCGCGACGACTTCCAGCCTGCGAATGCGAACTATGGTCTCGTCGTAAGCGAGCATACCGCAAAACAGAAGCATATGGACCGCGAGCGTTTTGTGGCAACTGCCCTACAGCGTGCTCACAGAATCGCGGAGGAGGTTTGCACATGGACGAAGACCAACGCGATTCCGATATAGCCGGGGCCACCGTAATACCTGCAGATGCACGGCGTGAAGAGAGCCCTGGGGTCGTCGACGCGGCTGGCTCCTATCTCCGTGTCACGGACGATGAGTTCCGCAGCCGCATCAGAATCGCCTATCAGCGCCTGGAGCACTGTGACCTATGCCCGCGGCATTGCGGAGCCCGGCGTCTGCGCGCCGAAACGGGATACTGCGGTGCGGCGCTCAGGCCGCGGGTATTCGTTGCCAACCTGCACCGGGGGGAGGAACCGCCGGTGAGTGGCACACGTGGTTCCGGAACGGTCTTTCTGAGCGGCTGCAATCTCAATTGCTGCTATTGCCAGAACTATCCTCTCAGCCAGCTGCATCATGGAACTGAGATGTCGACACCCTCGTTAGCATCTGCCCTGGTTGACCTGCAGGCAAGAGGAGCTCACAACATCAACTTTGTTACCCCCTCCCACCAGGTACCGCAGATACTGGCCGCTCTCTTTTTGGCACGGCGGCTTGGTCTTCATATTCCGGTCGTCTACAACACAAGCAGCTATGATGAACTGTCCAGCTTGAATCTGCTTGACGGCATTGTGGACATCTATCTGGCTGACCTGCGCTATACGGATGAGGACGTCGCGAGGCAGTTCTCAGGTGTTGGCAACTATGTGAATACTGCAGAGAAGGCGCTCGTGGAGATGCACCAGCAAGTGGGGGACATTCAGACCGACGCAACTGGGTGCTATATTCCGCGGGGCCTGATTGTACGCTACCTCATCCTGCCTCGCCATGCGGCGATGGCCTCGGATGTCTTTGCGTTTGTTGCACAGCACCTGTCCCGCGACACGACGGTGAGCGTCATGACCCAGTACTTTCCTGCGTACAGAGCTGTCGACCCAATCCTTGGCATTGGGCGCAAAGTAACCGAACACGAGTTCGACCGTGTCATGCAGGCCTGGTCGCAGTCTGGCCTGAGTCGGGGCTGGGTTCAGGACATGAGCGAAGAAGGCGGAGCCTAGCAGTTCTCAGATCTTGCTGACAACCTCGCGAGTGATGCCTTTCAGGCAGTCCATGACGGACACGCCGCTGCTGGCGATGCCAAGGTAGACCGGTTTCCCGGCAAGGTCGAGCTCATCCATCAACTGATCAACCGGCATGACATCCGGCAGGTCCCTCTTGTTGAGCTGATAGACGACTGGCGTGTCTGGCTGCTCGTACTCCTCGAGGTTCCTGGTCATGTCTGCAAGGTTATTGATGTTGTCATCTCGCCGGGCGCCACTCGAGTCAGCAACGAATACAATACCATCGACCGACTTGAGCACGGACTTGCGCGTCAGTTTGTACAATTCCTGACCTGGCACCGTGTACAGGCTCAGGCGAATCTTGTAGCCCTTGACGCTGCCCAGCTCCACGGGAAGAAAATCGAAGAACAGGGTGCGTTCGGTTTCTGTAGCAATGGACGTGAACTGACCCTTGACCTTGTCGGGAATCGCCCGATAGATCCAGCCGAGGTTAGTGGTCTTGCCACTCATTGCTGGACCATAATACACAATCTTGAACGTGATCTCGGACTTCGAGAAGTCAATCAGCGACATGAAATGACTTGCACCCGGAATCAGAAGAGATTGTCTATCTCGTCCTGCAGCCCCTTCCTGAACTCCTCGCTCGGTTCCTGGTGTGGAACGGCAGCCATCTTCTGCAGTACGGGCAGGATAGAGGCAGAGATCTTCTTCGCCCAGAATCGGATGGCACCGATGGGCGCCTTGTTGTCGAAGATGACCGCAAGAAGGGTCAGCGGGTCTACCAGCGAAATGTGGATGTTGGTTTCCTTTCCCTGATGAAATGTCAGCGCGAACTCGTGCTCTCCAAGAAGCTTGGCCAGTTCATTGGTAGCGGAAAACACTCCAGCCGCCAGTGCTGACACAGCCAGGGCTGATTCACGCGTCACCGTACCGCTCTTGGCAAGGAGTTCGCCGCTCTTGTTGAGAAGGATGATATCCTTGGCCTGAGAATCGACCAGGTACTGAGAAAACAGTTCGTCGATGGTTTCCATATCTTCCTTCGTAATGACCAGTGAAGACAGCTGACCCTCCATCTATGCCTCCGATTTCGACAACGTAGCCATGTTCTTGCCGGTGAGCCCCATCAGAGCGGCCCAGCCGCGGAAAAAACCACACTCAGCTTCCTTGAGAATCCTGTCGAACGAACTGCTGTCCCCGGCTTTCTGCAGAAGCAGGAATTCATCTGCTGTCAGTCTCACGGGAGTCGCCGAGTCGTTCTGTTCAATGTGCACGACAAGGGCGGCCGGTTCAGGACGCTGCTCTGCGTGTACGTACTGCTCTACCAGTGCTGTCACCTCCATGAGGAGGCTCGTGTTGCTCTGGGTGATTCTTCGTGGGGGCAGGATTACATTGGAGGCAAATGAAAACGTTCCCTCCGCCTCGAGGAACGCGTCAAAGAAGGCCGGCAGGCCGCTGCTGTACGGCGACTGCGCATGAATCACCCGCCCCTTCTGGAAGAAGATTCCGAAGTTTCCAAGGTGCCCCTCTATGTCAAGCTTGCCAGTTCTCTGCGCGCTCTCCAGTGTCTGAACCAGTTGAGTCAGCGGAAAACTCTGCAAGTCGCCGTGCAGTTCCATGGATTTCCTCTTCGCCTCTGACTTAGCATGCTATTTGAATTCTACGCAATTTCAAGATATCCTGTTTGCCTGAGCCACACGGAGGTGTAACGTGAAAAAGGGATCCGAAACCGAATTGAACGGAAGATCTGCCTGGAATCTCATCGACCGCGACGCAGCGGAGACACTTGCGACTGAATACATGTCTGTGATCAGCGATGCGAAGACCGAACGTGAGTTTGTGCAGTCTGCCGTTGTTGTGGCGCAGGCGGCTGGATACAAACCTGCGGATGCTCTCTCTGCGGCTGCCCTGCCATCCGGCGGGAAACTCATCTTTGTCAATCGCGGCAAGAACGCCGTGGTCGTGCGTCTTGGCCGGAAACCGATGTCCGATGGCGTCAACATCGTGGCTGCTCACGTCGATGCTCCACGTATCGATATCAAGCAGAATCCCTTGTTCGAGAGTACTGGGCTTGGCTTGTTTCAGACACACTACTACGGGGGCATCAAGAAATATCAGTGGGTGACCATTCCACTCGCGCTCCATGGCGTTATCTATGACAAGAACGGGAGCAAGCTCGAGCTTCACATCGGAGAGACCCCGTCGGACCCGGTGTTCAACATTTCCGACATTCTTCCTCATCTGGGACAGGCACAAGCCGAGAAGAAGCTCGGCGAGGCAATTCCAGGGGAGGCTCTGGACGTCATTGTCGGCCATGTTCCGATGGACGCAGACGGCGACAAGACTCCCGTGCGCACGTCGGTGCTTCGGACACTCGCCAAACAGTTCAGCATTGACGAACGGGCATTTGCCGCGTCTGAGCTTGAGTTTGTGCCAGCGATGAAACCCAGGGAGGTGGGGTTTGATCGCGGGCTTATGCTCGCTTATGGTCATGACGACCGCATCTGCGCTTATACCGCGCTGCGGGCACTTCTCGACCAGAAACAGGTGCCCGAACGCACTGAGATTGTCTTCCTTGCGGACAAGGAGGAAATCGGCAGCGATGGCGATACTGGCATGCAGAGCGAGTTTCTCGAGCTCGTCCTGGAAAAACTACTTGAGGACTCAGTGGCCGCCACGACATGCCGGAAGGTGTTCTGGAAGTCTGTCGCGCTCAGCGCGGATGTCGATGCCGGCCTGGACCCCAATTACTTGGACCTCTTCGAAGCCGCTAATGCTGCTACTGTCGGCAACGGTATTGTGGTAACGAAGTTCACCGGTTCGCGGGGTAAGTCGTCTGCCAACGATGCATCAGCCGAGACGCTCCACAAAGTGCTGACCATTCTTGACGGTGCCCACGTGCCGTGGCAGGTGGCAGAGATGGGGAAGGTCGATATCGGGGGTGGAGGCACAGTTGCCAAGTTCCTTTCCAAGCGCGGAATCGAGACACTCGACGCTGGCCCCGCTCTGCTGTCCATGCATGCGCCTGGGGAGCTGGCGAGCAAGGCGGACCTTTACGCCTGCTATCTCGCATATAAGGCATTCCTGGAGAAAGCGCGCGCATCCTGACGGTGCTGGTGTGAACGCGGGCCGCTGTTGAACGCAGCCGAGTCCTGCGTATACTAACAATGCTCTCTGCCGTCGCGAGGACGGCCGAAATCTTAGACCAAAGGGAGGAACTTTTGAGAGAGTTTGAGCTCATGTATGTGGTGGACGGAACCATGCCGGAGGAAGAGGCGGCAAAGGTGGCCGAGGGTGTGCAGTCCTTTGTCTCGTCCCATGGTACGGTCGTCAAGGTTGACCCGTGGGGTCGTCGTCGGCTCGCGTATCCGATCAAGAAGAAGCAGGACGGATACTACTGGGTTGTCGCCTTCGAGGTGGAGCCTGAGGCGGTTGATGTTCTGAAGCAGCAGCTACGCGTGAACGAGAGTATCCTACGCTGGATGGTGACCCGGGTTGAGCATCGCAGGGCACGCAAGGTGGCTGCGGAGCCGGAGGTGCAGCAGACCCTGATAGCCGAGGCTGCTCCAGCGGTTCAACAGGAATCCCCTACAGCGGCTCCCCAGCCGGAAGCCTAGAACATGAACGACATCAACCAGGTTGTTCTAACCGGACGCGTCACCAGGGATCCCGATATCCGGTACACGCCGACGGGCAAGAAGACTGCCCGGCTGGGTCTGGCTGTCAACCGGAGCTGGAACGCATCCAAGGACCCTTCTGCGAAGGATTGGAAGGAAGAGACCTTCTTTGTCGATGTCACTGCCTGGACCTTCGTCGCAGACAAGATCGAGAAGGCAGCAGAGAAGGGACTGCGAGTCCTGGTTACAGGCCGGCTCTCAATCAGGGAATACACTGCGAATGACGGGACACGGAAGCGGGCGACAGAGATTGTCGCGTCATCGTTCGAGGTCATCGGCGCTCCCCAGAACCATCAATCCGCGGGCAGGCCCGGCGAGGCTCTTGGAGAAGATGACCTGCTTGGGGATTTCGATGTTCCCGAAGGTTCTCTGCAACAGGGTTCCGAGTCGGATGATCACGACGTTCCATTCAACTGAGATGAAGGAGTAAACCAGTATGGCAAACGCACCAGTCAGGAAGCCGGCCAGAGCCGGGAAGAAGAAGTCGTTTTACTTTAGGGCACGCAAGAAGTTCTGCCCGTTCTGCGCAGACAAGACTGATATCATTGACTACAAGGACGCTGCACGTCTGCGCCGGTTCGTGAGCGACAAGGGCAAGATTCTGCCCCGTCGTGCAACGGGCGTGTGTGCGAAACACCAGCGAGCTCTGGCGTCTGCTGTCAAGAAAGCACGTGTGATGGCATTGCTGCCGTTCGTGAGCAGATAAGAGCAACCAGACCATGGACAGGAAGGTGATTCTGCTTGCCGACGTCAAGGGTGTAGGCCACAAGAACGACGTGGTCAACGTGTCGGTTGGGTATGCGGCAAATTACCTTCTTCCCCGGGGCCTCGCCATAGATGCCACCCCGCAGAGACTCGCGGGTCTGGCAAAGCGCAAAGTTGCGCAGTTTCAGGAGAAGGACGCTGCTCTGGCCGGGGCCAGGGCGATTGCTGCAAAGCTGGAGGGGCAGACTGTTACTGTATACGCCAAAGCAACCCCACAGGGACGGCTCTATGGGGCTATCACTCGCGAGGAGGTCGTGGCGGCCCTTGCAAAACAGCTCGGCGTTGCAGTGGAGAAGAAAGCCGTGAGTATAGATGCACCGATCAAGGCACTGGGCGTCTACCAGGTCAGTCTCAGGCTTAATCCAGAGGTGATCGTGCCCCTTGCTGTGACAGTGGTGGAAGCTGTCTGAGGATGCCCGAGCAGTCTGATTCACGACCTGAGGAAACACGCGAGGTGCGGGCGGCCGCAGCCGGAGGAGCTCCAGAGCCGGGCGCCGTCGTTCCTCCGTATGATATGGGAGCCGAGCAGTCCCTGCTCGGCTCTTTTATTGTGGACAACGCTACGGTTGACGAAGTCATGGATTACCTCAAGCCGGATGACTTCTACTTCGATGAACACGTTACCGTCTGTGACTGTATCTTCCGTTTGAGGGCCGCCAACAAGCCAGTCGACGTTGTTGTGCTCAGCAATGAAATCAAGAATCGCGGTGACCTTGACCGCATAGGTGGCGTGGCCTACCTGGTCAAGTTGACCGAGCTGGTCCCGACGACGCAGAACGTCAAGTACTACGCCGAAATCGTCAAGGAGTGCTCTGTCAAGCGCAGTATCATCCGGGCTGGGCGTGACATCTATGAGCTGGGATTCTCACCCCTGGTCACGGCCATGGAGCTCATCGACCGCACGGAGCGGCTGGTCTATGATGCTTCGCAGGGTATCGTACGAGGCGACTTTCAGCCTCTTGAACGGATTCTTCCGAATACCTTACAGGTACTTGAGGAGAGGTATGATCACCGGGGTTCCATACGTGGCATAGCGACTGGCATCAAGAATCTCGACCTTCAGCTCGGCGGCCTTCAGCCGCAAGAACTGGTTGTCCTGGCTGCGCGGCCGAGCGTTGGCAAGACTTCCCTCGCCCTCAACGTTGCTGCCTACAATGCAGTTCGTCTCCACAAGCCGGTCGGGATTTTCAGTCTTGAGATGTCCCGCGAGCAGCTTGCTGAACGCGTTATCTCGTCGGAGGCCATGATCGAGGCGGACAAGTTGCGCTCGGGGTATTTGTCTCAGGAAGACTGGCAGGCGCTGACACAAGTCAGCAACAAGCTCGCAGAAGCCCCCCTCTTTATCGATGATACGGCAGGACTCACAGCCCTGGAAATCCGTGCAAAGGCAAAACGACTTGCCGTTACTGCCCGTGTTCAACTCCTCATTGTCGATTACCTGCAGCTCGCGTCTTCCGGTGAAAAGGTCGAGAGCAGAGTGCTCGAGGTGGCGCAGATTACCAGGATGCTGAAGAACCTGGCACGCGAGCTGAACGTTCCCATTATTGTCGTGTCGCAGCTGTCGCGCGACATCGAGAAGCGTGACCGCAAGAAGCCCCAGTTGTCGGACCTCCGCGAGAGCGGTGCAATTGAGCAGGATGCAGATATCGTCATCTTCCTCTACACAGACGAGTCGGTCGATACCGCCGAGGTCAACACCAGGACACCGACGAATGCACTCGTCGCCAAACACAGAAATGGAAAGCAGGGCAACGTGAAGTTGATGTTCGACAAGCGCTATACCCGATTCGAGTCGTTGGACATGGTAGCCGAGGACTGACGCGCCTGTCCGCTGACCGCAACTATTGACGAGGAGCCGGTTCTCAGTAGAATAGAGCGGTGCGCGGGCCGTTAGCTCAGGTGGTAGAGCATCTGCCTTTTAAGCAGAGGGTCACAGGTCCGAGTCCTGTACGGCTCACCAATGCCCTCGTAGTCTAATGGTCAGGACACGGCCCTTTCAAGGCTGCGATAGGAGTCCGATTCTCCTCGAGGGCACCAGAGATATGGGCGGATGGCTCAGCGGTAGAGCACCTCCCTCACACGGAGGGGGTCGCAGGTTCGAACCCTGTTCCGCCCACCATTTTTCGGAGAGCCCTCACAACCAGCGTTTCTGAACCTGCAGGGCCGGGAACTCGGATGCATCCTTGACTTCTTGCAGAACGACGTATACTTGTATGGTACGGGGTCGTGGTGTAGCTGGTCTAACACGCTGGCCTGTCACGCCGGAGACCACGGGTTCAAATCCCGTCGATCCCGCCAGAGCGGGAGTAGCTCAGGGGTAGAGCACTGCCTTGCCAAGGCAGGTGTCGCGGGTCCGAATCCCGTCTTCCGCTCCA
>DHFO01000008.1:36990-66086 GCA_002402295.1 Caldiserica bacterium UBA4822
TTCAAATCAGATCGCCGGCTCCAGGATTGTTTACGCGCCTTGACACACCTACACGGGAGGACCTCGGTCATGAACGTTCCTTCGCAGGCGGGCGGCAGGTTTTCTCTTTTTCCTCTGTCATTTGTTCCCCTTGTCGCGCTCGTCGGGCTCATTGTTGTCATTGTACTGGCGAGATCTATTATCCGGCATCCCCTTGAGGACCCCGCGGTCCTGCAAGTCACCCTTACGATTCATCGCGGAGCCACAACGTTTCTTGCGCACGAGTACGCGCTGCTCTTTCCCATCCTCGTTGTCGTAGGAACCCTCCTCTCTCTTGGAAACGGTCTGGTCGCAGGCATCGCGTTTCTTGTTGGCAGTGCTTTTTCGGTTCTGGCCGGTTACATCGGCATGCATATCGCGACGCAGGCCAACGGGCGGACCACGGTTGCAGCCAGACGATCCCTTGGCGACGCCCTGAACATGGCCTTCTCCGGCGGCTCAGTCATGGGTATTGTTGTCTGCAGCCTTGGCATCGCCGGCTCGTTCGCGTCCATGTTCGGCTCCCTCGCCCTGCTGGGTGACGTTGAGCAAGCACTCGTGGCTGCCACCGGATACTCAATGGGAGCATCCCTGGTGGCTCTGTTTGCCCGTGTAGGTGGTGGCATCTACACGAAGGCAGCGGATGTTGGGGCTGACCTGGTGGGGAAGGTGGAGGCTGGTATTCCGGAAGACGACCCGCGCAACCCCGCGTCCATTGCCGACAACGTTGGGGACAACGTCGGTGACGTCGCTGGAATGGGAGCGGACCTGTATGAGTCCTACACAGGAGCGATTCTTGCCGCGGATATTCTTGGATACTGGTTCGCGCGGGAGGGGAGTCTGGCCGACCGGCTTGTAGGGGTCCGATATGTCTACTACGTAGTCGCGGCAGGGTTACTGTTCTCCATCGTCGCAGTCCTGGCGATCAAGTACCTGTCGCGCAGTGGCCGGGTTTCGCCAGAGGCTCTTCTGCGCTTCGGCTCGATTGGCTCCTCGGTGGGATTGGTCGCCGTTTCTTTTCCCGTTGCATGGCAGCTCTTTGGAAGCTTGAGAGCCGGCGCCTCAGTATCCGTCGGAATTGTGGCGGGCGTCCTCATCGGACTGACGTCGGAATACTACACATCAGCTCGTCCAGTGCAGCAGATTGCTCTGGCATCACACACTGGTGCTGCTACCAACATTCTAAGCGGGATGTCGACGGGCATGCGAAGCGTCGTGCTCCCAATCTGCGTCATCGCCGCGGCGGTGGTCATGGCCCATGCGAGTCTTGGTATGTTCGGAATCGCCCTGGCTGGTGTTGGCATGCTCGGGACACTTGGCATTTCACTGTCTGTCGACGCATACGGTCCCATCGCGGACAATGCCGGAGGCATTGCCGAACTGACTGGTCAGGACCCGATCGTGCGAGAGAGAACTGACCAGCTGGATTCGCTCGGAAACACTACTGCTGCTATGGGAAAGGGCTTTGCTATCGGCTCTGCGGCATTGACAGCGCTGGCGTTGTTCAGCAGTTTCGCACAGGCAGTCGGACTGACAACGCTCAGTATTCTCGACTCGCGCGTCATCGCCGGAATTCTGCTCGGGGCAGCACTGCCATTCTGGTTCTCATCGCTGCTCATCGAGGCAGTGGATTCCACCGCCAGACTCATGGTTGCGGAGGTGCGGCGCCAGTTCCGCGAAATCCCGGGATTGCTGCAGGGAAAGAGCCCATCTGACCCCAATTCGTGCATTGCCATCAGTACAACAGGATCCCTGAAGCATATGGTCCTTCCTGCCCTGATAGGGATTGCGTCGCCATTCGTTGTGTTCCTGGTCCTTGGTGTCCAGGCAGTCGGAGGTCTCCTGCTGGGAGCCACGGTTACGGGGAGCGTTCTTGGACTTTATATGGCCAACGCCGGCGGCGCGTGGGACAATGCAAAGAAGCTGATAGAACGGACCCAGGGTGGAAAGGGAACGACCGACCACCAGGCGAGCGTCGTGGGAGACACCGTCGGCGATCCACTGAAGGATACCGCTGGGCCTTCCCTGAACATCCTCATCAAGCTGATTTCCGTCGTGTCACTCAGTTTCCTTCCGCTGTTGCTCAGGTAATCTGGCAACAGAAGGGCCGAGCGGCAGTTTTCTTCAGCCTTTGTATCTTGCGTTTGATTCCCAACCGTGTACTCTTACAGTACACATGAAGAGTCGTGGATTCATACGCGAGGGAAGCACTTATGGAAAATGAAAATGAACATCGAACGAGCAGGTCCCGGGGAAGCAATGTCCGCCGAACTATCCTGATCGGAGTCGTTGTGGTCCTCGCGCTGGCAGTGGGCGTCGGAGGCTACAGTGTATTCTCGCTCTACAGGTCTCTCAATTCCATGAACCCTGGTGCGAGCGGGGCCACACGTTCTACGCTGAATCTGAATCAGCGTATCAACATTCTGATCATGGGGGTTGACTCGAGGGATCCGTCTGACCCGGGACGCTCGGACAGCATCATGCTTGTCGGCTTCGATCCGGTCTCCGGCACAATCAACGTTATGTCCATTCCGCGGGATTCACGAGTCAACATTCCTGGTCACGGGTATGACAAGATCAATGCCACGACCAATCCTGACTACTTTTCCGATGGTGGCATTCCCCTCCTGGAGAGGACCATCGAGGGTATGATCCCCGGCATCCGCATCAATTACTACGCTAAGACCGATTTCGCCGGGTTTGAGAAGGTCATCGATGCCCTTGGCGGCGTAACCATCAATGTCGAGAAGCGTATGTACTACAAGTCTGCGGATACGCTCATCGATTTGCAGCCTGGGGTGCAGCACATGGATGGAAAGACCGCACTGGGATATGCCCGCTTCCGCCACGACACCGTGGGCGATTTCGGGTCGTGGGGTGGCGAGGAGTACGGACGAGTCGTCCGCCAAAAGGAGCTGTTCAAGGCCATCATTGCACAGACTACCGCGTTGCGCAATGTCTGGAAACTGCCACCCGTGATACGTGCCATCGAGGAAGCTGTTACGACGGATCTGCTGCCCGCCGACATGCTTCATCTTGCCCTCGCGTTCAAAGATGCAACCGACAAGCAGGTTACCGCAGTCGTCTTCCCTGGGGCGCCCGGCACCGTCGACAAGGTGTCTTACGTTATTCCCGACCTCGAGACACTGCGGACCAAGGTCGCTCCATTGTTCGGGCCTCTCACCGTCTCAAAGTAGGAGACCGGATACGGCGGTGCAACGCATCAAGCGTACCAGCGGCAGCCTCGTTCCTTCCAGGCCTGCGTCGGCAGGTCACAGCATGTGACACAGGGCATTGGAATGGTGGCGATGTCAGGGAAGCCTATCGGCAAGATCATCGCTGTGGTGATTACCGTCGACCGGGCAGACACAGCTTCCCGATGTGTCGGAGCCCTGCTTGATGGCAGCAAGAGTCCCGATGTAGTCGTTGTGGTAGACAATGGCTCCATCATTCCGTTCGCCCTGCCTCCGGAGTACCAGAGCAGGGCAATGGTTGTCCGCCTAGAACACAATTCGGGACCCGCCGGCGGGGCGTCGGCCGGCCAGCGGGCAGCTCTGAATGATGGAGCAGATTGGGTGTGGATGATAGACGATGACGCCGTTGTCGAACCTGATGCCCTCGAGACGCTCATCGAGGCAGCGCAGCATGGCGACTCATCTCGCTATTTCCGCGCTGTGTGCTATGACATGACCAACCGTGACGTCCCATTCTACAACTCATTCGTGTACGACCGCGTCACAGGTCTCCTCCGGCCCGTACCTCGCGAGTGTTATACTGCGCCGCAGTTTCCATTCGATGCTTGCAGCATGGCCGGGCTCTTCGTGTCCGCCGCCCTGCTACAGGCGGCAGGAACGTTCGATGCGTCTCTCTTCGGATGGTATGATGATACGGAGTTTACTCTGCGTGCTACGCTGTTGGGATTTCACGGGTATGCGGTTCCGGCGAGCCGGGTGTTGCATCCCTCGGCGAATCGGAGGAGCGTTCGTGTGCTGGGCAGATCGTTCCTGGTTCTGGCGGATGATCCACGCCGCCTGTACTATGGAACAAGAAACTGCATTCTGACACAGCGGCGTCTGCTCACGCACGCGCGCTTTGTGTTCCTGTTCTTGCCCGTATTTGTGGGGCGTCGTTTTGTTTCAATTGTTGCGCTGTACAATAATCGGCGTGCCTTTCTCCGCTGTTTCCTGCAGGGCGTTGCGGATGGGCTTCACGGCACGCACGGCGAACTCGTTTCAGGGGGTCAGACAGCATGAAGAAGAAGTGGGTAGTTGGTATCGTTCTTGCTCTTCTCATTGTCGGTGGCGTGGCGGTGGCATACCGACTCACACGACCAGCTACGGGCGACGGCGAAACGAGCGGCTCAAGAATCAGGGCAACATTCCTTGCCTACGAGATTCAGCCAGAGACTGCCGCAATGATCAAGACGGGAACTCCTCTGTATGATGAGACGGGCAAGAAGTGTTTCATGATCACCGGTGTGAGCATGGCCGCTGCACGAGAGGTCGCCACAGACGCAACCGGCGTACTCCACTCAGCCCAGCACCCATTCCTCAAGGATGTTGTCATTACCGCCGAATCGGTGGACGCGAGGGTTGCGTGGGCATACATCTACGGCCGCGACAAGATCCTCGCTGGCGCCAACGTTGCCATTTATGGAGACAACTGGAAGGTCTGGACGCGCATTCTCACTGTCGAAGCCATCCAATAGGGCCATCGTGACCGTGGTACCCGCGAGGAGGCGGCTCACAGCACAGTGGTTCCTGCTGATTGTCGCCTACTACCCTCTTCTTGACTGGCTGATTCGCAAGGGTGACCTCCCCTTCTCGACCCTGTGGGAGGAGGTGGTACTTGGGGGATTCCTGGTGGCAGCCCTGATAATCAGTCGGCGGAAGCTGATACCGTTGCTATCATCGCCTATCGTCGTAACAGGGTTTCTGTTTGCGGCGGCAGCATTGTTCGGTTTCGCCCTGAACTCGTACTACATCAGCGCGTTCATTCATGAAGCTCGCCTGGCCTTCGAACCCTTCATGGCATTCGTCATTGTGTGGCTGCTGGTAGACGACCATTCGACCGAACTGCTGCGCTGGCTGGTGCCTCACCTCATTGTTGCGGCCTCGATTGTAGCGGCCATTGGCGTGTATCAATACGTGCGGAAAGTTCCGATTCCTGCGCAGTGGCTCGACAAGGATACGGAAACCGGGATCATCAGCACTCGGGCGTTCTCACTGTTCGGAAGCCCGAATGTACTGGCCGGGTATCTGGAGATGATCTTCCCGCTTGGGCTCTACGCGTCGCTTGCAGAATCGCGTCCGCTTCGCCGGGCCGGTTTCCTCGTCTGTTCCGTTGTGCTGGGAAGCGGACTGTTGCTGACGCTTACACGCGCAGCATGGCTGTCGACGGGCGGAGCCTTTTTTGTAGGGCTCTTCCTGCTGTATCCATGGCTTGGCCTTGGCAGTGCTGCAGCGGCCGGTGTCGTGCTCGCGGCAGTACCAACGTTCAGGCTGCGCATGACTACCCTGTTGAGTCCAGAGTACGTCGACAAAAGCAACAACCTCGGGCGCCTGTTCCGGTGGAGACAGGCATTCGTGAACCTCATGGGGCATCCTCTGCTTGGGAGTGGTCTTGGGAGCTTTGGAGGATCCGCGGCGCAGAAGTACGGCTACTTTACAGGTATTTCGATGGATTCTGTCTGGATACGCGTGCTTGCGGAAACAGGGATTCTGGGATTCACTAGCTACCTGATATGGTTTGCAACTGCGTTTGCATCCGTTGCCGTGCGGTTCTTCCGGACGCGAGACAGGCTCTGGCTCTTTACGTCCATCGGGCTGCTTGCGCTGCTCGTGAATCTGTTCACGGATAACCTTCTCGATTCTTGGGCAATTGCGCTGCTACTATGGACTCTTTTCGCGCTGGGAGCGATTCCGGAGACGCAGGCGTGAAGGCCCTCGTTCTCAGCACCAACAACTACCGGTCGTTTCCCAGTCGAAAACAGCGGTTTGCGCAGCGACTGGCCGAGCGGGGCTACGACGTTCTGTATGTTGAGGCGCCGGTGACGTGGCTCGCTGCCGCCTATCCCCGGCAGCGGTCGAAGCTCAACGCGTGGCGTGCCGGAGCGCGTGCTCAGGGACAACACCTGTGGACGGCCTCTCCTTCGCCCTGGCTGCCACTGTTCAAGAAGTATGAGCACATAGCTGACCACGATGCCGTCGTGTATTACCGGTATCTTTCGCGGTTGCCCGGCGGGTGGACCACGGACCTTGGCGTTGTACTGAGTTATCTGCCCTTCGTGCCCGAGACTCTGCGACTCCTGAGGGCTCCGGTCGTCTACGACTGCGTCGACGATCACAGTTCCTACCCGGGACTTATCGACAGGAATACCGTCATTCGTCTTGAGCAGAGGACAGCCAGCGTCGCAGACGCCGTGGTGGCAACGAATGAAACGATCGCCAGCCGGTTCACGACCTGGCTGGACAAGCTCAGTATCATTCCGAACGGCGTTGACTACGATCTCTTTGCGGGGCCCGGCATGTCCGTTCTGAAACCAGGTGGTGGACTGTCAAGGAATCACAGCCTTCTGTATGTTGGAGCGATGCGTGAGTGGTTTGACACTGAGATAGTGGCAGCTGTGGCACGGGCGTTTCCCGAGTATAGCATTGACTGCTTCGGAGCTGCTCTCCCATCAGTGTGCCAGGCACTGGCTGGTTTGCCGAGCGTGCACTTCAAGGGGAGTCTGCCTCAGAGGGCGATTGCACAGCTTGCGCCGCTGTATGATGCTGCACTTATCCCGTTCCGTATGTCTCCACTCACGCAGGGAGTCGACCCCCTCAAGTTCTACGAGTATACGTCAGCCGGGCTTCCTGTCGTTTCCTCCCCGATTGACGCTCTGGGGGCCTTCGATGAGTCCATGGTACGCATCGCATTCACGCCAGATGAGTTCGTGACCGCTGTCCAGAGCAGCATTGACAGCGACTCAGTAGAGCTCAGGCTTCACCGCATCGAATCATCGCGCCGCTTCGACTGGTCATATCGGATTGCCGAGTTCGACCGAGTCATCGACGCGACACTGTCTCACCGAGACGCATGACACTGGAGGAGTCAATGGAAAAGAAGCTTGCGGTCGTTGGCCTTGGGTACGTCGGTCTTCCTCTCGCCTTGACCTATGTTCTCGGAGGGTTCCAGGTTGCCGGCATCGATGTTGACGTACACCGCGTTCAAGCTATACGGTCGGCCTCGCTGGGCATGCGCGAGGACTTCGATGGCGTTCCAGTGAACGATGTGTTGCGGAAGTGCCTTGCAGACGGGAATCTGGTGGTGACAAGCATGTTCTCATCCCTGCCACGGGACATCGAAACGTACATCATTACCGTAGGCATCCCCATTGACGACGATTGGAGTCTCGACATGAGTATGCTTGCTTCGGCCTGTCGGTCACTCGGGCAGTTGCTCAAGCGAGGAGACCTGGTCATTTGTCGATCCACTGTGCCTGTTGGCACGACCCGTGGATTGGTGATGCCGGCGCTCGAGGAAGCGAGCGGCCTGAAGGCGGGTGTGGATTTTGACTTGGCCTACTCGTCCGAACGTATTGCTGAGGGACGGGCCTACGAGGAGTTCCGCACCATGCCCCTCGTAGTCGGCGGCATCAATTCCCACAGCCTCGAGCGAGCTGCTGAGGTTCTGGGGGCGATCAACACAAAGCCGGTATTCAAGGCATCCTCGATTGAACTTGTCGAAGCAGCCAAGATGTTTGAAAACGCACAGCGTGACGTCAACATCGCAGTGGCGAACCAGGTCGCGCGTTTTGCCAACCGGTTCGACATTCCCGCGTGGGAGCTCATCGATGCCTGCAACACTCATAGCCGGGTGAAGATTCTCGCGCCGGGCATTGGTGTCGGGGGCCACTGCATTCCCTATGCTTCCCCGTATCTGTTCGGGTCTCTTGCAGATGTGGCTGAGCGTGAGGAGCTACTTCCCACCTTTGTCTCCGCACGTCAGGCCAATGCTGCTCAACCAGCCTACATTGCAGGGCGAATGGCGCAGGCTCTACACGGGACATCGGGGCGGCGCGTGCTGTTTGTCGGCATCGCTATGAAAGACTACTCCGACGACGTCACAGTCAGCCCTGCCGTGGTTCTCGCGCGTACCTTGAAGGATATGGGCGCAGTGGTCCATGTCCTCGATGACATCGCTGATATTCCCGCCGGATTCGATCGTGAAACCGACCTGCGGGCTGCCGTCCGGTGGGCGCAGGCGGCAGTGTTGCCCATCCGGCAGTCTGGAGTCGATTATGAAATGTTGAGAGAACTCGTGCTGGAGGCACAGGGAGGGCTGTGTGTCTGCGATTTCCGGGGGATCTTCCGGGACGATCCCGGCTTCGCCGGTCAACCCTGGTACATGCGTCTGTAGGGGCAGGGACGGTTGGATTGCCATGTCTGAACGCATCTATGTCGCCGGTATTCCGGTGGACAACGTGGACATGGATGAGGCCGTTGCGGTCGTCGGGAAGTATGTGTCGACAGGCCACCCGCACATGGGTGTCGCAATCAACCCGGAAAAGGTCATCAAGGCGAAGCAGGACAAGGGCCTGGAGCGCATTCTTCGCAGAAGCGACCTCAATTTCTGCGATGGTGTGGGTATTATCTGGGCATGTCGCATCGTGTATCATGAGCGCATACAAGCCCGGGTTACGGGAGTGGACCTTTTCCTGCGCCTGCTGGACGAGGCGAATGCCCGGCACTGGCGCCTCTACCTTGTCGGGTCGCGTCCGGAGGTCATCCAGAGGGTTGTGCGTGTGATTGTTGAGCGGTACCCGGAAATCGATGTCGTTGGCTTTCATGACGGTTATTTCAGTGCTGAGCAGGAGCCTGCGCTTGTTGTTGAAATCGCAGGAGCACGGCCTGACCTCATGTTTGTAGGCATGGGCAGCCCACGGCAGGAGAAGTTCATTTTCGGTCATCTGAACGAGATGCGCGTCCCTTTCGCAATGGGTGTTGGAGGAAGCTACAATGTGCTGTCCGGCGAGTTCAAGCGCGCTCCGGACATGGTGCAACATCTTGGCCTGGAGTGGCTGTACCGGTTCGTCCTGGACCCGAAGCGCCTGCCACGTGTGCTCTCACTGCCACGTTTCCTGGGCATCGTTGTTCGCTCTCCCAGGGAACATCTGGACAGTATCCAGTTCTTCGGGATCCGCATCAGCAATCGTGACTTGGAAGAGCTCCTGGAAACGGCACAAGCAATAATCACAATGGGGGGTTCGCACCTGGTAGTAACGCTCAACGGTGAAATGGCCGCTCGTGCGTTCCGCGATCCTGACTTTCTCGAAATTGTGCGTCATGCAGAACTGGTAGTCGCGGACGGCGTTGGCATCGTCTGGGCAGCACGGATTCTGGGGTCACGCATCGAGAATCGCGTTCCTGGAATAGAATTCGCCTCATCTCTCCTGGCGTTAGCCGCGGAGAACCGCTACCGGGTGTACTTCCTGGGTGCAAAGCAGGAGGTAGTGGAGCGTGCCGTCATAAACTGTACTGCCAGGCACCCTTCGCTGCAGGTAGTGGGCTTTCATTCGGGCTATTTCGACAACAGTGAAGAGGAACGGATTGTCACGCAGATACGCGAGGCGCATGTGGACATACTCCTGGTCGGCATGGGCGGCGGCGTACAGGAGAAGTGGATAGACCACCATCGCAACCTGGGTGTTCCCCTCGCAATCGGAGTAGGGGGCACATTCGACGTCTGGAGCGGAGAGGTAAAACGTGCTCCTGTGGTCGTTCAGAGGACGGGCACTGAGTGGTTGTACAGGCTCATCGTGCAGCCGAGCCGTATACGGCGAGTCGGCAGCATCTTCTATTTCATGTTCCGGGTACTCGAGCAGAGAATGTGCTGGCGGAGGCCCCCAACATCGTGAAACGCCTGCTGGTAATCGGCTACTACGGATTTGGCAATTTCGGCGACGAGCTGATTCTGTCGGGCGTGCAGGCGGAACTGGCGGGCCTTCCATGCGAGGCCGTATTTGCCGTCCATAATCCCCAGCAGTATGCACCGCTCTGTTGTTCTCGGCACAGTCTGGTCGACCGGGGTGACCCCAGGGCCATGAACGAGGCGGTCACTCGTTGTGATGCCGTCATGCTCGGCGGAGGCGGGCTCATCCAGGACGCCTCGAGCTGGCGGAGTTCCCTGTATTACCTTGGAATCATCCGCTGGGCAGCTTTGCGGGGGCGTACGACCGTGTCGTATGCGCAAGGCATAGGACCGGTGACCAGGGATTGGATACGCAGACTGGTACGCGGCGCCTTCGAGCCTATGGCCTACGTCGACGTCCGGGACGAAGCCTCCCGCGCTCTGCTGGCGGAGTGCGGCATTGATCCGGCTCGCGTCACTGTCTCCTGTGATGTTGGCTTGGCGCACCTGGTGGGACAGTATGGCACGCCCCCGGCTCTCCCGGGGCAGGAACCTCACATCGTAGCTTGCCTGAATCCTCGCTTCGGTTGGACGCCACAGCAGGCCGCCCGGTTTCTCGCCCTTCTGGCGGATCCCCTGGGGGCGACCATTGACCTGGTGGTGCTCTTCCCAGGCTCCGACCTTGCCTATACGCGCGCAGTACAGGAGGCCCTGGCAGTCTCGTCCAACTTGGTCCAGGCGCCTACCGCGGAGGTTCTGACCAGCCTCTGCGCCGCAAGTACAATGACGGTGGCAGGCCGGTATCACATGGCTGCAGCGGCGGTTGCGGCAAGGGCTCGCATTGTAGCGCTCGCGTATGATCCAAAACTAGCTCAACTTGGAGCGTACTGCGGTTTTCCTTCGATTTCAGCGACCGTAACAGCAGAGCGGGCTGCCGATGTTGTGCGGTCGGTGCCACTGGAACCGGCATCGGCCGCAGTCCTGTCAGCAGTGAGAACTGCCGGAGCACAGCGTGTGAGCCACCTTGGTTCGGTTTTGCACATGCACGGTGATGAACCTGAGTAGCCTTCTGAAAACTGCGTTGCTGGACAGGGCCTGTTTCCTGTGCGGGGAGGATTCGGTGTTGCCTGTCTGCCCGTCGTGTATCGCCCAATTCAGGCGTTGCGATGCTGGCTGGGAAAAACGGGAGCTGGCAGCAGGGACCGCAACCGGATTCTCGCTGTTCTGGTATGAGGGTCCTCTCAGACAGGCAGTACTTCAGATGAAGGTACAGGGAGAGTTCCAGCTGGCTCGGCAGCTGTCGTCAATCCTGGCAGAAAGCGTCCGCTCGCTTCCCATGGATGATGCGCCCCTGGTGCTTCCGGTTCCGCGCTTTGGCCGCCAGGACCCAGGGCATCACTTTCCCTGCATCGCCAGCGCTGCGGTATCTCGCGAACTGCATGGCGAGTGGACGACAGCGCTGGTGCAGAAGGTGCGCAGAACCCAACTGCAGACCAAGGTGTCGGATACAGCCCGTCTGACGAACGTGGCAGATGCGTTCGCTGTGCCCGCCGAAGTGCGCCAGCGTCTCTGCAAGCGGACGATCATCATCGTCGATGATGTTCTCACGAGCGGAGCTACGATCTGCGCCATGCAGGAAGCCGTTCTGGAAGCGGGCCCGAATCAATGTTTCTACTTGACCCTGGCCCGGAGTCGGGCTACAATAGGCTTAGGCTTCTGAAGGCAAGAGGCTAATCTGCTGCAAAGGGAGGCACTGATGAAGGTAGAACACAAGTCGAAAACACTCGATATCCCTCCGCGCATTCTTGCCTATCTGAACGACAAAGTCAGTCGGTTTGACAAGTTCTTCCGCAAGGAACCAACGCTCGGCGCGAACCTCAACTTCCTTCGGGGCAAGTATACATGCGAGCTCACGCTCGAGGTTTCTGGGCGCGTCATCAAGGCATCGGGACAAGGTCCGGACATGGAGAGCTCAATTGATGCTGCCTGCGACAAACTCGATGCTCAGATTCGCAAGTTTCATGCGCGCGTATTCCGCAAAGACTTCAAGGCCGTTGGTGAACTAAAGGGGCTGTTTCAGTCAGAGGTCCCCGTGGAGGACGTCGACGAGATACCCGAACGGATTCTGAAGCGCAAGGAATTTGAGATTGTGCCAATGTCCGAGGAGGAAGCAATCCTCCAGATTGAGATGCTGGGCCATCAGTTCTTTGTCTATCGGAGCGACACCAGCAACAAGGTTTGTGTTCTCTATAAGAGGACTGACGGGGGATACGGCCTTATAGAAATCGACTGAACGGACAGCTCCTCCGGCATGACGCCGGAGGGGTGTGCAGGCATACTTCCTGCTTAGCTCTGTCGGGTGCCATAGAAGGCCATCCGTGCTGGGCAGGTGCTTGTTACAAGTTTGCGTGGTGTCCTGTCTGCAGCGCATTGCAGGGGCAGCGCACGGAGGTAGTGTTTCATGGGATTGTTGAGTGCCTTTTCTCCTTCTGCTCGCAAATTCAAGTCATACCAGGTGGTGGTTCCTCGAATACTCGCGCTGCAACCGTCCATGTCGTCACTTGACGACGAGGGGCTGAAGGCCTATGGAGCGCGACTGAGAGAGCGGGCTGCGCAGGGCGCGGGGGATGTGGACCTGCTGCCGGAGTCCTTTGCGCTTGTGCGAGAGGTTTCGCGGCGACTCATCGGACTCGAACACTTTCCCGAGCAGCTGCTCGGTGGCATCGTACTCTACTTCGGTAATATTGCCGAAATGAAAACCGGCGAAGGCAAGACGCTGGTTGCTACCTGTCCTCTCTGTCTCAGTGCGCTCATGGGCCATCGAGGCCACCTGGTGACTGTCAACGACTACCTGGCGAAGCGAGACCGAGCTTGGATGGGGCCGATCTACGAGTTCCTTGGAATGTCTGTTGGGCTGTTGCAGAATGACAGCCCGCCCGACGCGCGCAAGGCGGCGTATGCTGCAGACATTACCTACGGGACGAACAATGAGTTCGGATTCGACTACCTGCGTGACCACATGGCTGGGACAGAGGACGATATGGTGCAGCGCGGAGCGCTCGACTTCGCCATCGTAGACGAGGTGGACAACATATTCATCGATGAGGCGCGTACCGCGCTGATCATTGCCGGGCCCGGTGGGGACTCGGATCTTCCATACTACGAGGCTGCAGCGTTCGTCCGAAGGCTAACCGGAACACCGCGCGTCCAGACTGCAGCGGGAATAGAGGAACAGTCACCCGCTAGCACTGACTATGTATACGATGAAAAACACAAGACCATCGAGCCAGCCGATGACCTGCTGGCTCGTTTCGCTCACTCCGCCAGGATTCCTCAGGAGCGCCTGCTGAAGAACCAGGCGACGTACGATAAGATACTCCGCAATGCAATCAAGGCTCAGGTGTTCTTCAGGAAGGACAGCGAGTACATTGTCAAGGATTCGGAAGTGATTATCGTCGACGAGTTCACGGGCCGTCTGATGTACGGAAGGCGCTATTCGGAGGGGCTGCACCAGGCAATCGAGGCCAAGGAAGGCCTCCGTGTCCGTCAGGAGAGCCAGACGCTCGCAACCATCACGATTCAGAACTTCTTCAAGATGTACAAGAAGCTGTCTGGCATGACCGGCACAGCTCTCACGGAGGCAGATGAGTTCAAGGAGATTTATGGCCTTGATGTCATTGCCATTCCAACGCACCGTCCGGTAGTCCGCAAAGATGCCGATGACGAGGTGTACAGGTCCGAGTCCGGCAAGACTGGCGCTATTCTGGCCGAGATAAAGGCCCGGCACGACAAGGGACAGCCAGTCCTGGTAGGAACGCGCTCTGTGGAAAAGTCGGAGAAGTTGAGTCACGAACTTAAGAAACTCGGAATCAGGCATCAGGTTCTCAACGCCAAGTACCACGAGAAAGAGGCTGAGATTATTGCTCAGGCAGGACGGAAAGGTGCGGTGACCATTGCCACCAACATGGCCGGGCGCGGTGTGGANNCCATTGCCACCAACATGGCCGGGCGTGGTGTCGATATTCTGCTCGGGGGAAACCCGGATGCGTTGGCGAGGGCCAAGGCCGACCCAGCAGTCAAGCCTACAGAGTACCAGAACGTGCTTGCCGAGTTCAAGGAAACCTGTGCTAGCGAACACAGCGAAGTTGTTTCGCTCGGTGGCCTGTTCATTCTCGGAACAGAACGGCATGAATCCCGTCGCATCGACAATCAGCTGCGCGGCCGCAGCGGCAGACAGGGCGACCCCGGCGAGTCCAAGTTCTTTCTGTCCGCTGAGGACGATATTCTGCGCATCTTTGGCGGTGACCGGATCCAGCACATCTTCGAGATGATGAAGGTGGATGAATCCACTGCTGTCAACCACCCTCTCCTTTCCAGAGCGATCGAGATGTCTCAGAAGAAAGTAGAGGCCCTCAATTTCGATGCACGGAAGAGCCTGCTCGATTACGACAATGTGCTTAACAAGCAGCGTGAGGTGATCTATGCGGAGCGCGACAAGGTACTGGCAGGCGCTGACCTGACGGAGGAGGTCCATGGCTTCATTGCCGAACAGGCGCAGACCGCCGCGGACCAGATTGTACAAGCCTACAGGACAGATGAGGAAGAGATTGGCAAGCTCTACAACGATATTCTCGAAGATGCGTTCGGAAGGCCGATGAGCATGACTGTGCAGGAACTCACCGACTTACTTGAACAACGCGACACAGAGGCTCGCCTGGCGCGCGGCATCACCGAGAGGGCCGAGGCTGTGTACCGCGCGAAGTACGCCCAGTATGGTGAAGACGTGATGCACCAGGTCGAGCACTACGTGTTCCTGCGAACCATCGATGTGGCTTGGAGGAACCACCTGCTCGAAATGGACGACCTGAAGGACGGGATCGGCCTGCGGGCATACGGCCAGGAGGACCCGTTGATAGCCTACCAGAAAGAAGGGTTTGAACTGTTCAGTCAACTGATGGACCAGATCAAGCACGACGTCATCCGCGCGCTGTTCACCTTTGAACTGCAACCGGTTCAGTCGGAGAGACAACATGATCGATCTTGAGCCCCTGAGACGGCAGATTGCGGCCTGCGACGCCCGCGTGGCAGGCCTGTACGAACCTGGCTGACTGACCAGCCGGCAGGCGCAGCTGGAAGAGCTGCGAAGCAGTACGACGGCTGCCGGCTTCTGGAACGATCAGACACGCGCCGCCGAAATTATGGGTACGGTGGCAAGACTCGAAGCTGATATAGCCTCCCGGCAGAAGGTATCAGGCGAACTGGACAACGCTCGCGCCGCGGTGGACCTGTTGTCCGAAACCTCCGACCCGGACCTCGAGCGCGAAGTCCTTCAGGATCTTTCGCGGGTTGAGCACGACCTCCAGATTCTCGAGACCGCCCGGTACTTCAGCGGCCCATATGATGCCTCAAATGCGATTGTGTCGCTCTCCAGTGGAGCAGGAGGGACTGATGCACAGGATTGGACAGAAATGCTGATGCGAATGTACATGCGCTATGCGGAGCGACAGGGATATGAGATTGTCGTGGCAGACTATACTCCAGGTGAGGAGGCTGGCATCAAAGGCTGCACGCTTGTCGTTCGTGGGCAGTATGCCTATGGTCTCCTGAAGCACGAGAAAGGGGTCCACCGTCTCGTGCGCATCAGTCCCTTCGATGCCAACAAACGCCGGCATACCTCCTTTGCTGCTGTGGACGTCATCCCGGAGATTCCCGACACTGCTTCCAATGTCGACATTCCTGAAGATGAACTGCGGATTGACGTCTATCACTCGTCAGGCCATGGTGGGCAGAACGTTCAGAAAGTCGCAACAGCCGTGCGGATAACCCACATACCGACCGGAATCAGCGCAAGCTGTCAAAACGAGCGTTCTCAGCTGCAGAACAAACGAATGGCCATGGCAGTGCTCAAGTCTAGGCTGCTTGTCTATCAGGAACAGCAGCGGGACGCCCAGATCTCGGAAGTGCGAGGTGCGTTCAAGTCGGCAGAGTGGGGGAACGAAATCCGTTCGTACGTCCTGCAGCCCTATAAACTTGTAAAAGACCATCGCACAGGCGTCGAGAAGGGCAACGTGGACGCGGTTCTTGACGGCGACTTGCAGGACTTCATCCTGGCGAGCGTTCGGCATGACACGGAAAACAGTCGGCCTGGCGATTCGTGACGTCGTCGGCATCACGGTGGGGTGTGTCATCTACGCCCTCTCGTTTGCCCTCTTCGTCATTCCCCGCAATCTGGCACCGGGGGGAATCTCTGGCCTGGCCATCGTTATCGCTCACTTCTTTGCCCGAGCACCGATTGGCGTGACCATCATCATCCTCAACGCCCCGCTGTTCCTCATCAGTTTCAGGCGACTGGGGCGTGGATTCCTGTGGCGCTCCATGTATGCCACGGTCATGTCCTCCGTCTTGATTGACATCATGGTGCGGTACACGAGTGGGTTCGAGGTGGACATACTCCTGTCGTCTGTGTATGCCGGTGTCATCATGGGCGTTGGCATCGGCGTCATTTTCCGATTCTTCGGGTCGACCGGCGGGACGGATCTGCTGGCCCAGCTCCTGTCGGAGCACATCGGGCTTACATTCGGCACGACGCTCCTTGTCATTGATACGGTTATCATCGTTCTGTCCGGCGTAGCGTTCAAGAGCGTGACCATTCCCCTGTATTCTATCCTGTCCCTGTACATATCGTCCAAGACCATCGACCTTGTCCAGGAAGGGATGTCGTTCTCGAAGGCTGCGTGGGTCGTCAGCTCTCAACCCGAAGAGATTGCCGCCCGCATCATGTCCGAACTGGAGCGCGGCGTCACCAAGTTTACGGCGGTAGGCGCCTATACCAGGGAACCGAAAGAGGTGGTGTTCTGCGTGGTTCCTCAGAGTCAGATTTCCCATCTCAAGCAGATCGTGCACGAGGTTGACTCCGACGCGTTCGTGGCCATCATGGAAGTGACAGAGACACTAGGTCAAGGATTCAAGGAGCTTGGTACACGCTGATGATACAAGTGTTGAGCGTTTCAAAGCGGTATGAGGATGGGTACTACGGACTTAGAGATGTAACGTTCAAGGTTGAAGCAGGGCAGTTTGTGTTCCTCACCGGCGAATCCGGCGCAGGAAAGAGCACGGTTCTCCGCATGATTTACCGGGCGGAGCGCCCGACCAGTGGCACTGTCCTCGTGGATGGTGTCGATACTGCAGCAGCTCACGGCAATTCCCTTACGGCCCTGCGAAGAAAAATCGGAATGGTGTTCCAGGACTACATGCTGCTCTTCGACCGCAGCGTGGCAGAGAACGTTGCCTTGCCACTGATAGTCCGTGGCGTGGACAAACGCGCCGCGGCCGGCCAGGTAGATTCTTGCTTGGAGAGAGTCGGACTGTCCGGATATCAGAATCGGGTCTGCTGCTCCCTCTCCGGAGGAGAGAAGCAACGCGTAGCACTGGCGCGGGCACTCATATCGAAACCTGACATCATTCTTGCCGATGAGCCCACCGGCAACCTCGACCTGTCCAACGGTGAGAAGATCGTCGAGGTGCTGCGTGACGCAAATCGCGGCGGGTCGACCGTCTTCATGGCCACGCACGACCTGTACCTCGTTCAATCAACCCGTCTCCCGTTCGTGCGGCTGCGAGGAGGCCGAAAAGTGGAGGAGGGGAACTTCTGACATGTTCATAATTGAACAGACCCTGCGAGACCTGGCCCGACACCCGCTTCGCAGCATCCTGGTCACGGTCCTCATCGCTCTTCTCATGGTAGCGAGCGGCGGCATCTACGCTATGTCGGAGGACGTCCGTCATACGGTTTCCCAGATTCAGAGCACGCATGCTATCAACGCATACCTGCTCAAGGGGCTGGATCAGACATCTATCGACACCTTGTTGCAACAGATACAGCAGGACGCAGCGGTCGCTCGTGCGGAATATGTGAGCCCCTCCGATGGTCTGAAGAGTCTCCAGGAGCAGTACCCGCAGTTTTCCAGTGTGTTTAGCGACCTCACGAAGAACCCCATCCCCCCTCTTATCAAGGTCTACCCGGTGACCGTTCAGGATATATCGAGTCTAGCGGCCGAACTGCGCTCGCTGGCCGGTATTCAAACCGTCGAGTACGATGAAGCGTCGGTACAGGGCATGGCCGCGGCAGGAGTCTTTGTCCGCAACCTGCTCCTGTCGGTCATGGTGCTCGCTGGCCTGCTGTTTGTTGCGGGGTTCTGCCTCATGGCATTCGGCATTATCAACAGTAAGCGCAAGGAAACTACCGTCCTTGGAATCGCGGGGGCCAGCAATGCCCAGGTATTGCTGCTCACTCCTGCTCACCTTGTGGCGGTCTGGGCGTGCGCGTCCGTCCTGTTTCTCATCGTGCTCCCGAGTGTCGTGCGCAGTGCGAGCTCACGGATTACAGCGTCCTTCGGTTGGATTACGCCGCAGCCCACGGGGGTCCTGTACGCGGGGGCAGCATCAGTGGTGCTGTTTGTTTCGCTGGTCTGTCTTGTCCTTGCGTGCCTTGCAGCTACACTGCTTGCATACCACATCGACGAGGAACAGCGGCGAGAGGAGATGTTGCTCGAATGAACAAGCGACGCGGAGCTGTTGCAGTCTTTCTTATCGTTTGCATTCTTGCTCTCATGCTGGGCGACATTCCCGGGGTCGAGGGTGACCTTACAAGCGATCTGAAGGCAGCGCAGAACAAGCTTGATGCGCTGAAGTCCCAGCTGCAGCAGATTCAGAAGCTCATCGCGCAGAACAAGTCCGCCAAGTACGACCTGCTCAGCCAACTCACCGCACTGAACGAGCAGATGGACCAACTCCAAGGCGACATGGGCAATATCGATTCCAGGATTACGGAGCTGGAGCGTCTGCTTGGCACGACGGCTTCTCAGATAGCCGCGAGGGAAAAGCAGTATGTAGAGCTGTCCGCTGAGACCGAAGGAACCGTAGAACTGCTCTACCATGTGTCGAATCTGGACGTCGCCGGCCTTGCGTTTGCAGGCGGGGACCTCAATACGATGGTGAATGCACAGCAGGGTGTCTCGGCAGTCCTCCGACAGATTACCGCGTCGCTGGACGCTGTCAGTACTCAGAAGCTTGCTCTCGAGTCGGACCGTGCAGCGTATGCCTCGACAAAGGCGCAGCTCGAGAACGTCTACGCACTGAAGAAGCAACAGGCAGACCTCCTGAATCAACAGACGGCGGCGAAGCAGCAGACGCTGAACTACCTCGCAGCCAAGGGCAGCAATTACGCAGCAGAAAACAAACGGATTCAGGACGAGATGGCACGGGAAAACAAGCTTATCGATCAGATTGTCGCAGAGATCTATCGTCAGCAGCATCCCGGCGCCGAGCCGACCGGCAAGCTGCTCTGGCCCATCCCCGGAACGATTCATATCACGGAGCTGTTTGGCATGCGCAACGACCCCATCAATGGTGTCCGGGAAATGCACAATGGCATTGATATGGGGTGCCCGATGGCGACGCCGGTGCGGGCCCCCGCAGATGGCACGGTTGAGTATGAGGGGCGCTTCTCCGGCTACGGCAACATGCTGATGCTGCAGTGCGGCCAGCACATGACACTCGTGTTTGGCCACCTCAAGTCATTCGTCGTCAAGAAGGGCGCCTCGGTCAAGAGGGGGCAGACTATTGCATTGTCCGACAATACCGGGTGGAGCACGGGGCCTCACCTTCACTTTGAAGTCCGTATTGACGGCACGCCTAAGAATCCGTTCAACTACCTCGGCCCCAAGCCGTAGCCACCATCAGGGAGATACTCATGGCATCCAGGAAAACTGCCCTCATCAGGGGCGTCGTGCTTCTCGCCGTCATTGCCGTGTCGTTCTGGACCGGATTTCTACTGTACCCGGTCCTTGGGCCCCGCTTTGCGTCAACGCAGAGGCCTGCGTCCATTCAGACGACGTTGAGCAGAGACGAGTACCTGAAACTCTCTGGCGAGATCTATGACACCCTGTCCCTGCAGTACTACCAGCAGGTCGATGCTACCAAGCTGCTCAAGGGACAGGTGGCAGGTCTTGGTGACCCATACACTGTTCTCCTCACGCCAGCCGAGGCAGCTGACTTCCGCGAGGAGCTGGCAGGGGAGTACGTTGGTATTGGCGTCGTTATCTCCGAAAACGCGGGGGCCGATGCCGTTGAAATCGTGCGCGTCTTTCGGGGAACTCCTGCGGAAGAGGCCGGCCTCGAGGCGGGCGATATTATCCTGGCCATCGATGGGGCGGACGCCCGCGGCTTGGGCCTGGACGTGGTATCGGCCCGCGTAAAAGGCAAGGCGGGCACTTCTGTCCATCTCAAGGTCGGACGTGGAGACGCGTCGCTGGAGTACACCATCGTGCGGCGGCAGGTTGAGCTGCCAGTGGTCGAAAGCAAGATCATTGCGAACGATGTAGGGTACGTGTCAGTGTCCTCCTTCAGTTCCGGAGTGGCCACGAAGTTCTCCGCTGCGCTGAAAGCCCTTGAGAGCAAGAAGATTACGGGCCTTGTCATCGACATCCGCGACAATGGCGGGGGCTACCTGAATGAGTGCCTGGACATGCTCGCACAATTCATACCCGATGGAACGGCGCTATGGACCAAGGCTGCTGGAGGGGAGATGAGTCCGGTGACCGTACACGGCAGGTCCGTCTCCTACCCTGTTGTCGTACTTGTGAACCAGGATTCTGCGAGCGCTTCCGAAATCTTTGCTGCCGCGCTCAAGGAGAACAAGGCAGCCACCATCGTCGGAACGACAACCTATGGTAAGGGGCTCATCCAGCGCAGCTGGGACCTCAGCGACGGGTTCGAACTCAAAGTGACCGTCGAGGAATACTTCACTCCAGACAAGAATGCCATTCAGAAGAAAGGGCTCACGCCAGACGTGGAGGTGACCAATCCCAGCGCAGCGGACGTTGGAACTTTGCCCGGAGATGGTCAACTGGCTCGTGCCGTGGAGTTGTTGCGTCAGGGAGGGCGTCCGTGATCGTTGTTGTCTCAGGCCCAGGGGGTGTCGGCAAGAGTACGGTAGTACGGGAGCTCCTTCGCAGACACCCAGAGATGCATCGCTCGGTTTCGGTGACGACCCGGAGTCCTCGCCCCGATGAGCGTGACGGGATTGACTATCACTTCGTCACCGAAAGCTGCTTCACAGACTGGGTTGACAAGGGCCTTTTCGCCGAGTATGCTGATGTGCGTGGCCATCGATATGGGACACTGGTGCAATCGCTGGAGAGCATCCGTCCGGAAGAAGTCATCATACTGACGATCGATGTTCATGGAGGCACCCGGATCAAGGCGCAGTTTCCGCAGGCGTTGATGGTGTTCCTCAAACCCCCGACGCAGGGCGAGCTGCAGCACCGCCTGGCGTGTCGAGGGTCTGAAACCCCGGAGGAAATTGCAGGCCGGCTTGAACTTGGCAAGTATGAGATGACGTTTGCTGCGGAGTACGACTATATGGTCACCAACCGGGACCTGCCTTCAACAGTGGATATTGTTGATATGATCATACAGTGTGAACGGCGCAAATAGGAGTGAACATGGAACAGACTCAGGATACAGCAGGTTTGTCTAAACACGAGCGTGAGCTTGCAAATCTCTACCTGGAGACACTTGTCGCGAAAGTCGACCCCAACAAATATCGTCTGATTCGCGAGCTCCTGGACACGTCCCACGACTTCCTTGAGGATAAGCCAGACCCTCTGCGGGAACCGGTCGACGATGTTCTGCGCAAGTCAGCTGCCCGTCTGCTGGCCTCGTCTCGACAACGTGCCACCACTGATGACGGCAACAGTCCCGACGACGTCCACAGCGCATAGTCCCCATTTGTCCAGTCAGGTGTTTTTCCCCAAGGAGAGCGAATCATGGAGAAGAGTTCACGCACCAGCCAGACCGTAGAGTTTGTCACTGTTGGGCATCCAGACAAGGTGGCCGACCAGATATCGGATGCCATTCTCGACCAGCTGCTGACGGACGATCGTTACAGCCGGGTCGCATGTGAGACGTTCGTCACCCATGGACTCGTCATTGTGGGTGGTGAGATTACGACGCATGCGTTTGTCGACGTCGACGGGATTGTCCGATCGACTATTGGCAATATAGGTTATAACGACCCCAAGTACGGCTTCGACGCCAAGACGTGCGCCGTCGTGAATGCCATAGGACGGCAGTCCCCGGACATTGCGCAGGGCGTCGATGCAGGCGGCGCCGGAGACCAGGGCATCATGTACGGCTATGCGACGGACGAGACCCCGGAGTTTATGCCCCTTCCCTATGTACTGGCGCGCAGACTCACGGTTCAGCAAGAGGCGGTGCGCCGTCAGAACGTTCTCGATTACCTGGGACCGGACGGAAAAAGCCAGGTGACGCTCGAGTATGAGGGTGGCAAGCCTGTATACCTGCGTTCAGTGGTCCTTTCGTCACAGCACCTGGACACAGTGCTTGACCCCGCCCACCCTTCTCAGATGTCTGAGCACGCGCGGCAAGAGATCATCGAGCAGATTGTCCGCCCTGTGTTGCCGAGTGAATTGCTAGATAACAAGACGACCATCTTTGTGAACCCGACTGGAAAGTTCGTCGTGGGCGGGCCCCAGTCTGACACGGGCATGACTGGCAGAAAGCTGGGAATTGACACCTATGGCGGTCGCATACCCCATGGAGGCGGCGCGTTTTCCGGCAAAGACCCCACAAAGGTGGACCGCTCCGCGACCTACCTCATGCGCTACTTGGCAAAGAATATTGTTGCGGCCGGTATCGCCCATCGATGCCTGACGCAGACTGCTTATGTGATTGGACAGAAGGACCCTGTGTCGTTTGAGCTCTTCTTTGAGGGGACGGGCAGCCTGCCAGAGACGGTTGTTCGCGATGTGATAGCGCAGAACATCAACATGACCCCCATGGGCATTATCGACTACCTTGGGCTGCGCAAGCCCATCTATCAGGAGACTTCGATGCATGGACACTTCGGATTGCCCGGATTCAGCTGGGAGGAGCTTGACCTGGTCCGCGAACTCAAGAACTGGCTGAAGCTCTAAATCGTGGTTGGGCAATTCACGGTTCTCAATCAACGAGGACCGTTCTCACGCAGGCTGCTGTCGTATGACATGGCAGCCTGCGCTGACTGTGCCCTGCCTGGCTCCTGGTACCTGGTGCCTCTCCTGCACAACGTCTCGCCAGCGCTCCTGGTAACAACATCAGCGGCCGCGACAGATTCGTCGAGCGTGCCCGAACCTGTCCTCGGTATGTGCAACGCTCCTGGCATCTATCCGCAGCTGCATGGCCAGATTGAAGCATTCCAGCTCCACCTGGAGGAAGAAGTCCTTGGGTGGGACGATGCCTTGGCGATTGTGCGCTTTCTTCAGTCCTCGCAAGCGCACACAAGAAGCCGCCGCGCACGTCTAACGGTGGATAATGGTCCCGGTCTGCTCCACCAGCTGCAGGTCGTCTCGGCAAGGGACTCAGGATTTTCGGCCAGCACCTCCGGGGCACGCGAGCTGTTATCCTGTCTCGCGGGAGGTGGCGACCTGAGTCAGGTGCTCTGGCAACTGAATCCTGTCACTCGCCGAAGCCTCTACACCCAGGGAGTGGTTGTGGATGAGAGGCTTGCTGACGTCGAAGGCGCTGCATGCGCCCCCTGCAACCTTGGCGAGCCGTCCCTGTTTCTCGTCGATACGTTCGAACAACGAGTAGCCTCCTTCCTGCCCTCTGTGCAAGAGGTAGTGGAAGCTGGCGCCAGCGTTGCCATCATCACCAGCGCGGATCCTTTGACAGACCTCTACGAAGCACGCCTGCGTACCGAGGCGAACCTTTCCGTCACACGGTGGCCTGCTGCCCCCGCGAGAACATTCAGGGGAAATCCTCTGTCCACAATATGGCTGAGCACCCGGCAGTTTTCATCCACCCTCCTTCCACAGGTGCGCCTGGTCATTGTTGACCTTGGCGTTCCGGGTGAGTGGCCGTTCTTCTGGCAGCGGTTCTCGCAGCGTACCCTCGTCAGCCTGGTTGAGGCCTTCTGTCGGGCGCGGGGGATTGCCTGCCGGGTCGGTGCGAGTCTCCCGACGCTGTCTCTTCTCGATGCGACGGGCAACCTTTCGCGAGCAGCTGACAACTCCGCCATCTCCTCTGAGCATCCGGCATCTCCGGTGTTTATTATCCGGTCAGGTTCCGAAGGTTCTCCGTCGAAACCGCGACCAGGCATCGTGCTTCCCGAAACAATGAAGTTGCTGCGGCACACCTTCGAACGCCGGCTTCCGGCGCTGCTGTTGCTTAACCTGCGAGGTTATGCGACCCTCGTGGAGTGCGCTGAATGCGGGTACACCGCCACATGTCCCGACTGCGGTTCGACACTGACGCTGAACAGTGACCGGGCAACGCTTTTCTGCAAACAATGCGGTCATATCGAGCAGGCGCCGGATGTCTGTCCCAATTGTGGTGGGTCGGCGCTGCGCGCCCGTGGCTACGGCCTTGACCGGCTTCAAAGGGAACTCGGCAGGACCTTCCCGGCTTCCACAGTCCAGTTCCTCGGGACTTCGGCCGTGCCACGACCACTCATTTACCTTGGAACCTACGCGGACGTACAGACGATTCCGGAGTTGCGGCCTGCGCTTGTGGTTTTCCCGGATATCAGCGTTGGCCTTCGGCATCCGGTTTTCGACAATGTCGAGCAACTGGCAGCCGTGGTTCTCGGTGCGGTCGTCGAGTCTCCGCCGAGTTCGGTGCTTGTCCAGCTTGACCGTCGGTCGCTGGCCCTTCGGACATATCTGGAGAATCTCGGTGCATTTGCGACGTTTCTTGATTCGGAGCGCGAGCAGCGCCGCGCACTGGTGATGCCTCCCTACGCGCGTCAGTTTGTAGTCCAGGTCCAGATGCCACCTCGCCGGTCCTCCACGGTCGAGATTCTGACAGCCGAACTAGCGAGCGCACTTGCCGTCGAAGGTGTCGAGGCACAGGGTCTGCACGGAGACCTCCTCCATGGCTCCGGCGGTCATACGACCGCTTCGCTTGCGTTCCGCGTGAGCTGCGACCATCCGAGCCCGGGAACATCTGTGAACAAGGCACTCGCTCACAGTCGCCTCTTCCGAACCGCGCTGGTCCGGGTATACTGATATCATGAAGATTGTACTGATAGGCAATCCCGCCCTTCGGAAGAAGGCGAAACCAATACGCAAGATAACGAGCGACTTTCTCGACCTCGCCACGTCCATGGAAGCGCTCATGAAACCCAACGGGGTCGGGTTGGCTGGGTCGCAGGTGGGACTGGAGCTGGCTTTTTTCATTTACGATGTTGGTGATGGCCTGCGGCTTGTCGCCAATCCCCAGATCCTCGACCACAAAGGAACGACCACGAACGAGGAGGGATGTCTGAGTATTCCAGGCATCTGGGCGCCCATCGAACGCGCCGAGCAGATCACCCTGTCGTATCTAGACCGGTCGGGGAAGCGGCGTATCCGCGAGTTCTCCGGGCTTGAGGCACGAGTGATTCAGCATGAAACTGACCATCTGCAGGGAAAGCTGTTCATCGACCACATAGAGGATCCCTCCACGATTACCGTCCAGGAGGGGAGTCCTGTAGCTGAGATCCTGGCCCAGGCAATCGAGGCGCGAGCGGCCGCTTCCTGACCATGGCAACCGACGTCCGTATCGCCGTGTTCGGTTCATCGGCCATATCGGTCCCCATCTTTGACGTCATTGCCAAGCGGTACACCGTCGTGCTTGCTGTGATTTCTGAACACGCGCGTGTCGAACGCGGGCGGCTCGTCGAGAACCCTGTTCAGGAATGGGCGACTTCGCGTTCCATTCCTGTCATGAACGGCGCCGATGTCCCGGCGGATGTACTGCGTGCGGCCATCCTGAAGGAGGGCGTCGACCTGGTGTTTCTCTGTTCCTACGGAAAGTTGCTGCCGCAGGACCTGCTGGACAGCCCCAGACTCGCGTCGATCAACCTCCACCCGTCGCCGCTGCCCCGCTACCGGGGAGCAGCGCCCATTGAGCGTCAGATCATGGACGGGTGCACGGTCTCGGCCGTCACTATCATTCAGATGAACGGAGCACTCGACCGGGGAGATATTCTTGCCGAGCAGGAATTCGAAATTGCGAGCACGGACTACCGCCCTGATGTGGAACGGTCCGTCATTTGGGCCGGTGTTCCCCTCGCGTGTTCAGTCATAGAACGCCTGGCCTGCGGCGACGTGGAGGGGCGCCCACAGGTAGGAGAAGGGTCCTATGCCCGCAAACTAAGGGCGGAGGACGAGACGATCGACTGGAGCCGCCCTGTTACCCAGGTGTACAACCAGATACGCGCGCTGTCCCCCGACCCCTGCGCATCTACCAGCTCAAGCGGCGACAGATTGCGCATTGTGCGTGCTTCACCCCTGGCTAGTCTGCCAGACTCCAAGGAACGTCCAGGTCGTCCCGGGACTCTGTCGCTCCTGAGCCGCAGACGCGCCGCAGTCCGATGTGGAGAAGGGTGGCTCGAGCTCGAGGTCGTCCAGTTTCCCGGTAAGAAGCCGATGTCCGTGGGGGAACTCATCAATGGACGGCGGCTGTCCGACGGAATGACCTTTTCCTCGCCGACCCATTCGTCAGAGACACTCCGGAAAAGTTACTAACACTCAGAGCACGATAGCATAAATATTGATTTATGCTATCCCTTCAAACGGGATGTCGCAGGATGGAGACGACCCTTCTTCCTTCCTCGCCGTCACTTCGCCAGGTCACCCTTGCCATAGGTACCATGCATCACCCTTGACGCTAACGAGTGCTCCTGCCTGAGCCCGCCTGCAGCGCGCCACCGCGGCCTCGATTTGCGGGCCTCTGAGCGAATCTCAGGTGCAGTTATACGCATTGCTCGGGTGAAATCTCTTCCTAGGGCCACTTTTTGGGAGTGGCGTTCGCGTTTCCAAGATGGAAGCTAAATCTTGATGGTTTTTTCCGCCGCGTGCTCAATACGGTCACCTGTATGCACGTAGATCTGGGTCGTCGTAATATTCTGATGGCGCAGGGTGTCCCGCACCTGCTCGATGGTCGCCCCGTTCTGCAGTGCCATGGTGGCAAACGTATGGCGCAGGGAGTGCGCCGAAACTCGAGAGCTGAAGACACCAATGCCCATCAGCCGTTTCTTGACGCCCATGCGAAGTGCCTCGGTGCTCAGCCGCGCTCCGGAGTTTGAGCTGGAATGGGAGATGAACAAGGGACTGCGAGGATCACTGCACCGACGTGCCGCAAGGTATCGCGCAATGGGCTCGTATGTCTCGCGAGTCAGCACGACGAAATCGTCCTTGCCATCCTTGCCCTTGCTGCGCACATAGAGAAGTGTGGCATTGGCGCTTTGGCGAATGTCGCCCACGTCTGACCCAACGACTTCCATAGTCCGGAGGCCCGTCCGCAGCATGAGGTTAATCATCGCGTAGTCACGCATGCCGACAAGGCTCGAACAATCGATCGTGTCCAGAAGCTCTCGCGCCTGTTGCACGGTGAGGGGGTCCCGATTGAATCCACTGGAGCGCTTGAAGCCCTTCAGCCCGGCAGACACGTCGGGGTAGATGCGGTTGGCCTCCAGGTAGCGAAAGAACTGGCGCATCGCAGTAAGGTAGAGATTGCCTGTTCGGGGCGACATTCCTTGAGCCAGGAGATGACTCTTGTACTGGACAACATCCGTCCTCGTCAGGTAGCCGGTCACACCGCTCGCCTCACGCAGCTCTAGGAACTCCCTGAATGGCTTCAGTGCGCGACGGTAGACAACTTTGCTCGCCGGACTTACGTCCTGCGCCAGTAGGAATTCCTCGATGAGTTGGTCGAGGTTCGCCGCAAGCGCGCCTGCCGGCTGCCGCGCCGCGAGTTTATTCATTACTCTGGAGGGCATTCCCCCTCTGCGGCGTCTGGGGCGGCCGCTGCTCCCAACCCCAGGTTCTTGAGACCGTCCTGTTTGATCATAGACGGATCCCAGGGCGGCTCGAACACGAGGTCCACATGAACACTCTTGACACCAGCAATGGTCCGCACGCTTTCCTCGACCTGTTGCACAAGGTATCCACTCATCGGGCACTGAGGCGCCGTCATGGTCATGCGGATGCTCACGTCGCCTTCGGCCGTAGCGTCAACCTTGTAGATCAGCCCCAGGTCAACGACATCTATAGGAATCTCCGGGTCATACACAGAGCGCAGTACATCAAGAACCTGCTGTTCCTGTATCATACAACACCTCCATGTCAGGCGACACGGGTAATGCGGGCCCCCAGTTGCGCGAGCTTGCTGTCAAGAGTCTCGTACCCCCGGTCAATGTGGTGGATGGACTTTACGGTCGTAGCCCCCCGCGCTGCCAGACCCGCAAGAACGAGAGCAGCACCCCCTCGCAAGTCCTTAGCCTGGACGACAGCTGAGTTCAGGGAATCGACTCCCTCGACGATGGCTGTTTCCTCCGTCACCTTTATCCGGGCACCCATGCGCTCCAGTTCTAGAATAGCACCGAACCTGTTCTCGAAAATACTCTCAACGATGACGGAGTTTCCGCGCGCCAGCGCCAAGTAAGACATCATCTGTGGTTGGGCATCCGTGGGGAACCCTGGAAACGTTAACGTCCGTATGTCTGTTGCTCTATATTCAGGACGGCCTTGCACGACCACGGCATCATCTCCCTCAACTTCCACCGTTGCTCCTGTCTCGCGGAGTTTGGCAATAATCGACCAGATATGCCGTGCATCGACACCCGTAATCGTCGCTTCCCCCAGCGTGATAGCCGTGGCCAGCATGAGTGTCGACGCCTCAATCCGGTCACCGATAACGCTGTGCGATGCTCCGTGGAGTTGAGGCACGCCCTCGATGCGGAAGCCGAACGGGAAGACCGGGACGATACGGGCGCCTGCCTTGTTGAGGAACGAGATGAGGTCGTACACCTCCGGCTCCTGGGCCGCATTGAACACGCGCGTAGTCCCCTCTGCGAGTGCAGCGGCAATGAGGAGATTCTCGGTCGCCCCCACGCTTGGGAAGTCCAGATAAACGTCACATGCCCGTAGTGCCGGTGCATGACCGCTGAGGTAGCCATCTTTCCATTCGAACTCCGTGCCCATGGCGTGGAGTCCCTTGATGTGAAGGTCAATCGGACGAGCCCCAATACTGCATCCGCCAAGTGAGGGGAGCATTGCACGATGTTCCCGTCCCAGCAGCGCGCCCACGAGTGTCTGGGTACCCCGGAGACTGAAGCCGTTGACGTTCTCGACCCGCGT
>DHFO01000008.1:66129-104107 GCA_002402295.1 Caldiserica bacterium UBA4822
GACCGCAAGTCCGAAATGTCGGGGACGTTCTGGAAGGTGACGACATCACGAACGGCAATAGCCGCCGCCACGAGCGGCAGAATGGAGTTTTTTGCCCCGCTGCAGCGAACCGTTCCGTGCAGGGTGTGCCCACCTTGAACAACAAAGCTCTCATTTGTTTCCACCATGCTACTCCTTTCCACCTGCCCCGCCGAAAAACTGACTGATGCCGGTTAGAATCTGCTGCGAGGTAGTTCCATTGCCATACGGATTAGCCTGCGCCGAGGGAACGACAGAAAATCCATGACGCGCGAGTTCCTCGAACGATGACAGAATCAACCCCTCGTCCTGGCCAACGAGTTTGACCCAGCCGCTGGCAACTGCCTCGGGACGTTCTGTGACCTCTCGCAGCAGGAACATCGGCTTGTGGAGCGTCACTGCTTCCTCCTGGATACCGCCGGAGTCGCTGAGAATTGCCGAACAATGCTCCAGCAGGTACAGAAAGTCAAAGTAGGGCAACGGGTCGGTGAGGACGACATTGCTGAGACCAGATGCTCTCGTGAAGACGGTCTGCCGGACGACGGGGTTCAAGTGCACAGGAAAAACGAAGGTGAACTCCGGATGGTTCCTCGAGAGGGTTACCAGCGCGTCGCAGAAGATGCTGATACCCGTGTCCAAGTTCTCGCGCCGATGCGCAGTCATGACAATCAATGGACCCGCTTTCCGGTCGAGCTGCTCCATCACCTGGGGCCGATGCAGATGCGGCAGGGCCAACTGGACCGCGTCGACGATGGAATTGCCAACAACGCTGATGCGACTGTCCTCAATACCGGAGCCCAGCAAATTGCGCCTCGCCTCGTCTGTGGGAGCGAAACACAGGTCAGACAGCTGGTCAGTCAGCACTCGGTTGACCTCCTCCGGGAACGGGCTGTATTTTTCGTGTGAGCGCAGTCCCGCCTCGACGTGCCCCACGGGCAGCTTGCTGTAGACGGCAGCGAGTGCGCCCATGAAGGTGCTTGTCGTATCACCATGAACCAGGACAAGGTCCGGCTTCAGTTCCTCAAGGGCCTGCGAAATCTGCGTGATCAGGGCGGCGGTCAGATATGGCAGTGTCTGCCGGTCCTTCATAACCGCCAGGTCCCTCCAGATGTCAAGGCCAAACATCTCGACAACGTCATCGAGCATCTGCATATGTTGACCTGTGAGAAGGACGTGACTGTCAAACCTCGCATCCGCTTCAAGGGCTTTCACAACCGGCGCCATCTTGATGGCCTCCGGCCTGGTGCCAAAAATGCACAGGATGCCTCGTGCCATGTCAGTGGGCTCCCACAAGTGCGATGACGAGGCCAATGGAGCACAGCACAAACGTGACAACATAGTACAGTGTCGTAATGCGCCTCTGGCTCCATCCACGGAAGAGGAGGAGGTAGTGGAAGTGCCCGTTGTCAGCCTCCATCGGCGACTGATGTCTGGCCACGCGCCGGAAGATGCTCGAAGCCGTCTCGGCGATTGGAATACCCAGAGCAAACACGGAAAGCACGAGCATAATGGTGGTGGGCAGTTTCAGTGTTCCATAGATGGAAAAGCTCGCAATCATGAACCCAAGAAACTCCGACCCTGCATCTCCCAGGAAAACCTTGGCAGGATTATAGTTGAACACCAGGAAACCCAGGACGCTTCCCAGGAGTGCGGCAAGGAGTGCGGCAAGGGTGGCCATATCTTTGAAGATGGCAAAAAAGAACATTGCCAGAAGGATTAGTGAGGCGACACCCGCAGCAAGCCCATCCAGACCGTCGATGAGATTCACAGCATTGGTAATCCCCACAATCCAGAGGTAGGTCAGCACGATGCCAAACGCTCCCAGCTCGAAGAATCCCCCGTGCAGGAAGTCGGTCAGTGCCGTCACGCGCACTCCGAAGGAGATGACGACGACGGCCGCAATCGACTGTATCACCAGTTTGAGCACGGCTGGAATGTCGAACATGTCGTCCAGTAGCATGCCGACAAACACGATCGCACCTCCGATAAGGATGCCCTTGAGCTCCAGGGTCAGGTGACTAAACCAGAGAACCGGGACGACGAAGGCGAGCACGATAGCAATCCCGCCAGTACGCGGGGTCACTTTGGCGTTTACCCTGTGCCGCCTGGACTGGCCAGACTCGTTCGGCCCCTCCACGGGTTTGTCAGTGATGCCCCAGCGCAGGCCCAGCTTTGTGACGAGGGGCGTCGCAATCAGGCTCAATCCCAGAGCAACGATGAAGGACAGTACCTGTGCCTGTGTCAGAATGATGCGCATGACCTATTTTGTCCCGTAGATCCTGTCGCCTGCATCACCAAGGCCGGGCAGGATATATCCGTTCTCGTTGAGCTGGCGGTCGATCTCCATGGTGACAACCTTGACGTCAGGGTGATCACGGGCAAGGACCGCTATCCCTTCCGGTGCCGCGATGATGCAACAGAAGGAAATGCTGCGCGGCTGGCGCTCCTTGACCAGTGATATAGCCAGAGATGCGCTACCACCCGTCGCAAGCATTGGATCAACGACGAAGACATCCGATTCATGCGTACTGTCCGGCAGTTTGCAATAGTACTGGACCGGTTGCAGGGTGCTCTCATCGCGGAAGAGACCGATGTGACCGACCTTAGCGTGCGGAATCATGTCCAACATACCCTGTGCCATGACAAGGCCTGCACGAAGAATAGGAACGATGGTCACTTCGTTTTCCAGCTCCTGTCCACCGTATGGCTCCAGTGGCGTCTCAATACGACATTCTCTCGTGTGCATGCCGCGGCAGACCTCGTAGGTCATAAGCCCTGCAAGTTCTTCGGCCAGCTCGCGAAAGTCCTTGTGCGTCGTGTTCCGATTGCGCAACAGGGTCAGTTTGTGCCGAATGAGCGGATGATTTAGAACCTGGACGTTACGATACTCCATGTTGTCTTCTCCTAGTACGCGAGACCAACATAGATTGGGAACCTCGCAGTAAGCGCAGAGACCTGGCTGCGGAGCTTGGCCAGTCTAGCCTCATCGGTGCGGTTCATGATTGCCTCGTCGATAAGAGCCGCCGTCTCCTGCATCTCCGCTTCCCGCATGCCCCGTGTGGTCACCGCAGGCGTTCCCACTCGAATGCCACTCGCCTTGGATGGAGGCAGGGAATCGAATGGAATGGCGTTCTTGTTGACTGTGATGCCAACGGATTCAAGTAGTGTTTGGACGTCCCGTCCCGTCACGCCCTTGGACGTCAGGTCAACCAGCATGAGGTGGTTATCGGTTCCCCCGGATACTATGCGGTAACCCCGTTCTGCCAGAGCCTCTGCCAGCACCCTCGCATTCTCCAGCACTTGCCGCTGGTAAACGATGAACTCGGGTGAAGCCGCCTCCTTGAATGCTACTGCCTTAGCAGCAATGACGTGTTCCAGCGGACCGCCCTGGCTTCCGGGGAACACAGCACTGTTTAGCTGTTTGGCAAACTGTTCCCTGAACAGGATCACGCCCCCGCGTGGCCCGCGGAGCGTCTTGTGAGTCGTGGTCGTAACGAAATCAGCATACGGAACGGGTGACGGAATGAGGCGTGCAGCAACCAGCCCAGCGATGTGCGCCATGTCGACCATGAGCACTGCCCCTACAGCATCAGCGATCTCACGGAAGGCGGCATAGTCGATGAGCCTGGGATACGCGCTTGCTCCAGCGAGAATGAGCTTGGGATGCTCTGCCAGGGCAAGGGTTCTGACCTGGTCATAGTCGATGGTCTCCGTATCTCGGCGCACCCCGTAGGAAACGATGCGATACAGTTTCCCGGTCAATGAGACCGGACTCCCATGGCTGAGATGTCCGCCGTCAGCAAGCGACATGCTCAATATGGTGTCACCGGGCTGAAGGGTGGCAGCATACACCTCGAGGTTTGCCTGCGTTCCGGAGTGCGGCTGCACGTTTGCCCCCTCTGCCCCGAACAATGCTCTGGCTCGTTCGATCGCCAGCGTTTCCACCATGTCGACGTACTCGCAGCCGCCATAGTATCGCTTTCCGGGGTATCCTTCGGCATACTTGTTGGTAAGAACCGAACCCTGAGCCGCGAGCACCTCGGGCGAAACAAAGTTCTCGGATGCAATCAGTTCTATGTTGTTCTGCTCACGGCGTAGTTCCCGGTTGAGGATGTCTGCTACTTCGGGATCCACCCTATCTAGACTGGTCATGATGACCTCCACTCACTCGTATCGCCAACTGCCAAGCAGTATTCTACCACAATTGGTTTCCACAGGCTTACCCTGAGACGTCCTGGCAGGCAACGATGGCCCGTGCGACCGCGCCGACGACCTGCCAAGCGTTCAGCCCACCTTGAAGATACCCCACGAACGGCTTGCAAAACGGTCCATCGAAACTAAGCTCCACGGTCGACCCCTGGACCAGTGTTCCACCCGCCATCAGGATGTCTGTGTCGTACCCCTGCATCGGCGCAGGTTCCGGCACTGCATCGGCGTCAAGAACCGAACTTTCCTGCACAGCCCTGGCAAACGCCATGAACCGGCCCTCAGACCTGCACTCTACACGGAGAACAATGTCACCGCGCTGCTCGTCGGCATGGGGGTCCACGGCAAAGCCCTGTTCCTCCAGCAGGGCACTGGCAAGCAGGTTTCCAATGAGCACTTGCTCAAGCACAAGGGGAGCAAAGAGCAGGCCTCGAAGAAATGTTTCGGCAAACCCGAGGTTCGGCCCGATTTCCGCACCAACCCCCGGACTCGAGTAGCGAGTTGCCGCAAGCGAAACTGCTTCATGCGTTCCCACCACGTAACCGCCGGTCGATGCGATGCCCGCGCCGACATTCTTCATAAAGGATGACGCAAGCAGGTCGGCACCGTCCATGGTGGGCTCCCTCGTTTCTAGCAGGTCGCCATAGCAATTGTCCACGACCACCATGCACTCGGGCGCGATGCTCCTCACACTTGCTATCATGCGCTTGATATCGGCTTCTCCGATGGACCTGACGCGTTTGTATCCTCTGCTTCGCTGGATAAGAACAACACGTGGCTTTGCGCGGCCAAAGGCCCCTGTGAGGGTATCCTGCCAGCGGTCCTCCGGGTTGGACGTCAGGTCGCATTCAGCGTAGCGAATACCAAACTCGGCGAGGGACCCTGACGACGGACGGATACCAATGATCTCCTCCATAGTGTCATAGGGGGCACCTGTAACACAACACAACAGGTCTCCAGGCCGCAGAAGACCAAACAGAGCAATGGCGAGGGCATGCGTGCCGGAAATGATCTGAGGTCGAACAAGCGCTGCTTCTGCGCCGTATAGCAGCGCGAAAACCATTTCGGTCTTGTCCCTGAGTGTATCCCCGATTCCATAGCCGGACGCCGGTCGCAGGTCCGACGTCGAAAGATGGACCTCGTGAAAAGCGTCAAGTATGCGACTGAAGTTAACGCGCTGTGTGCGGCGTATTCCGGCAATTGCAGGAGCGTGAAGCTGCTCCAGCTCGCCTGCCCGCTCCAGGAGCCGCTGCACCGTCAACATGTGACCTGTTCCTCTCTCGCGGTGGTGATCAGGCAGGCAGCCTGTCGCACCACGTCGGCTTCAGCCATATGGGACACATCGATCCAGTGAACGTCCTCCTCCCTGCGGAACCACGTCTCCTGCCGCTTTGCATAGTTGCGTGTGCGCTGTTTCCAAAGGGCAACGGCTTCCTCCTGTGAAGTCTTGCCCTGGAGCCAGGACGCAATTTCCTTGTAGCCAATGCCCTGCATGGCAGTGTCTTCTGATGTTACTCCTGATGCGAGCAGACTCCGAACCTCTGCTTCCATGCCCGCAGCCATCATGGCGTCCACTCGTTGTTCCAGCCGTACGTACAGTTGGCTCCTGTCCATGCATAGTCCGATACGCAGGACTCGCCACGGCACCGGGTGCCGCCGGTGCTTGACCTCGCTGGGGAGCGACTGTGTTTCCTCCGCTATCTCGAGTGCTCGACACAGCCGCCTGCTGTCGCCAGGTGCAATCGCTCGCTCTGCCAGCGGGTCCACCGTAGCCAGCCGCATCCGAAGTTCGTCTTCGGAAAGTGACCGCAGTCTCTGCCGCGTGCCATTATCCGGCTTCCCTGCTAGGAACTCGTATCCATCGAGGAGAGCTCGCAGGTAGAGCCCTGTCCCTCCGGCAACGATAGGAAGGCGTCCCCTCGCCAGCGCAATCTCAATCGCAGCAGTCGCCAAGCGCTGGTATTCTGCCACAGAAAAGTGGTGTTGGGGCGGGACCACATCAATGAGTTCGTGGAAAATCCCGCGGCGCTGGCACGCGCCGAGTTTCGCCGTCCCAACGTTCATGCGCTGGTACACCTGCATCGAGTCGGCCGAAATAACCGTTCCTCCGAACTCTGCGGCCAGAGCGACCGCTACAGCTGACTTTCCCGTTCCCGTTGGGCCGATAATCGCCACAACCAGACTGGTATTAATCGATGCAAACGCCATAGAGTCCTTCCCGTGAACCATGGTCGACGGTGACCCGAACGAACGAACCGGGACGCAGGGACATGCCGGTTTGGTTATCGAACCAGACATTCCGTCCGTCCCTCGACTTGCCGAACGTCATCCCTAGGGCGGCAGCCTTCACGACAAGGACATCTACGGAACGGCCAGCCATTCCGGCGTTGCTCCGGAGACTCAGGTCCTGGACGACTCGAAGGAGAGCGGAGTGGCGCTCATCGATGGTCTTTCGCGGGACCTTGTCCCGCATGGTTGACGACGGGGTGCCAGGGCGGTCCGAGTACTTGGCGAGGAACACCTCATCAAACTGATAGCGGTGCACAGCTGCAACGGTGGCCTCGAAGTCTTCGTCCGTCTCACCGGGGAAACCGACAATGATGTCTGTGGTCAGTCTCCAGCCCTGACCGCTTCGAACGGCTCTTGCAAGTGCATCATAGTCAGCCATGGAATACCTTCTGTTCATACGCCTCAGGATGCTGTCACTGCCCGACTGGAGCGGAAGATGCACGTGTCGCTCAGCGTGGTTGAGCTGCATAAAGCACTCAACCTCAGTACGCCGAAAGTACGCTGGATGTGGACTGAGAAACCAGAACCAAAAATCGCCGTTGAGACGGTCAATTACTGACAGCAGATCGATAAGCCCGCCCCCGTTCCAGTGGTATCGGTTGATGTTCTGGCCCAGCAAGAGCAGCTCTCGGAACCCGTGTTGAATGCTCTCTTCAGCCTCCCGCAGTATGACTCCTGCGTCCACTACGGTCTCACGGCCGCGGGCCCTCGGGACGATGCAGTAGGTGCACTCGCTTTCGCAGCCACGCACGACCTCGATGTCTGCTGTAGGAAACAGGGAGCGCGGGGCCGCGAGGTCGGATTGTACGCAAGCGGCAACCGACTGCACCCTCGCCAGTACTTCTTCAACTCCTGCGGTTCCGGGTATGATATTCAGCTCGCGGCCAGCAATGCGCTTCGCCCTCTCCTGGTCAAGTGTGGCGCTACATCCCATGAAGATGATTCGGCTGGCATCCACAGCCCTGGCTGCCTCTCCGAGGAAGCTGAACGCCTTCTCCTCTGCCTTCTCTCGGACAGCACAGGTGTTGATGACAACAAGAGAGGCCTGGTCGAGTACCGTGGATTGCTCGAGCCCCGCACGCTCCAGCATGTCGGCCACGGAGGCGCTGTACAGTTCGTTGAACTGGCACCCGAACGTCTTTACAACAAAGGTTGGCATATTCAGGCGTTCCTGATGAGAGGCGTGATGCAACGACTTCGGCCGGTTTCCGTGTCGACGTCAACGACGACCGCCATAAGTACTGCATCGCCCGTCGCAACCTTCGGATGCTGTGTAACACCGGTCCTGAAGTGCTCCAGCATGACTGTCGGATCGAGTCCGATAATCGAAGTCCCGACGCCAGTCATCCCGACATCAGTGATGAAGGCTGTCCCCCGCGGGGTGACGCGTGCGTCAGCGGTCGGCACATGGGTGTGGGTACCAATGACAGCTGACAGACGCCCGTCTGTCAAGTACAGCATGGCTGCCTTCTCTGCCGTTGCCTCCGCATGAAAGTCCAGGACCCGGACCACTGCTCCTGCAATGTCCTGGTACCCCAGCAGCTCCTCGAGGTAGTGGAACGGGCTGTCGACCCCATTCATGCAGTACTGACCTATTGCATTGATGACTGCCACGGAACCATCAGGTGTATCGAACACTCCAAACCCGTGTGAGCGCACTGCAGGGCTGATGTTCCCGGGGCACAAGACGTTGGCGTGCAGGGCCATGAGGTCGAGCGAGTCTTTCTTGCCCAACGTATGGTTGCCTCCCGTGAAGACGTCCACGCCAGCTGCAGCGAGTTCCTCATACGCAGGCCGCGTCATCGCCGTTCCATGGGTAGCGTTCTCTCCGTTCGCTATCACAAGGGCGGGCACGAACTCCTGCCTAATGCGTGGCAGCAACTTCTTGACGGCGTCTCGCCCGGGACGCCCGAAAACGTCACCGACAAACACAATGTTCATGACAGCAGCCGTCACTCATGTGGAGCATGTCAGTGCAGCAAAAGCGCTGGCCCCGAGGGACCAGCGCACGTCATGCAAACAACGCGGCTCAAGCAACGCGGCGTCGACCTACTTCTTGGGCGTAGCCTTGGTGGTATCTTCGGAAGCAGTCGGCGCAGCAGTTTCGGCTCCCGCGGGTGCCGCTCCCTCGGCCGCGGCAACGGCCTCTCCTGCGGGCGCTGGAGCTTCTTCTACCGCCGGAGCTACAACAGAGAACACCGTGACAGCGTCACTGGTGAGGACCTTGACCTTCTCTCCCAGGTTCAGATCTCCCACGTGGATAGAGTGCTTCAAGCCAAGACCACTGACATCAACTTCAATGAAATCAGGAATGTCAAGGGGCAGGGCCTCGACCTCGAGCTCGTAGAGGGAATGTTCAAGAACGCCGCCATCCTTGAGACCAATGGGCGTTCCGACAGGCTTGATGGCGACCCTGCTGGTGAGCTTTTCGTCCAGAGCAATGGACAGAAAGTCCACGTGCCTGTACGTATCCCGGATCGGGTTCATCTGGTACTCGTGGACAACAGTCGTCATGCTGGCGCCATCCGGAAACTGCAGGTCGATGATAGCAGAGTCCCCTGCAGTGCGACGAGCGCGTTCGAACGCCCTCACAGGCACTGCAACGGAAGTAGCCGTCATGCCACGGCCGTACACCACACCGGGAATGTACCCCTGCCTGCGCAGGGCACTAAGTTTGCCATGCTTGCCGCTCTCGCGGCGCACGGCCTCTATTCCTACTCTTTGCATAGTTACTCCTTAGAGATGTCAGGTTACCAGGCTATCATTCAAGTATATGCGAAACGGGCTCTGCATCAAGACGCAGACCTCATCTCATCACATCTGGAACAGAGCAGAGACAGAGGAGTGATTATGAGTATTATAGATGGCCTTCGCAATCAGCTCCGAGACCGACAATACTGTGAACACTGGTGGGTATTCGCGCCCAGGAACGTACATCGTGTCCGTGACAATGACCTCGCTGAACTTGGAACGTGCAAACAAATCCAGCGAACTCCCGGCAAACACCGCATGAGTGGCGCATGCGATGACACTCTTGGCGCCTTCCGCAATTGCTCGGTCGCATGCGTTGAGCATGGTGTTCCCCGTGTGAATGGCATCGTCGGCAATGATGACGTTCTTGTCACGCACGTCACCAATCAGGGATTGTATTTCGACGGCATCGGGAGACAAACGCTTCTTAACGAACAGAGCTTGTGAAGCATGCAGACTTTGCGCGAACGTGCTGGCGCGAGCCACGCCGCCTACATCCGGCGACAGCACCACCAGGTCATCCAGTTGCTTCTGCTTGATGTACTGCGCAAACTGGACCATCGCGGTCAAGTTGTCGGCTGGGATGTCGAAAAATCCCTGAATCTGTGCGGCGTGCAGGTCTACCGCCACGACCCGGTCCGCACCCGCAACGGTCACGAGATTGGCGACCAGCTTAGCACTGATTGGTTCGCGTGACCGTACCTTGCGGTCCTGCCGCGCATAACCGAAAAAGGGGATAATCGCCGTAATGCTCGCCGCAGAGGCGCGTTTGAGAGCATCCAGCAGGATGAGCAGCTCCAGCAGGTTCTCTGCGGGAGCGTTCGTGGGCTGTACCACGTAGACGTTCAGTCCCCGTACGTTCTCGCTGATTCGCAGCTTGATTTCTCCGTCGGGGAACCGGCCGACTTCGGCTTCACCCAGCGGAACCCCTAAGTATGAGGCGACCTTCTCTGCCAGTGGCCGGTTTGCATTGCCGGAAAAGATCTTGATAGGGTTATATTCACTGTCCATGCTTCTTCCTCCTGACCCATCCCTCTTTGTCCACCTGAGCTGCCCGCGCGATGCCCAGCGACTCTGCTGGAACATCGTGTGTGATCGTCGAACCGGTCGCCGTATACGCGCCTTCGTGTACCGTGACAGGTGCGACCAGATTGTTGTTTGCGCCGATAAAGGCATCCTTTTCGATAATCGTCTTGTGCTTCTCTGACGTGAATCCATCGTAGTTGCATGTAATAGTACCCGCACCGATGTTCACGTCTTCAGCGATAGTCGCGTCCCCGATATAGGACAGGTGCGGAACCTTGCTCCTCGTTCCTAACGTCGACGCCTTCAGTTCGCAGAACGCGCCAACCTTCGACTGCGTGCCGGTAGTCGTGCCGGGCCGGATGTAGGAGAACGGCCCCACCGTGCAGCCATTGCCAATGTGGGACGCCTCAACGTATGATGCCACGACCCTTGCACCGTCATCTACGGCGGCATCGATGAGGGTCGTATAGGGTCCGATGATGCAGGACCGCCCCACATGCGTTTCTCCTTTGAGACAACTTCCCTGCCGAATCTCGGAGTCGGCCTCGACGGTGACGTCCCAGTCAATGCGCACCGTGCCGGGCAGATCGATCGTGACTCCGTCCGCAAACAGCGCCTCCTGCTTGCGTACCTGCAGCAACCTCGTCGCAGCAGCCAGCTCCGAACGGTCATTGACGCCAACAAGCTCCCACCGGTCCAGGGCTGGGTGGCATTCAACACGAACGCCATCGCGCATCGCCATCCCAAGGCAGTCTGTGATGTAGTACTCCCTCTGGGCATTCTGGGGTTTCAGGTCGCTGATCCACCGCCGAAGCTCCTGCGTGCGGAAGAAGTAGATGCCGGTGTTAACTTCATGGATAGCAAGTTCAGCGGGGGTGGCGTCCCGCGCCTCGACGATTCTTGTAAAGCAATCGTTCTCGCCCCGTATGACGCGCCCAAGCGAGCGCGGCTCAGCAAGGTCGGCCGACAGTACCGCAGCAAGCGCCCCTTTTGCAAGACACGCATCGACGAACTCCTCATAGTCCCGCTGAGAGGGCAGTGGATTGTCACCATTACAGATGAGAACGAACTCCGCTGTCACCTTGCCCATAGCACACTGAACCGCATGCCCGCTGCCCAGCCGCTCTGGTTGTTCTGTGTACTCGACGCTCTCGCCAAAGAACTCACGAAATGCTTCATTGCCAGACGGCGTCACCAGCACCGGCGACGCGTCTAGTCCTCTGACCGCCTCGACCACATACCAGACCATGGGGTGGCCCAGTACGTCATGGAGCACCTTTGGGAGTGCGCTTTTCATCCTGGTACCAAGTCCTCCGCCAAGGATCACGGCCTGAACACGAGCGCGGTCCATCAGCCGTTCACCTCTTTAGAATGCCGAGTTCGACCGCGGACTCATGGAACTTCTGCGCCGCAAAATCAAGCTGGTCATGGGTATGTGCGGCGCACAGCATGCACCGTATTCGGGCAAGCCCTTGGGGAACAGTAGGAAACGCAAGCGACTGTGCAAAGACGCCCTTCTCGAACAATCGCGCGGACAGATCTTTCGCACTCCTGCCATCTCCAATGATGACCGGCGTAATTGGCGTCTGACTGCGCCAGGTGTCAAACCCGAATGCCTTCATCTTGTCCTTGAAGTACGCTGCGTTGTCCCACAGCTGCCGCACCAGGTTGTCGCTTTCCATGAGAATGTCAGTCACTTTCAGAATGGCCCCGGCGTCCGCAGGCGTGATGGTCGAACTGAAGAGAATCGTACGTGACTTGTTCTTGAGGTAATCCACCAGCGTATGCGTGCCCGCGGCGTATCCGCCGACCACACCGAAGGCCTTGGACATGGTTCCTACCTCGATGTCTACTTCCCCCCCCAGGTGGAAGTAGTTTACGATGCCGCGCCCGTGGTCTCCAAGCACCCCTTCTCCATGGGCGTCGTCCACCATGACCACAGCATTGTACTTCTTGGCTACCTCGACGATATCAGGCAGGGGAGCGATGTCCCCGTCCATACTGAAGACCCCGTCTGTAACAACGAGTCTGGTACCGGAGTCCTGCCCGTACTGCCGGAGCTTCTCCTCGAGGTCCGCGACGTCACAGTGCTTGAAAGGAACAATCTTTGCCCTGCTCAGGCGACAACCGTCAATTATGCTCGCATGATTGAGTTCATCGCTGAAAATCATATCCCCGTCGTGAACGACGGCAGGAATCGTCCCTGAGTTCGCCGTGAGCCCACCCTGGTAGATGAGCACGTCTTCCACGTCTTTGAACGCTGCCAGCTTCTGCTCGGCTTCGACAATCAGACGGGTGTTGCCGATGATTGTCTTGACAGCGCCGGAACCAACACCGAACTCATCCACGGCACGCTTCGCGGCTTCCTTTACATCCTTGCGTCCGATGATTCCCAGATAGTTGTTGGCTGCGAGGTTCACAACGTACTTGCCATCAATGGTGCAGGCAGGCCCTTGCTCTGAATCGAGCGTGCGGATACGCACACTCAACCCCTGCTCCTCAAGCCTAGTGAGCTCTGTGCGCATCATCTCCTGGAACTGCTCGTTCATGTTCCTACCTCCCGGAAACCTGAAGGACAACCTTGCCGCTCGTTCCCGCTACCATCGCGTCCATCCCCTGCTGCCAGTCCTCGAACTTCAGGTTGTGCGTGATTGCGGGTGTCGGGTCGACAAGGCGTGAAGCAAGCAGGCGCGAGACCGTCTGCCACGTCGAGAAGATCTTGCGCCCCGTGACACCATAGAGTCGCAACTCCTTGAAGATGACATCATCCGTCATGTTGACTGTCACGGGACGGTCAGGAAGCCCCAGCATCGACATGCGCCCGGCAGGGGTCAGGGCCTGAAGTCCCTGGTGAAATGCCGCTTCGCTGCCAGACATCTCAAGGACAACGTCTACCCCGACCCCCTGTGTTCCTTCGAGGACCTTTGTCACGACATCATCGCGTGTCGGATTGAGTACGACGTCGGCTCCCAGCTGGGTCGCAAGACCCAGCCTGTAGTCTGAGAGGTCACTGGCAAACAGCTGGGTCGCCCCAAAAGCCTTCGCGATACCAACCGCAAGGATACCGATGGGCCCAGCGCCGGTCACCAGCACGGTCTTGCCCGCAACGGACTCCGAGTTCACGGTGTCAAGAGCGTTTCCCATGGGTTCCTGAATCGATGCCCATGCAGCAGGAACCGAGTCGTCGTTGCGCCACAGCACCCGCTCGGGAACTGCCACGTATTCCGCGAAAGCGCCAGCCCTGTCGACGCCAAGGATCTGGAGGTTCTGGCATACCTCGCTATGCCCGATACGGCACTGGTAGCAGTGTCCGCAGTAGATGTGCGTCTCCGAACTGACAAAATCTCCTTCCGAGAACCCACGCACAGAGCGTCCTGTTTCGACGATGTGGCCAGCGAACTCATGTCCCATGATATGGGGCGTCTTGATGCGGTTCTGCGCCCACGTATTCCACGCATAGATGTGCACGTCCGTTCCACAGATCGACGCATAGTCCACCTTTACCAGGACCTCATCGTCCGCTATTCCTGGAATCGGTACCTCGCGCAATACCGCACCCGGTTCTGGGCATTCCTTGACTAGTGCAACCATGTTTCCTGTCATCCCATGTCTCCCTTCTTCCCCTTCGTCTTGAGAGGACAAGCAAATGAGTTCTCCGGGCACGCTTTCCCTTGCAGGCAGACAGGGCCAGCTTGGTCCAACAGGAGAGGTGCGACGGCCTTGGCTTTCGCCAGCATGACCCACGCCAGAGCCCGTATTTCAAACTGGGCCCGCAGGCAGCAACGCAACTCAAAGAAGTGAAGCAGTTCCCTTGCGTTCATAGTGACAACTAGCCGCGACGTAATCCCCTGGGGAAGCACATATCGTGCATCTTCCTCAGCCACCCCCTGCTGCAGCAGGCGCTGGTATTCCATGAAAGCCTGGTCATAGAACGCGCTGAAATCACAGCCCGGGGGTGAAACGAACGACGGCTGGGCCTGCGTGAACCGGAGGCTCTGCTGTGAGTACGATGCCAGACGATGCCGGACCAGTTGATGCGATGATGCCCGTGACAGGCCTTCCACCAGGAAGGAAAAACTAGCATGTTCAAAAACGGAAAGGTGGCCATTCGCACGCACGGTTGCAAGGATACGCTTCGCGTGGCGAGCATCAAACGGTGCAGTGCTGTAACAGATGTGTGCGGCGTATGCGCAGAGCATGTCCGGGTCCGGCGTGTATGCCAGCAGTTCTACCTTCATGGCTTCAGGAGGAAATCGAGGCGCCGCTCGGCTGCTGCCGTCCCTTCAGGTAGGGCAGCCACACGCGCTACAACGTGTCGAAGTAAAACGCCAATCGATGTGGAAGCCCTGGCCATGGCGTCCAGCACCTCCTGGTGTGTAAGCGGCGCGCCGCTCATGCCAGCGGCGTAGTTCGTAACAATAGCGATGGTCTGATATTCCAGTCCAGCCTCATTCGCAAGCGTCACCTCCGGGACTCCGGTCATTCCGACAACCGACCCTCCCATCGCGGCATACATGTGAACTTCCTGTGGTGACTCGAACCGTGGACCTTCGGCCGCCACATAGACTCCATGCGTGGTCGAAACCGGAAGATTCAGCAGGCTCATCTCGGCGGCCAGCACATTGCCCAGAGCCTCGCTGTATGCATGCGTCACATCGGTGTGAACTACCTTGCCCGTCTCAAAGAACGTGTGCGCGCGGACTTTGGTGAAATCCAGGAAGTCGCTCATCAAGGCGTAGCTGCCAGGTTCAATAGACGGTTGCAGAGAGCCCACGGCACTTGTCGTGATAACATGCCAGGCACCCAGCATGTACAATGCCATGATGTTGGCGCGATAGTTGATGAGATGCGGCGGCACAACATGGCCCTCCCCATGACGCTTGAGAACGACCGCGTCCACCCCTTCCATCAAGCCTCTCAAATACTCTACGTCACCGAAGGGGGTTGTAATACGAAGAGCACGTGCACCAGAAAGAAGCTCAACACCGTCGACACCGGTGCCGACGACAAGACCAACTGGCCTGGACATGACCACTCCTCAGGAACAAGTTGTCTGCTTACTTACCAACAAATTGTACTTCCAAAGCAGCTCGTGTCAACCTGGAAACAGTCTACAAGCCGCACCAACACTGGGCTCTTTGACTCCTGCGGCGAATCTCGTATAATACAACCGATGGGGCCGTGGCTCAGCTGGGAGAGCGCATCCCTCGCACGGATGAGGTCAGGGGTTCGAACCCCCTCGGCTCCACCATCAAGTCACTTCTGAGGCGTCCTGGATTCTCCTCGACTGCACGCACCGCGGTGCCGAGGTTCTGTATGTGTCTCGGTCAGGCGTTCGGATCGCTGCGGACCACCGAGGAGTCAGCAACGCAACCACGAACGACTCCAAAGTGTGTCAACCTTTCCACTGCTGCGGTCCGGCCAGCTCTACGACATCCGCTTCCCTGACGGTACCGGCAGGAGAGCCATGATTACCCTAACGGACGGCACTCTCGTCGATGACATCGACATGACAGCCTTTCCGTGGAACGACAAGGGAGGATGCTTCCCGGACCACACCCTGGTTCTGGGAATATGGATTGCCGGTCGCTCTTCCACCATCGTCTCCGATCTGGCATTCATTGTTCCGCCGACAGTTCCCTAGCGGACGAGCTAGTCGCAGGAACGACAAGAGGCTCGCCAGGCCTGGCGAGCCTCTCCCTTTCTCAAAACATGACCCACGTCCAGCAGCAACCACTCCACCAGAGATGGTACCAACTGATTCCACGACGAGGGAGAGTCACAGTCACACCATCCCCGCCCTTGCGAAGGAGAAGTAGTCCTGGCGGGCACGACCCACGATGATGTGGTCCAGGACACGGACGCCGACATACTTCAACGCCTGCACGATCTTGTTGGTGGTGTCGATGTCTTCTTTGGAGGGATCGCACTCTCCGCTGGGATGGTTGTGGACAAGGACGACACGGCTGGCGTGGTGGATACAGGCTTCGCGGACAATGTCAGCGGGATCCACGACCGATGCGCTGATGCTGCCGCGGCTCACTTCGATGTCGTTGATGACCTTGTTGCGGATGTCCAGCAGGACAACGTAGAAGAACTCTTTGCCGGCGTCGCGCAGTTGTGGAGTGAACCGGTCACAAACATAGTCGATGGCATCCTCAGCGCTGGTGACGCGTTTTATCGTGGACGCTGGACCCTGCTGCAGGCGCTTGCCGACCTCGATGGCAGCCTTAAGTTCGACCGCCTTGGCAAGACCGATACCGCGCACATCGCAGAGATCCTCGACGCTGGCCTGATCCAGCTGACTCCAGCCGCCGAACCGGTTGAACAGGTCACGCCCCAGCTCCTCGGCGCTCCTGCCGTGGCTTCCCGTTCGAAACAGGATAGCCAGCAGGCGCGCGTTGCTCATCGTATCTGCCCCGCGTTTTGCCAGTTGCTCGCGGGGGCGCTCCTCGATCGCCCAGTCCTTGATGGAGACGTACGTGCGCTCGGCATTGATCCGGGCAAGGACTTCCTTGCGGACGGTGTTGCACGCCTCCCTGCTCACGAGGTCCAGGGCCTGCACGATAGTGGTCTCCTGCGGCTCTTCTACCCGCCCCCCGTCTGCGTCACGGAACCATGTTCCCGACCTGGACCACATGGGGTACGCTGCCCTCTGCACCAGGTATGCGACTGCTTCCTCTCGTTTCGACAAGTCCATGCCTTCCCTCCGCTGTCATGAAAACCCTCATGATAAAACTATGGTGCCTTTCTCGAAGTTGGCAAGCCAAGTCTACAGCACGTCCGATCTTTCGCCCAATTCGCGTCAGAGCTGCGTTTGTACTCCACTGGATGTCCCCGGCCCGCTAAGTCGCCTTGGAGCGGGAGAACTCAATTGACCTCTCAAGAAGGCGGATCCGTGATGGTCCGGTTCCAGACTTGAGTGGAAGAGAGCCGTTTCTTCGTCAGAGCACCGCAGACTTCGCTAGTTTCGGTGACGATTCCTGAGCGATGCTTGCGCAGATCGTGTCCTGAGCACGCCGATCAGGATACCCAGAGGTGGTCGTGGCGACTGGTCAATTCCCCTCGGCTCCACCATCAAGTCACTTCTGAGGCGTCCTGAATTCTCCTCGACTGCACGCACCGCGGTGCCGAGGTTCTGTATGTGTCTCGCTCCGGCGTTCGGATCGCTGTAGTGTGAAGTAGAACGTTGTTCCCTGCCCAACCGCGTTTTCAACCCACATGTCGCCGCCATCCCGGCGGAGAACTTGCTGAACGGTAGCCAGACCAATTCCAGTTCCTGGGAACTCGGCGGCAGTATGAAGCCGCTAGAACGGTGAGACGAGTTTGTCCTCTTACTTCATGTCAAATCCTGCTCGATCGTCACGCACGAAGTATGTCTGCTTGCCGTTTCTCTCCACCGTGCCGAATTCAACATGCTGCGCACGCTCGTGGCGGCGCGTGAACTTCCACGCATTACCGAGAAAGTTCTCAAGCACCGCCCGCAACAGTGTTCCGTCGCCGACTCGTGTCACCACCGGATGTACTGCAACCTCCACGTGTCGATCAAGTTCACTGGTCCTGAGGTTTGAAGCTATTTGGCCCCTGTATTCGGACAGTTGATCTTTAAGATTCTTGCTCTCTCTGATATCTGTAAGCTTGAGCACCGTTCCCATAATCGAACCCAGACGCCCGACGAGCGGCGACCCCGAAACCCTGAGCTGGGCTCCGGGGTGGTGCAGGCCAGTATCTCGCTCCATCGCTTGCGAAGTACCGCATGCGAGGGCAGCTAGCGGGCCCGATGCAGCCTCTTCGTTGTCCAGACGTTCTGTAATCAAGGTCAGCAGACTGTGGACCGGAAAAGGGTAAACCTCAAGAGTGGGAGAAGCACGGCACATAGTCAATGGCGCCGACCACGGCCGCATAGAGGGACGCGAGGAGCAGTTGCATTTCCCTGCGTCGCGTTCCACCCGCGAGGAGGCTGACGTACCTGAAATACAGCCACGCCGAACGTGAACAATACCAGCCTGCGCTTCTCACCGAGCAGCCCAAGAGAAGATGCTGTCAGCAGGTAGACGGCGGGGCAGGGGAGAGAGGAGCCGAAGAAGGGGACAAGTCTGTAGAAAGCTGCGCCGAGGCTTGGGTCCTGCATAGTGTACATCAGGCCCGTCCCTGCAAGTCGGATACTGGGGCAAACAGTGGCTACGAGCAGCGATTTGCTCACGGCGCTTGTCTCCCCGCGTCAGAGCATAGATGCCAAACAGCACCATAAGCAAGGCGCTCATGAACATCGGGAAAGCGTATGGGTTGTGTGCATAGCTGGAACTGCTACACAGGTCCGCTACCATACAATCCTCCCGGTGCGGCGCTAACATCCGCGAAGTCCTGTATACTGCGCCATCGCGTCATGTCAATGCTCTCGAGTCCTGAACCGCTCTGAGCCGTGGCGCTCACAGGGAGACCCTATTGCTGTCTTACCGAGATGACCGAAGTCAGGCCCCTGAGGGCATCCATCGTCTGGTGATAGATCGTGTCATTCGGGAACTCGGCAACGATCTTGATCTGTGTGCGACCCGGGTCGCCTTTCTTCTTGAAGACAGCCAGATGCTCGGCGTTTTTCATGTATCTGATGTTGATATCGCGCTTGGCGAATTCCTCGGAAACTCTGTAGAGGACACCGGGCACGTTGAGCGTTTCGATGACAACTGTTCGCTCCTTCATCTTCCGTGGAATCATCTCCCAATGGGCCTCTACAAGGCGTTCAGGTTCCATGGCAAGCGACGGAATGTTCACGCAGTCGGCTCTGTGGATGGTAACGCCCCGGCCGCGTGTGACGTAACCAAGGATTTCGTCCGGGTACTGTGGGTTGCAGCATGGCGCAACGACCACGGGCAGTGTGGGGTCTCCGTGTACGACGATTCGAAACCCCGGGTCTGCGATGCCCCGCCGAGGCGGCGCTGGAGTATGGCTTGCCGGCTGATGCGGATGCTCAGCCGCTTCGACTTTCTCCGAAACCTCGTGCTCCAACTCCTTCTTGCGCAGATACGCCCGTATGTGTGCCTTGGTGGACGCTGCCTTCACAAATCGCAGCCAGTCCGCTTTGGGTCCTCCTGAGTTACGCGATGTAATAATCTGCACCCGATCGCCAGTCACGAGCTCGGTGTCGATCGGAACAATACGGTCGTTCACCCTGGCCCCCACCAAGTTGTTGCCGACGTCGGTGTGGATGTGGTACGCAAAGTCCACCGGTGTCGAGCCTGCAGGCAGGTTGATGACGTCGCCCTTAGGAGTAAAGACAAGTACCTCATCACTGAAGACATCAACCTTGACCCGTTCAACAAACTCACCGCTGCTGGGCACATCCCTCTGCCAGTCCACCATCTGACGCAACCATGCAAACCGCTCCGAATCGACAAGGTCTGCGGCCTTTCCTTCCTTGTACTTCCAGTGAGCAGCCACACCCATCTCGTCGACCTCGTGCATCCGCCTGGTCCGTATCTGGACCTCGAGCGGCTCTCCGTTCGAGCCCAGAACAGTTGTATGGAGGGACTGATAGCCGTTCGGCTTCGGCAGCGAGATGTAGTCCTTGACGCGGCCCGGGACAACCGTAAAGGCCTCATGCACATAGCCAAGCGCCAGATAGCACTCTGGAATAGTGTTCACAAGCACTCTCAAGGCCGTGAGGTCGTAGATTTCCTCGAAGGTCTTGCCCTGCTGCACCATCTTGCGATGGATACTGTACAGGTTCTTGGGACGCCCCGACACCTGTACATGAAGGCCCTTTTCCTCAAGGAGGCTCTGAATCTGTTCGATCGTGCTCTTGACAAACGCCTCCCGCTCAGCACGTTTTGCAGCCACGAGGCCGGCCAGCCTGCGATATTCGTCAGGATTCAGGTAGCGGAAGGCAAGGTCCTCCATTTCCCACTTCAGCTCATAGATTCCAAGGCGATGTGCCAGTGGAACATAGATTTCCATTGTTTCCTGCGCGATGCGTTGCTGTTTGTCCTCGCTCAGGTACTGCAACGTCCGCATGTTGTGCAAGCGGTCGGCAAGTTTGATGAACACAACCCTGAGGTCTGCAGCCATAGCAAGGAGGATCTTGCGAACGTTCTCGAGATTGTTTTCCTCGCGGGACAGGTAGTTCAACCCGTGCAGCTTGGTAACGCTCTCGACGAGCGACGCAACTTTGGGCCCGAAGGTATCCTGCAACTCCTCCACTGTCGCGTCCGTATCCTCCAGAACGTCGTGGAGGAGCGAGGCAGCATACGTTTCTGCATCCAGGCGGAAGTTGACAAGAATCAGGGCTGCTTGCACAGGATGGATCATATACGGAGCGCCAGAAGCACGCTTCTGATCGCCATGCTTCTGGCGCGCAAACACAAATGCCCGCTGAACCAGGCCGACCTCGTCCCCGGATAGCCAGCCTTTGAGCTCTGCTATCAGTGACTCATAGTCCCTGTCGACATCCGACTCTGTTTCGGGCTTCAAAGATCAATCAATGAAACGACTCTGGCCCCGCTCAGCTTGCTTGCCCCGTTCAAATCCTTGAGGGTGACGAGGAACGCGTAGGCGATGATGTCACCCCCCAGCGACTGCACCAGGTCAGCGGTCGCACTGACCGTGCCACCTGTTGCCAGGAGATCATCAACGATGAGGACACGCTCGCCGGACTTTATGGCGTCTTCGTGCATCTCCAGAATCGAGACACCATACTCAAGCTCGTACTCTTTCCGGACGGACTTGTACGGGAGTTTACCAGGCTTGCGGGCAGGTACGAATCCTACATGAAGAGCATACGCGAGTGCAGCACCGATAATGAAGCCGCGAGCTTCCACCCCGACGATCTTGTCAATGTGCTCACCCTGAAACCGCCGGGCCAATTCGTCAACAGCGAACCCAAACGCGCTGGCGTCGCCCATGAGCGGCGTCAGGTCCCTGAAGATGATACCCTTCTGGGGAAAATCGGGTATGTCGCGGACGTAATCTCTCAGGTTCATTTTGCCTCCCTGTATCGTTCCTGCTCTGTAGAGTAAAGCTTGTCTATGCCTTCCGGGCGACAGCCACCTTGTCCCTGTTCTTTGTCCATTGTACCAAAAGTGGCGTGGAGATGTAGATAGACGAGTACGTCCCCGATATCACTCCAACGAGGAGTGTAGTCGAGAAGTCACGAATTGGAGCACCGCCCACGATAAATAGAACCAGAACCGCAAGGAACGTCGTGAACGAGGTGTTGAATGAGCGTACCCACGTTTCGGTGACGGCAGCGTTGGCCAGCTTGTCAAACGGTTCCTTTGTTCGGAAGCGCAGCTTCTCGCGAATGCGGTCCATGACCACCACACCGTCCTGCACCGAATACGTGACGATGGCGAGAAACGCCCCGACAAATGGAGCATTCAATGGAATCCGGAAGATGGCGAGGATACCGAGAGCAACAAGAATATCGTGTACCATGCCCAGAATCGTGGCGAGACCAAACGAAAACCTGAAGCGGACACTAATGTACAGAAGCGTGAACAACAGCGCCAAACCCAGGGCCAGCCCGGAGCGCCGCAGAAGGTCATGTCCGATGACGGGCGCAATCGACGTAATCTCCTTGGTTGCGACGTCAATGGCCCCGTACTTGTCCGAAATGGCACTGAGGATCTTGCCACTGACAGCAGGATCGATTTCTGCAGCCTCCACCTTCATGGTGATGCCTTTCTCGCCAGCCTTCTGCACGGTCACGTTGGAATATCCGTTATCTGCGAGGATCTGACGCACCACCGCTTCGTCGGGAGCACGCTCGAAGGACGCGTTGATGACCGTCCCTCCGATGAAATCAATACCCAGTTTGAGAGGGGCGCCGAAACTGATCGTGTTGACGACCATTGCAACGATACCCAGTGCGATGATGATACCCGAAATGGTGAACCATGTCCGGGTCTTGCCTATGATATCCCAGGTAAGAATTCTCTCTCTGAATTTCATGGTCGTCCTCCCTCAGCCCAGGTATTTCCTGCTGTTCTTTGTGACAGCAGGCGTGAGTAGGAGGTCCACCAGCGTATGGCTGGCGAATACAGCCGTGAACATGCTCACAAGAACACCCAGTGCAAGAGTGACCGCAAATCCCTTCACCGTGCCTGTGCCAAGGTAGAACAGGAATGCCGTGCCCACGAGCACTGTGAGGTTCGAATCGAACACGGCGCGGAAGGCTTTCGAGAATCCGGCAGCGACTGCTCCTCGTGCGGTCTTCCCTGCGGCCAGTTCCTCCCGGATGCGCTCGAAGATGATGCAGTTGGCGTCCACTGCCATGCCAATCGAAAGAATAGCCCCTCCAATCGCGGGCAGTGAAAGGGTTGCATGCAGCAGGAGATACATGGCCATCAGGATATCCGCATACACGGTGAGTGCCAAGCCTGATACAAGTCCCAGATAGCGATACATGAAGAACATCCAGCCCACGATCAGCAGAAACGCAATTGCAGCTGCCCAAACGCTGCGGCTGACAAAAGCGGTGCCCAAAGATGGACCGACCACTTGCTCCGAAATGGGGGTGAGTTTCACCGGCAAAGCGCCGCTCTTCAGCAGCAACGCGAAGTTGCTCGCCTCCTCGGCAGTGAACCCCCCAGTGATGACGCCCTTGCCATCGGCGATTGCCTCATTGACGGTCGGGCTCATGAGAACCTGGTTGTCGAGGTAGATTGTAATCTTCTTGCCGATGTTGGCGGCCGTTGCATCCGCAAATGCCTTCGTTCCAGCATCATCGAGCTCAAAGGAAATCTGCGGCTCTCCCAAACTCGACTGCTCCTGGCTGAACACCAACTGCGCATTCTTGAGATGAGAGCCGGTCACGATGACCTTGCCGTCCTCAGTCTTGAATTCCAGCAGTGCGGTCTTGCCAATAAGCTCCTTGGCACGCTCCGGATCTTCCCAGCCAGGAAGCTCTACGATGATGCGCTTGGACGTCGCACCTTCACGCACTACCGTCGCCTCACTGACACCAAGAGAGTTCACTCGCTTGTCAATGACGCCCACTGCCGCGTCGATCGCATCGTTCGTTGCCTGCACTGTTGCAGTGTCCTCGGCCTCCAGCACGATGCGCACGCCGCCACTGAGGTCAAGACCAAGTTTCGGGGCAAGCCTCGGATTCTTGGCAACCAAACCCTGGTAGTTGATCACGCCAGCAGCAAGAGCTACGACGATGGCAACAACCAAACCACTTGTTACTTTCGACCGCATGATCCTTCCTCCTGATTTCGAGAACGTCTCAAATGTACATCAGATGAGGCTCACTGTCAATGCAGCACTGGCACTCCGGCGCTGCTACCACGCCCGGTCCGCGCCAGACGTGTACCGTTCAATGAAACTGCGCTTATACTCCGAGAACACGTCCGCCGCGATGGACTCACGCACCTCCATGACCAGTGTCTGAAGAAACTGCAGATTGTGGATAGTGGCAAGCGTCGCTGCGAGCATCTCGTTTGCCTTGAAGAGGTGCCGCAGATAGGCGCGGGAGTAGTTGCGGCATGTGTAGCAGGGGCAACCCTCCGCGATGGGCTGAAAGTCGCGCTCGTATATCTTCTTTGAAATCTTGATGGCACCATCCCTGGTAAAGACCATCTGATTGCGCGCCACGCGCGTAGGCAGGACGCAGTCAAACATGTCGACTCCGCGGCTAACCACCTCGAGGATGCCCACAGGATCACCAAGTCCCATGAAGTAGCGTGGCCGGTCCTGGGGAGCATGCAGGAGGCTGTGCTCCAGCATGTCCATCGTGAGCTGGCGCTCTTCGCCGACACTCAACCCTCCGATAGCAAAACCTTGTGGGTCCTGTTCCATGATCCGTTCCGTCGACTGCTCGCGCAGGTCACCGAAGAAGCCGCCCTGGGCAATGCCGAAGAGAATCTGATGGGAAGTTCCCATTGCCGCCTTTGCTCTGTTGAACCATGCTACTGTGCGGTCGAGGTCCTTCTCAGCCGTCTTGCGATCGGACGAGTACTGCGTGCAGATGTCGAGCGGCATGACGATGTCGGAGTCCAGGTTTTTCTCGATCGCGATGACCCGCTCGGGCGTGAACAGATGGCGTGACCCATCAATGAACGACTGAAACTCGATGCCATCGTCGGTCTTCTTGCTGATGCGGGACAGGCTCATGGCCTGAAATCCCCCGCTGTCCGTAAGAATGCTCTTGTCCCAGTGCATGAAGCAATGCAGGCCCCCCGCCTCATGGACAACGTCATCGCCCGGCTGAAGATACAGGTGGTACGTATTCGCGAGAAGAATCTCAAAGCCAATCGCTGAAACCTGCTCGGGCGTCAGCCCCTTAACTGTCGCCTGTGTGCCGACCGGCATGAACACGGGCGTTGTGACACTGCCATGTGCTGTCCTCAGAAGCCCGGTACGCTCCCGCCCAGTGGTGCTCTGGCAAGTCACTTCAAAGATCGCCACAGGACCCTCTAGAGAATGAGCATGGCATCGCCAAAACTGAAAAAGCGATACCGCTCGCGAATTGCCAGATCATATGCATGCCACATGAGATCCATCCCCATAAAGGCGCCAACCAGCATGAGGAGGGTGGACTTCGGCAGGTGAAAGTTAGTGACCAAGTGATCAAAGCCGTGAAACACATACGGCGGATAGATGAAGATGCCCGTGTCGCCACTGTCAGCCCGTATGAGGCCATCCTGGTCGACGCACGATTCAATTGTCCGCACCACCGTTGTGCCTATTGCCATTACTGCGCTCCCACGAGCGTGGGCAGCGTTGATGGCCTCCGCCGTGTCCGGGGGAAGTGTGAACCGCTCGGTGTGCATGTGATGGTCTTCGATCCGATCCACGCGCACAGGCTGAAAGGTCCCCAGTCCTACATCGAGGGTCACATGTCTGACATCGACTCCGAGTGACACAATCTCAGTAAGCAACTCGGGCGTAAAGTGCAGCCCCGCAGTCGGGGCGGCCACAGAACCAGACACCCTGGCATACACGGTCTGATACGATCCAGGGTCGGCAGGAAACTGCTTGATGTACGGCGGAATCTGCACCCGCGCAATGCTGGCAAACTCGGGGCTGGCATACGGGTCGCGCGAGAATTCCAGCAGCGCATCGCCATCCTCGTTGCGTTCCAGAAGTCGCAGCTTCAGGTCGCCAGCGACTGTACACGTCTCCCCGGGATGAAGACGCTTGAGGGGTTTCACCAGCGCTTCGAACACCGTGGGGGACCGCCTTCCAGTCAACAATACACTGATTCTCCCCCCGGTGGAGTCCTTTTGGCAATTGAAACTGGCCTCATTGACACGAGTGTCGTTGATAACCATAATATCCGAAGCACACAGATAGCCCGGCAGGTCTCGGAACAGTTTGTGCTCGATCCGGCCGGTCGTTCTGTCTACCACCATAAGACGCGCAAGATCACGCTGCTCAAGCGGTGTCTGTGCGATGAGCTCCTTTGGTAGCTCGTAATCAAAGTCCTTCATATTCATGACCAGGTCAACTCCCATGTGATCGAAGAAAGCGCTGGCGGAGGACGCTCTGCGCTCCATGCACCAGTGTGCAGTATAGGAAATGGTAACCCCGTGCCCAGGATCTGCCCCGACAGGAAGCAAGCAGGTCCTGGCACGGGCTTGAATGTGTCAGCCTCTCCGCAGGAACTTCGGCGGCAACGGTGCTCCCGGCGCCGCGGCCGCTGCTTCAATGATCCAGCTGTGAGGCCCGTTTCGCTCTGATAGCACGACGGCCGCGGAATACACCTCAGCCCGCGCCTCGGGATGAGCGAAGGGGATGACATACTTCCCGTGGCGCACCTGATGCAATAGGGTGCCCGCGATGGCATCCCGGAGCTGCTGCAGTCCCTCACCTGTGACGGCCGACACGAGAAACCCCGTTTCGAGGTTGAGAACCTCTCTACGCCGGGAGGCCGCCAGTGTGTCAATCTTATTGAACACGATCACCTCAGGAATGTCAGAACAGCCGATAGACGCAAGCACCTCATCGACAATAGCGATGCGCTCGCGCAGGTCGCTTACTCCAGCATCGACAACATGCAGCAGCAGGTCCGCACTGCGCGTCTCCTCAAGCGTTGACCGGAAGGAGTCCATGAGAGACGCAGGCAGGTTGCGGATGAACCCCACCGTATCGATAAGAACCACTGCCTGCCGGCCAAGGCGGAGCGGACGGACGGCCGTGTCCAGGGTAGCGAACGGGCGATCCTCGGCCAGCAGGTGTGCGTTCGCGAGGGCATTGATCAATGTGCTCTTGCCAGCATTCGTGTACCCGACGACTGCAATCTTGGGCACCGCGGCCAACTGCCTGGCACGAGCCTTGACCGCGTACCGCGTATCGATCCTCGCCACCTGTTCCTTGAGTTCGTGAATCTGGGAGCGTCTGGCCCTGCGACGTTCTTGAAACAACGTCTCACCGGGGCCACGCATGCCAATGTAGCCAGCCTGCTGGTCGTATCCCGCATTCATGGCGCGCAGCTGCGTAAGTTCGAACATGCGTTCGGCAATCTGTACGCGCTTGCGCGCCTCAGCCGTCTGAGCCTGAGCAGCAAACGTTTCAAGAATTAGCCGGGTACGGTCCATTACGAGCACGCCGAGCACATCGGCGAGGTACCGGTATTGAAGCGGAGTCAGGTCTGTGTCGAACAGCACGATGTCAGCGCGAAGCGCGGAGAGCAGCTCACGCAGGTCCTGAATCTGACCCTTGCCAAGGAGGAAGCGCTGAACCGAATGCTCCGCGAAGGCGCGTGTATCCAGCACCTCCAGGCCAATCCCCTCCGCCAGTTGGCGTGTCTCCTGCACATCGTCCGGGTCAACATGTTCTCCCGACTGGCGCACGCTGATGATGACCGCGCTTCGCAGGGCTCCAGCTGTTGTCATGCGCTCTTCAGGATGTATTTCCTGATTAAGTCCTCTGAATAATTGATTGTTGCCAGAGGATCGATTCCGCTGTTCGCCAGAAGGCGCTCACACTCGCTCACGTTACCGACTGTGTAGGAGATATGCGCATCCGAACTCATGAGCAGCGGCATGTTGTATTTCGCGAGAAGTGCCAGGACACGTTCGTAATGGGCGACGTTCTCAGGCTTCCACGTGTGCAGCGCCGACTGATTCAACTCAACCAGAACCCCTTTGGCGGCTGCTGCCGCAATGCACTCCTCAAGGTCAACAGGATACGGGAAGCGAGGATCTCCAATATGGGTAATGACATCTATCCGGTTCTTCTCGAGGGCGCCCACGAGCGCCCTGGTATTCTCGGCCACCGAAGAGCCACCGTATCCCGTAGCGTTGTGAAAGCCGGCCAGTACAATGTCAAGTTCGCTGAGCAGCTTGCTGGGCATGTCGAGGTCACCCCAGGAATTGATAATGTTTGCTTCGACCCCCACCAGCACGTGCACGCCTGGAAGTTCGCGCAGGCTGTCCTGCCTCCTGAGGTTCTTGAAATAGTCCAGTTTGGGTCCGTCCTGCCTTGCAGGCCCATGGTCCGTAATGGCAACGTACCGCAGCCCCCTGCTTTGAGCGGAGGCAATGACCTCCTGAAGCGTTGAAAACGCATGGCCGGAGGCAATCGTATGGATGTGGAAGTCTCCTAGCAGACGGCTGTTAGTCGCTGCTGTACTCATGCCGCTTGCTGCCCCCGCCGAGTATCGAAGATATGACCATACTGCCGGCAGATACGAGGAGCCACCCGAACAACGCGGCCCAGAAGCCGCCGATATCGAATCCCGACACGAAGAACGAGGTCAACGCCATGACCCCGGCGTCAATAACGAGGGTAAACACGCCAAGTGTAAGGACGCTCACCGGAAGGCTCACCAAAAGCAGCACCGGCCGGATGAGAGAGTTGATGACTCCAAAGATGAGGGCCGCCCAGAGTGCCGGCCAGAATCCGGTGACCACAAAGCCGGGAAGGAATGAGCTGACGATAAGAAAGACACACGCATTGAGAAGCAATCGCACAATGAATTTCATGGTTCCTCCCTTCGATTACAACTCCTGATTCCACTACGCACACCAACTGCCAGGGAACGATCCTGGAAGCGTCGCGAACAGCTATCGGTGCTTCAGCTCATGCTGATGCCGGTTATGAAACTCTTTCTTGCCGAAACGGTGGGCTTCATCCCGGACGGCCATCAGCAGCAGGAGCGCACCAGACTCATAAGACAGTCTAACCGGTTCGAGAGTTCCTTCACGATAAAGGAGCTCCTCCTTCTTCGCAATACCGACAACAGGTACGTGCACTCCCGCCATGTCCCTTTCCCTGCAGACCGCATCGAGTTGTGACCTGCCGCCATCAATGAGCAGCAGGTCAGCCGCTTCCCCGAAGGTTACATCGTCCCAGCGCGCGAAACGTCGCCGAAGCGCTTCCGCTAGCATTGCAGGATCGTTCGGGGTTGACAGGGAACGTATGTTGAACAGCCTGTATTGGCCCTTCGCAGGCTTGCCAGCCACAAACACCACCATGGACACAGTGGCATCTTTGCCCGAAATATTAGACACGTCATATCCCTCAATGCGCATGGGCGTCTGAGGAAGGTCAAGCACCACTTTCAGAACCTCCAGCTGGGCCGGAATGCCAGTCGCGCGCGTCGATGCAATCATCTTTTGTTCGGCATTCTCGCGGGCAAACCGGAGCAGCCTCCCCGTCTCTGGCGACTTGGGCGAGGCCAGTGTGACGCTGGGATCGAGCGTGGACTTGAGGCGGTCCCGCACGACTGCCGCCTCAGTCCCAGTCACATCCACTGCTATGCGTTTCGGCGTCAAGACGTGAAACCGATCATAGAAGTCGATGATGATGTCGGCAATCAGCATGCCGTCCAATAGGGTCCTGCCCTTGAGATCGTAGATGAAGTCGGTCGAAGCTATAAGCCTGCCCTCTCGAACTGCCTGTCGCACAACAGCGACAAGGTTGCCCTGCTGGTGGAAAGCGAACACGTCCAGATCCTTCACACCGGGAGCGAACACTGCGTAGCGCTCAAAGAGCGCCTTGAGAGCGAGATACGAGTCCCGATAGCGCACGGCGCGTTCGTACTGCTGGGACTGAGACGCCTGGTTCATAGCGTTCTCCAGTTGCCGCAGCAGGGTTCGCATTCTTCCGTTCAGGAAGCTCGACAGGTTTATAACGATACGGTTGTACTCTTCCTGCGTACACTTGTTGCCACAGGGGGCGACGCACAGCCCCAGGTCATAATCCAGGCATGGCTTAGTCGGTTTTGCCGGGTTGATTTTCCTGTGGCACGTCCGAACCGGGAACGCGTGGCGGAGACTATCGAGCCCGATGTTGAGAAGCCCGGATCGCGGGTATGGCCCAAAGTAGTGGTTACGAAAAGTCATCACACGTCTCGTCTTGCGAAGAATCGGAAAGGCCTCGCCCGTCAGTTCTATCAGCGGATACGACTTGCCGTCGACAAGCTGAATATTATAGTGAGGTCGATAGCGCTTGATGAAATTGGATTCGAGAACCAGGGCCTGGTCCTCGTGGCCGGCAGTAATAAAGCTGAAGAATGCAGCGTTGGAGACCATGGCGCGAGTCTTTGGGTTCAGGTCGTTCCTGAAGTACGATTCCACCCGCTTCCGCAGATTCTTCGCCTTGCCAACGTAAATGATGTCATCTGTCGAGTTTCGTATGACGTAAACTCCCGGTTCAGCCGGGAGTTTAGTCAGCGATTCCTTCTGGAACGGCAGTTTATATGCACTATCCAAGCCGTTAAACGGACTACTTGGCGTAATCAGAGTACCTCGTTTCGCGCACCACCGTGACCTTGATTTGACCAGGATATGAAACCTCAAGTTCAATCTTGCGAGCGACGTCCAGCGCGATCTTCGCGGCCAGTGCTTCGTCGACCTCTTCAGGTTCGACCAGGATACGAAGTTCCCGCCCGGCCTGAATTGCATAGGACTTCTTGATACCAGGAATGGAGTTCGCAATCGATTCGAGCTTCTCAAGCCGCTTGATATAGCTCTCGACGCTCTCCCGTCGAGCTCCCGGCCTGGACGCGGACAGGGCGTCCGCGACATGAACAATCACGTCAAGCACGCTTTCCATCGGGACATCGGCATGATGTGCAGCTACCGCGTGCACGATGTCCGCTGCTTCCCCAGCCTTGTTCAGGATGTCAGCACCAATCAGCGCATGCGGACCCTCCACCTCATAGTCCACGGCCTTGCCGATGTCATGCAGAAAACCACTCCGCTTCGCGGCCGCCGCAGGAAGCTTCAGTTCAGATGCAATATTGGCGGCGATGAAGGCTGTCTCTACGGAATGCGCGAGGACATTCTGCCCATAGCTGGTACGATACTTCAGCCGCCCGATAAGGCGCGTGATGTCATCCGACAATCCCGCAATCCCGACACGCGCGGCGGCTTGCTGTCCCTCGCCGAATACCCGCTCGTCCATCTGACGTTCTGCTTCCTCAACAAACTGCTCGATGTGAGCCGGATGGATGCGCCCATCCGCAACGAGGCGTTCCAAGGCGATACGTGCAACTTCCCGGCGAATCGGGTTGAAGGCCGATAGCGTCACAGCCTCAGGCGTGTCGTCTATCAACAGGTCCACCCCGGTAAGGGTTTCAAATGCACGGATGTTCCTGCCTTCCCGACCGATGATACGGCCTTTCCATTCTTCTGACGGCAGCGGAACAACACTGATCGTCGATTCGCCAACATAGTCCGTTGCAATGCGCTGGATGGATGAGGCAATGACCTCCGCTGCCTTGGCGTCGGCCTGCAGTTGGGCATCGTGAACAACATCCCCAACCATCTTGGCGACGCGAGAACGTGTATCCTTCTCAGCGCGGTCCAGTACGATAGCCCTCGCCTCATCGGGCGTCATCTGGGCTACCCTCTGGAGCTCCGCCTCGGCCGCAAGTTTCTGCCGTTCTATCTCCTGGGCGCTGTCACGGAGTTTCTCCTGCGCTGTGTCCAAGTCCTTGCTCTTCTGCTCTACCTGTTCAACGCGATGGTCGAGAAATGCCTCTTTCTGAACAAGCCGATGCTCTGTCTTTTCCAGCTCGCCCTGTCTGGCGAGGTACCTGTTCTCCAGAGCGTTTTTCTTTTCTTCCAGCTCTTCCTGAAGCTTGAGTCTATTCTTGGCATTCTCAGCCTCGATGTTGGAGCGAGCTTCCTCCTCCATCTTTCGGACAAGTTCCCGCGCTGATTCCACGCGGTTTCTTGAGATGTATCCTTCGATAACGAGTCCGATGACAATACCAAGAATCAGCATCCCCGCATATATCGCGGAGGAGATGATTCCGTTTGGTCCAGGCATGTTTACTCCCTCAGTTCATATGGTTCCAGCAGGCACAGGCCTGCCGGAAGTGACTCACGGATACGCCACCGACTACTCTTGAGACGCAGGTCCGGACTGGGCAGTGAGCTTGTCTCGGACCTTGCCCTTAATCTCATTCATAACGTCCTGGTGCTCCTTGAGATAAGTTGCAGCATTGTCCCTTCCCTGGGCAAGCCGCGTGCCTCCATAGGCATACCACGATCCACTCTTCTCAATGATGTCAAACTGGACAGCCAGGTCCACAACCTCGCCAAAGGTCTGAATGCCTTTGCCGAAAATGATGTCGAACTGCGCAACCCGGTATGGAGGAGCCATCTTGTTCTTGACAACCTTTACCTTGACCTTGTTGCCTACGACGCTGTCACCCTCGGTAATGCTCTCAACACGACGAACTTCCATGCGGACAGACGAGTAGAACTTCAGCGCGCGTCCTCCAGGCGTCACCTCAGGATTTCCGTAGGTCACGCCGATCTTCTCGCGCAGCTGATTGATAAAGATGGCGCACGTCTGCGACTTGTTAAGAATTCCCGTCAGCTTGCGAAGTGCTTGTGACATGAGGCGAGCCTGCAACCCCACAAACTGGTCGCCCATCATGCCCTCAAGCTCGGCACGCGGCACCAGTGACGCGACTGAGTCTAGCGCAAACACGTCCAAACCACCGGACTGAACAAGCATACTCGCGATCTCCAACGCCTGCTCCGCATAATCCGGTTGAGAGATAATCAACTGGTCCACGTCCACTCCGATGTTACGGGCGTAGACTGGGTCGAGAGCATGCTCGGCGTCAATGAACGCCGCCCTTCCTCCTGCTTTCTGTGCCTCGGCTATCGCTTGGAGAGCAAGGGTCGTCTTTCCTCCGCCCTCTGGCCCATAGATCTCGACAATGCGTCCACGCGGAAGGCCCCCAATGCCCAGCGCGGCGTCGAGCGACAGGCTTCCCGTCGAAATCGCACTGACAGACGCCTTGTCCGCTCGGTCTCCAAGCTTCATGACGGACCCCTTGCCAAATTGCTTCTCTATCTGTGCCATGGCCGCAGCGAGGGCCTTGTCGCGTTCACTGTCTCTTTCAGCCACCTCGTTCTTCTGTGCCTTGTCAATCAGTTTCCCGTTTTCCATGGAGCCTCCACGTATGGTGTAAGCCTTGCGGTTCAGTATACTTCAGTCTTTCCCTTCGACAAATCCAGCCAGTTCTACGGCCCCCTGTGGGATATATGTCGGGGTACCCGTTCCCAGTACGCTCTCATAGAGCACCACCTTGCTGACGGGAACCACCAGTGGTTGAACAGGAGGAAGGAGAAGCGGCAGGGACGGTTTCGGCCCATGCCCGTTGAACCGAGCGATGGTCACGTGGGGCATGAAGGGCTCGAGGCGCCTGTTCGACCCGAGCCCGGTCAGGACCGTGGTTACCGCGCTGGCCAGAGCCTGCATCTCCGCGGGTATGGAGGCCGGGCCGACCCACAGAATTGATGGATATCCTTGCCGATAGAAGGCCCCCAAACGGCTGAGTACCAGCGTCGTCCCCGTCTGTGAGGCGAGTGATGTCCGCAGCCGCTCCATGACGGAAGACAGGTCGACGGCCGACAGATCACCAAGGAACCTAAGCGTAATGTGCCCGGAGGCCGGTGGAACGACGCGCAGGCTGTCGGACAAGGCAACCAGTACAGGACGCTGCACTGCCAGCCAGCTACCGAATACGTCAGGCAGTGGAATAGCTACAAACGCCCTCATTTCAAAGTTCCCTTCAGGTCATACGGTCCACTCTCGACAATATGGATTTTGACAATCTGACCTCGCTCTGGCAGTGGCTTGCCTCGGTGGGCACGCACATGGACAACGTTATCGACATCGGGGGCATCCAGGAGCGTGCGTCCCGTGACGTTCCAGCCTACAACCTCATCAACAAGCATGTCCACATCTTTATGAAGATAGCGCTGCTCGTTGACCGCGAGGGAGACCCTCTGCTGCATCGCCATGAACTCGTGCAGTCTGCGGGCCTTTGTGGATGGGTGAACTTGGTCAGGATACCTCGAGGAAGGCGCAAGATCTTCCCGTGAGTAGGCAAACGCGGCCGCATGGTCAAGCTGAAGGGCTTGCACATCAGTCAACAGCTGCTGGAACTGAGCCTCCGTCTCTCCGGGGAACCCAACGATGAAGGTGCTTCGAATTGCAGCATCTGGAATAATGTGCCGGACACGCTCGACGAGTCTGCCCGCCGACCCCGGCGCCCACGGCCGGCCCATGGCTTTGAGAACAGAGGGGTCGGTGTGCTGCAGAGGGATGTCCACGTAGTGTGCAATATGCCGTGAGCTGGCTACCGTTTCCAGCAACTCCCGGTCGACCAGTGTAGGGTAGAGATACAGAACGCGTATCAACCCGATGCCAGGCAGGCGGTCCATATCGCGCAGCAGCTGCACAAGCTGTGGTCGATGGTCCGACGAGAAATCCATCCCATAGGCACTCGTGTTCTGTGATACCAGGATGAGCTCACGGGCACCTGCCTGCACAAGCTGTGCCGCCTCTTGTAGAACGACTTCCGGAGACCTGCTGACCAGGCGACCTTTGATCCTCGGTATGGTGCAGTACGTACAACGCTGTGAGCACCCGTCAGCAATCTTCAGGTACGCATACCCGCCCGAGGTACTAAGCAGCCGGGGTGCAGCAAACTGCCGCATTGTACTTGTTGAGACTGAGGTGTGCGGCTCCTGGCCTCCGCTCTCGCGAAGCAGGGACGTCCAGAAGCCGGCCTGGTACAGCGCATCGACTCCCATGACGTCGAACAACTCCCGGTGCCGCCGCTCAAGCTCACTCTTCCACAACTCTGGATAACAACCGACCACAATGATGCGAAGACCCTTCCCTCTCCGCTGGATAGTCTCCAGCTCACACAGCGTCTGTTCGGCCTCGACTCGGGCTGCCTCCAGGAATCCACAGGTGTTCACGATGGCAACATCCGCGTCGTGCGGGTCTGAACAGACGAGCGCCACTGGGTTCGCAGCAACAATCTGCCCGAGGATGGCCTCGCTGTCCGCAAGGTTCTTGGCACAGCCGAGGCTGATCATGCACACGCGCGGCTTATGGCTCATTCGGTGACCCGTATTCGAGCGTGATGACTGTCTTATCCGGTGAGGCTACTCCTTTGTCCACGCCATCTATCGTGACATTCGTGTACATGGCATTGCCGAAATCAACAACAATGTACCTTCCAGACACCCGTGTGCTGCTGCCCGGGCTGAGGACACCTGAGAACACAACTCTGCCGTCGGCCGTGATTTCAACCCAGGCACGTCGTGTTGTCGCGGCAAGTTCAAGGGTAAGTACTTCGTTCGTGGACGGCTCAGTTGGCTCTGTGGGGGCAGAGGGCGAACCTGGAATCGCCGTACCGTCCCCCTGTGATGGGCTACCAACGGACGGAGAGCCAGGCTCCGAGACAGATGGGGTCGAAGCACCGTCGCTTGGACCTGCTGGTACAGAAGGTCTGCGGCCTGCTAGCAGCACGGTCGCAACGACAAGTGCAACGACGACAATTACCACGAGCGACACTATACTTCTCTTCCTGTGATAGACGGGGACGGACTCGCTACTGCGTCGAGACTTGGGAGAAACGCCTGCATCGTTAGACTGCGTCGTCGGGTGCTCACTCTCGACCCCAGAGAAACCGCTGACCACCTCATCGCCATCTAGGCCAAGGTATTCTGCATATCTGCGGGCGTAGGACTTGAAGAACCCGTTCAATACATCGGGTCCCCCTGCCTCGAGAGACTCCAGCACCGACTTGCGCAGCAGTGTTTCACGAGAAGCTTCATCGAGAGAGAGCCCGAGCTCCGCCCGTCTCGCTCGTAAGGCCGCAGCCGCCGTCTCTCGATTCATGACACTCAGTCTCCCGGGCCTGTCGCGTGTTGGGGTAATTCGTCGGGAAGAAGCGCTTTCTCAAACACCTGGCCAATGTCGTTCACAAACGTGAATTCGAGCTTCTGGGCGATGTCTGTAGAAATCTTGGTCGTATCACGTCGATTGTCCTCTGGCAAGATCAGTTTCCGGATACCTGCCCGGTAGGCCCCAAGAACCTTTGCCTTGATACCGCCGACCGGGAGTACTTGACCGCGCAAGGTGATCTCCCCTGTCATCGCCACATCCGAGCGCACCTTGCGGCCCGTCAGCGCGGACACCATGGCGGTTGCCATGGTGACGCCGGCAGAGGGCCCTTCCTTGGGCACCGCGCCCTCCGGCACATGCACATGCAGGTCTGTCCTGTCAATAAAGTGCGGATCAAGCCCCAGCTCGACGGCGTGAGCACGTATATAGCTCAGGGCTGCCTGGGCTGACTCCTTCATGACGTCGCCCAGCTGTCCTGTCAATTGCAGGTTTCCCTTGCCGTCCATGCGGATTGACTCCACATAGACGGTGTCGCCGCCGTACTGCGTAACGACGAGCCCGCAGGCAACGCCAACACGCGACTCCTTAATCAGACTCGTGTGAGAGTACGGCGCCAGGTCCAGATAGTCCTCAAGGTCGTCGGCATGTACTATGACACCTGAGAACGACTTCTTTTTCTCAACCTTCAGTCTCGCCACCTTCCTGCAGATACGAACAAGAGATCGCTCTAGGCCGCGTACGCCTGCTTCCCGCGTGTACTGCTGGATGACCTTGAGCAAAGCCTCATCTTCAATCGAAAGGTCCGCTCCTCGCAGTCCATGCTGCTGCAGCGCTTTAGGAAGAAGGAAATGCCTTCCTATCTGCTGCTTCTCTTCATCCGTATATCCTGGCAGCGAAATGACCTCCATGCGGTCCAGCAAGGCCGACGGTATGGTGTCTGATACATTGGCTGTCGTCAGAAATAGAACCTCCGACAGGTCAAAGGGGATCTCGATATAGTGGTCGCTGAACTGTGTATTCTGCTCCGGGTCCAGGGCCTCGAGAAGAGCGGCAGTCGGGTCGCCCCGGAAGTCTGCGCCTACCTTGTCTATCTCGTCCAGGAGGAATACGGGATTCTTGGTCCCCGCCTGCTTGATGCCCTGGATGATACGCCCTGGCATTGCGCCAACATATGTGCGCCGGTGCCCACGCACTTCTGCCTCATCCCTGATGCCGCCAAGCGACACGTGGACAAACTTGCGGCCCAGTGTTTCAGCAATGGACTTTCCCAGAGACGTCTTGCCGACGCCTGGAGGACCAACAAAGCAGAGAATCGGACCCTTGGCTTTGTCAGACAGCTTGCGCACAGCCAGATACTCAAGAATTCGGTCCTTGATTTCCTCGAGACCATAATGGTCCTTATCAAGAACCCTGCGCGCCCTGCGCAGGTCAATTCTGTCTTCGGTCCTGACTTCCCATGGCAACCCCATCAACCAGTCGAGATAGGTACGGATGACAGAACTTTCGGGGCTCATGGCAGGCGTCTTTGCCAGACGGGCCAGCTCCTCGTCTATTTTGTCACGGACGTAGGTCGGGGCAGCAAACTTCTCTAACTTCTGTCGGTATTCACCAACCTCGCCCGCTTCTTCGCCCTCCTCGCCAAGTTCCTTCTCGATAGCTCGAACCTGCTCGCGCAGATAGTATTCGCGCTGGGACTGATCAACCTTTGCCTTGACATCGTTTTCAATCTTGCGGGCCAGCTCGAGGACATAGATTTCCTTCGACAGAAGCTCCGCTATCCGGTGCAGGCGCTCCTCCGCGTCAAGCGTGGCCAATAGCATCTGCCGGTCTTCTGCTGATAGCAGAAGACTGCTTGCCACAAGGTCCGCAAACCTGTCCGGCTCCGTGACACTCGTTACATTGTTAACAGCCTCGGGTGGCAGCTTCTTGGACAGCTCCACGTACTGCGAGAACTGGTCAAGGACCACGCGCATCAGCGCTTCGCGTTCCGTGGATGTCTTCTCGTCAATGGGAAGGCTCTCAACGGTAGCAGTCAGCATATCGTTCTCGGAACGCACTGCCTGTATGCGGACGCGGCGTTGGCCTTCGACAAGCACGCGGTCGCTGCCATCAGGAAGCTTCAACAACTGCAGTATCTCCGCACCAACGCCAATTTCATAAAGATCGTCGAGACCGGGGTCCTCATTGGACTCATCCTTCTGGCACACCAGAACAATCTTGCGATTTCCAGAAAGTGCTGCCTCGATGCTCTTCAGCGACTTCGGCCTTCCTACAAAGAGGGGAAGGACATGATATGGAAACACCACCACATTCCGAAGAGGAATGAGGGGTGCCTCGGTCAATTCCCAATCCTGATCACTCATGACAGATATTCGCTCCCATCAGGCGGATTCCGGAAGTGGAATTCGCTCAGTCGTTCCATCGTTCCTCGTAGCCATGAACTCCTTTCGTGGCGAGAAGAACGCGGCGCCAACGGTTACCTCTGCAATACCTGCGAAGGAGGGCAGTTCAAACATCAGGTCAACCATCGGCTGGTCAATAACTGACCTCAACCCGCGTGCGCCCATGCCCA
>DHFO01000018.1:0-5467 GCA_002402295.1 Caldiserica bacterium UBA4822
GCCTCGTCTCTCAGACGCTCATTGATGTCCATCGCAGCTCCTTTCTCTATTGAGGGGCATCCTCGATGCCATAGTTCACGCGCTTCACCAAGGCAAACCTGCTGCCCCGCCGCAGCGCCGCGACAAGTTGCCGCAGCTGACCTTCGTCACCATAGGCGACGACGTGAACGGTACCATCAGGCATGTTCTCAGCACACGCATCAACCCCAAGGAAGTCCGCCTGCTGATTCACAAAATAGCGGAATCCGACGCCCTGCACAATGCCGAAAACATCTGCCGTCAACTTCTTCACGGCGTTGCCGTCTGGTCGCTCCCCTCTCTGCCGATTCCGCGCAGCACTCCATTCACGAAGCTGCCCGACTCGGAGCCTCCGTACTCCTTGGCCAGCTCTACCGCCTCGTTGGCGGCAATAGCGGGTTTGACCGGCGGCTTCGCGTACTTCATCTCGTAGACAGCTATGGACAGCAGTATCCGGTCGACCACAGCGATGCGCTCGATGTCCCAATGCTGCGTATGAGCGCGCACCTCATCCGTGATAGCATCCTGGTGTTTGCGCACCCCGTCGATGAGCCTCAGCGCGAACGCCTGAATGCCGGCAGGCTCGTGCTCATACATCGCAAACGTCTGCTCGGGCGACTGATTGCCCTGTGCTGCGCTGTACAGAACCGCCAGCGCTATTTCGCGCGAACGCCTGCGTTCCAGACCTGTCATCGGTCACGCCCGAACGTCGGCGATGTGCACGTTGACCTCCCGCACATGGTACGGCGTCGAGGCCTCGACTTCCTTGGCAACAGCCTCGCGAACGCCCGCAGCAAGCTTGCGCAGGTCCGAACCGAAACGGGCCGCAATATACACGTCCAGCGTGAGTTCAAGCGCATTGTGGCCAATTGCCACACCATGCGGCTGAACCCCCTCGCGGTCCAAGAACGGCAGCTGTTGCTTGAGGCCCTTCCACATCGAAACAACGCCGTCCGTCGAAAGACAGGCGTGCACGATAAGCGATTCGAGTGCTGGGTCTGTGATGACAACCTTGTCCATGCAGTTACTTTACCCTTTCCAGGTACTCTCCGCTCCGCGTGTCGATGCGAATCTTGTCACCCTCGTTCACGAACAGCGGAACCATCAGGGAGTAACCTGTCTCAATCTCGGCCGTCTTGTTGGCGCCGGTCGCCGTGTCGCCCTTGATGCCGGGCTCGGTGTGTGTGATCGTCGCCTCGATGAAGGTGGGCAGCTCGACGCTGACCGGCTTGTCCTGAAAGTACACAACGTCGACCACGATGTTCTCAAGGAGATAGCTCACGGAGTCGCCCAGGTCGGCTTTCGTGAGAGCAACCTGTTCGTACGTCTGTGAGTCCATAAACGTGTAAACTCCATCAGCCTCATACAGGTACTGCATCTTCTTGTGCTCGAGGTAAGCGCTCTTGACCTTTTCTTCAGGGCGGAACGTCTGCTCTATGACATTGCCGGTCATGAGGTTCTTCATCTTGAGGCGTACAAACGGCGAGCCCTTGCCTGGCTTGATGTGCGTGAACTGAATAACAACATATGCTTCGCCGTCGAGCTCGAACGTCACTCCGGCACGTAGTTCATTAGCGGAAATCAATGTCTAGCCTCCTGCGAATGGGCTGTGGATCGCTCGTATTCTACAGGTCAACCGGCTCCGCGTCAAGCATTTGAGGCGTGTGCCCACTCACAGTCGCCACGCTTCAGCCGAGCATCAGCTCCTTGGGCAGGGTTGTCAATGACTCGCAGCCATCCTCCGTGACAATGACCGAATCCTCTATGCGCATCCCGTACTGTCCGGGCAGGTAGACACCAGGTTCGCAGGTCACAATATGGCCGGGCTGCAACACAGCGTCGGTCGATTGTGCAAGACGCGGTGCCTCGTGAATCTCAAGGCCCACGCCATGCCCAAGGCCATGTGTGAAATACTGCGCAAGACCGCTCTCACCCAGTCTTGCGCGTACCGCGCTATCGACGGAGCGCGAACTGACGCCCGCCCTGATAAGACCGAGTCCCAGCTGCTGGGCATCAAGCAGACGACGGTAGACGTCCCGCACCTCGGCCCCCGGGTCCCCCAGCGCCACGGTGCGCGTGCAGTCGCTCATGTATCCCTGGTAGTTCACTCCGAAATCGATGACGACGACCTCGCCCTCGCTGATAGCCCTGGCCGAGGCGATGCCGTGAGGCAGCGCGCCGCGCGGCCCCGACCCGACGATCGTAGAAAAACTCGTGCCCTGCGCGCCAGCCTTGCGCATCTCGTACTCCAGCAGAGCGGCGACATCGTTCTCAGTCATGCCGGCGGTCAGCTGGGCGATCATGGCACGAAACGCCGCGTCCGCCACGCGCCCAGCCGCGCGCATCATATCGAGCTCCCGCGCGTCCTTTACCATGCGCATGCTTTCGACAATGTTCTCCGTGGGCACCATGGCCACCGATGGAATGGCCGCGTGCAGACGCTCCGCCTCGGCAAACGGCATGCGTTCCTTCTCGAATCCCAGCCAGTGTGCGTGCACCTCCGCCAGAAGTCTCGCGACCGTGGTGCTGAAGTGCCCGCTGTACTCGATGACATCCACCTGCGGACACTCCCCCAGCGCCTGCGTCGTAAACCGGCCATCCACAATCAGGTGGACGCCATGCCCCGCCACCAGCAGAAAGCCGTCCTCCCCTGTGAAGCCGGTGAGGTAGCGCATGCTGGGTGACGCAAGCGTGAAGAAGGCATCGATGTTCGCCTGCTCCATGCGTTCATGAAGCCCTGCAATCCTGGTCGCAGTCTGGTCGTTTTCCATGGTGCGTCTCCTTGTGTGCTGCTCTATTCGAATGGATTCGTCTTGCCCGTTTCGGCCGGAACCGGCTGGGGTGTCGCTGTCACGAAGCTCTGCCGCCCCTTGATCTGTGCGTTCACGATGTCAAGGTTGGCGTGCTGGGCCACCTGAAACACCGGGGGCGGTGTGTTGGTCACCGTCGTCTGTCCCAGACGGGGCAGGTAATAGTAATTGAACCAGGCAAACAGACCCAGCAGCACCAGAATGAAAATCCATGTCCCTGCTGAGATATGTGCGCGTGTCTTCCTGCGCGGGCGCGGCGCAACCCTGCCTCCGGAAGGAACTGCCTCGGTCGGCTTCTCTGCTACGGATTTCTGTGCCATCGCGGCCCCCTATTGAATCCCTTCGGTCTGGGGCGCGGGAGCAGGAGCGGCAGGCGCAGGCGCGCCAGCGACAGCTGCATCGGGGCTCAGTACCATCCACGCTGTCATCGTGCAGGAATACGGGTTCCCCGTCCCAGCACCGGTCAGCTCACTATGCGAGACGCTCACGTCCGATGAGACCATGATGTACTTGAACTTCGTGCGGAACGTCTCGACAAACCTGCGTATTGTCCAGTAGTCCTTCGCGGTGAAGTTCATGGTCACACCCACCGTCTTGGCCAGCTTCACCTCCGCCGGCTGAGTCTCCGCGGCTCCGCCTTGCCCCATCGAGGCATCCGCAATCTGGATGCCCGTGAAGCTGATGTCCGAAGCCTTGCCCATTGCTTGAAGGTCCAGCAGAAACGCCGTGTGCTCGTGCTGGTCAAACATCACGGGCGTCACCTGGGCCATCTGATTTATCCATGTTGCGTACGACTCGTTCTGTCGGACAAAGGCATCCTGCAGTCGCTGCACTTCCTGCAGCGTCGCAAGCTTGGTTTCGGCGCTCGCCACCTGGTCCCGCAGGTCCCGTATCTGGGCCAGCTGAGGGCTCAGGGCATAGCGGTAGAATACAAAGCAGATGAGGAGCACAAGCAGAACAGCGAGAACCGGCTTGATTGGGATGTTCCTATTCATTGGGGCCTCCTACCCATGTCGCTGTGAGCGTCATGGTCGCCTCCGCCTGTGGCCCCTGAACGGCAGGCCCTGTCGTGTAGGGCACCTGGTAGCTGTCAATGTGGACACCACTGAACCGCTTGTCAGCGCTGAGTGCGTTGAAGAAGCGCACAAGGTTGACAAACTGGCCGCTGCTGGCGTTCAGCTCGAGCGCTCCGCTCAGGGGCGTCAGGTGCACCTGCGTCAGCGTGCATGCCTTGGGAAGGTCCCGCGCCACGTCGTCCAGCACCAGGTTGGTGTTGACCTGCAGGCCGACCGCGGTGGCAAGGTTCGCCTCCATGGCCAGCGAGCGCTGGGCAAGCGCCCGGTTCGTGTCAAGCAGCTTCTGTTGGTCGCCCAGCGCAGCAATCTGTGCGTTGAGGTCGCCAAGATGCGCCGTCTCGCGCATGGCCGTGACCCTGACGAACGCGTACGAACCGGCCAAGACCACCAGCACCGCCACAATGATGAAGATGATCATCCTGTCCTGGTGGGTCAGTTGCGTCTGTCTCTTCTTGCGTGCCTGGGGAAGCAGATTAATCGTAATCATCAGAGTCCCTCCGAGCCAGGACGATACGTCAGAAGGCTTTCGCTCTCCTGCACTGGTGCCGCCTCTTTGTGACCTGCATGTTTCTTGGCGGCCGCCGCTTCATACTCGCGCAAAGAAAGTCCCGTCGCCACACTGAACATCGGGGCCATCTGGTTTAGGTACGATTCGGCGAACATAGTCGGATCGTACTTGGCGACATCCAGCAGCAGGCGATTGAGTTCGACCGTAAACCCGGTCGACAGCTCGATGTAGTCCACGATGCCCTTCAGGTTCGCCATCCCGCCCGACAGAATGATGTGCAGCGGGCGGTCGCTCTCGAAGCGCGTCGTATAGTAGTTCAGCGAACGCCGTATTTCCAGCACCAGCTCGTCAATGACGGGAAGCACCGCGCTGGTCACGCGCTCGGCATCGGAACCCGGTTCCAGGTTGGCATCCGGGTCGATGTTCGCGGTTTCCTGCTTCAGCTCCTCCGCCTGCTCGAGGTCCACGCCCATGGCCCCTGCAATGGCCTGTGACACGCGCGTTCCTCCAAACGGAATCATGCGCGTCAGACGGATCATGGACTGGTCCGCCACGTTGATGGAGGTGATGGTCGCGCCGATGTTCACCATGACGATGGTCTTGGCATCCAGGTCCGGCCGCTTATAGGCAATGTGGTCGACCAGGCGAAGTTCGGCAAACGGTTCGACCTCGATGAACACGGGTTCGAGCTGAGTCTTACGCAGAACACCCACGAGGGCGTTCACGATATCGAGGGGTGCCGCTGCAACGAGACAGTTGACCTTGACCCCGCCGTCGTCCGTCTTGTTGCGCGACAGGACCTGATAGTCGAACACTGCCTCTTCAATAGGGTAGGAGATGTGCTTCTCCATCTCCCACTTGATGATGTCGCCCAGGGGCTGCCTTGGAATCTCGTCCACCGTGATCTGTCTGACCGTGACAAGCTGGCCGGACACTGAAGCGGAAACACGCCTGCCCACAAAGGAGTGCAGAGACAGCAGAGACCCGAGAGCCTCGCTGATGGGGTCGCCCTTGACGATCTTCCCCTCCTCGATGGCCCCCTCCGGCGTCGGGAC
>DHFO01000018.1:5485-5985 GCA_002402295.1 Caldiserica bacterium UBA4822
ACGCCAATGATTGGTGTAGCAGATCTTCCTAGCCCAAACACAGGGTTCCTCCTTTTTGCACCCGCCGGTGCAACGGCCTACCTTCGGAAAAACGTCGCAAGATACCAACCGGCCAGGTTGTTGCCTACCAGGGCCGTGATGTAGGCGCCAACCGCCATGGCCGGGCCAAACGGCATAGAGTCCTTGCCCTTCTTCTTGAAGAACAGCATGAGAACGACACCTGCACATGCACCAATGATAAAGGCCAGCATGAGAAAGACAATGGCCAGCTGCCAGCCCAGAAACGCTCCAAGCATGAGGCCCAGCGTGGCATCGCCCCAGCCCATGCCCCCTCGCGACAGCAGGATAATGAGCGCAAACAACGCCGCACCGATGGCAGCGCCGCCCAGCGCGCTCAGGACGCCGGTCCATCCACCGAAGGCGCCAAAGGCCACACCCATGGCGGCGCCGGGCAGAACCAAGGCGTCAGGCACCAGCCCCGTCTCGAAGTCGATGACGCC
>DHFO01000006.1 GCA_002402295.1 Caldiserica bacterium UBA4822
AGGCATCCTTCGTGGATGCGATGAGCTGAGCTCGCAGGCTCAGGATCTCCGCGAACGGAAGATTGAGCAGCTCCCATATGTCATCGTCAGGAGCGTTCACACGGTTATCAGTCGCGCCTCCCCCGAACAGGCTCCTGGTAGCGCCGCTCGGCAGTTGCACGGAGATGTCAACATTCGGGTCTGCGCAGCCGCGTAGGGCAAGCGGGAAGTATTTCATATTCCGAAAGACCCACAGGGCCTCCATGTTCGCCACATGCCCGCCGCTTGTGAAATGCCCCCACCCTGCTGGCGATCCCGTGGTGTCATGTCTGAGAAAGCCAACCATCTCAAGGAGATCATCCACCGCCTCGATCTCCAGCCTACTGGTAGCCGGCGAGGATTCGAGGACAACATTGTTGGAGTTGTGGAGCATCCCTGCCACATACCCCACCACGGCTGGGAGGAGAACATCGCTGTTCATGTGGGCCATGTAGCGTGGGCTGTACCACGGGACGCTCTCGTCTAGCTTCTGCAGTAGATCGAGTGTACCTCTTCGGAGTCTGCCAACAACCGCCTGGTAGCCTGGGGTCTCCTGCGCTTTGAGGGAGAACAGAGGTGTATCTGTCTCGTAAACACGCCGCCGTCGCTCGTAATGGCTGAACGCGACACGGAGCAGCATTTCCGTCAGGACGGCGTGGTTCTCTGCTTTAGAACCCAAGAACAAACCGCCGAACTTCTCGCCCGCTGGCCTCATTCACCCTCCTTCGAACTAGGTGGCGCACGCCCCCGCTACCTGCACCGGAGGGTCGCTACTCGGGAAGATCCAACCGCGCAACAGGTCGCCTCTGCCCGTCTTCCCCCACAACCTCCACCAGAATGCCGTCTCTAACCTCTGCCTGCCTGGCTAGCCCGAGTTCGATCCCTCCCAGAAAAACGCGCCGCTGCTTAAGTAGGGTCTCAGCTTCTTGAAGGTTCCGTGCTGCTCCGCTCATAATCGCAAGGTCGACGGCATCAACAGGCTTCCCTAACATCGAATACGGCAGTACGATAGCCACTGGGGCAACACGTATCAGCACTGCTTTTGCCCAAAGCCCCCTGCCACGCTGAAGCACTGCCCCATCGACAATCTCCAGCTCATCACTAATGGCGAGTGGCTTGTCGTTGAGGAAGATAGATCCCTCAGACAAGAGGAACTCGGCTTCCCGCACTCCCGACGCAAATCCTGCCGCCTGGACCAGCACAATCGCTCCCATTTCAGCCTTCGCCTCTTCCCCAGTGAGGACGACTGCGCTCTTCGGAACTGGTTCCCCACGGGGATGCGTCTCATAGGCCCTCTCGGCAAGGGAAGCTGCTTCCTCACCGTGTGCCAAGCGCACAACTGCACGGGCCAGCAGCTTCCGGAGGCTGTGAGGGTCTCGCCCGATCTCATCTTTCATTGATGCTATCTCATCATCAGATAGGTCCGTGATTGATCGGAAAGTGCGCAAGAGGGATTTGTCAGGAACGGCGACAATTGCCTTGTAAAGGTCATCCGGGTCAAGATTGAGCGGGATGTACCGTCGTCGTCCCGGGCCTATGGGTTGATCGCGAGCGCCGGTCACATACTCGAGAACAACCGGAATCTCCTCAGGGAGATGTCGAGCGTGCATAAGCCGGCGAGTTACGCCGAAGTTGAAGATCTGGTCCTCACCGCCGATCTCGACGTCACAACAGACGTCGAGGGTTCCTGCCATGTCTCGGTACTCAGCTGGATCATCCTCCTTGCCCTCCTTAGCCGCGCACACCACCATCGAATCATATGCCTGGAGGGCGGTATAGAGCAGTTCAACAACACTCACGGGTTCGTTCGCCTCATAGCGGTTCCGGAAGGGACCATGCGAAAGGGCTACTGCAAGGCTCAGAGGTCTCAGTACATCAGCCATCAGTGTGGACACATCCATGTCATCAAACCACACCGAGTTGTTCACGAGAACGGTCTTGGATCGGTCGAGTATCCGAAAGGCTTGTTCCTCGTAGACTTGGGCATTGCGGTGGATCTCCTCCTGCGATAGCGGTGCCCTTGGCTCCCTCCTGCCGGAGGGATCACCGAAGCGCGCAGTGAAGCCGCCCAAGAGCAAGAACGTCTTGTGCCCCTTATCCTGGAATCGCTTGAGGCATAGAAGCGGGGCGAGATGGCCGACATGCAGGCTTGGTGTCTTCGGATCCAAGCCCAGCTTGACCCTCAGGGGTCTGCCGAGGCTCAACCGTTGTGGCAACTCTGCGTTCATGAAACGCTCAAGCTCAGAGTGCTTGCCCCCCGCGATGGTCCCCCGGAGGAGGTACGCCACGTCCTCCTTGCTCCATGACTCCTCCACGTTGCACCTCCCTAAGAGAGACTACGTTGGTCGCGCCGTAGGCACAGTATGCGGGGAGTACCTCCATCTACACAAGTCGTAGAACGAAGTACTGCTTGCGGCCCTTGCGCAGCACAATTACCCCGTCGTCCGCCTGGTCATCCAGCGACAGCACCCGATTGGCGTCGTCGACCCGTTGTCCGTTAACGTAGAAGCCGCCTCCTGCGATCAGCCGGCGTGCCTCCCCCCTCGACTTGAGGAATCCCGACTGAACGGCGATATCGATCAAGGAGACCCCTGCGTTGGCAAGAAGCGAGACTTGGACTTCGTAGGAGGGGAGGTTCTGGAGAAGCTCCTCCGCAATCGCACCCGACACGGCGGGGTCGGGGGGCTCTCCAAAAAGGAGGCCTGCTGCCTTCTCAGCTCGAACGGCCGCCTCCTCTCCGTGTATCTCTCTCGTCACGTGAGAAGCGAGCGTCCTATGCGGCGTTCTCTCCTCGGGGTGTCTGTTCAGGTTCTGCTCAAGCTCTTCCACATCGCCTCTTGGCAGCCATGTGAAGTACTTCAGGTACTTGATGACGTCTTCATCATTCGCATTGAGCCAGAACTGGTAGAACGCAAACGGACTGGTTCTCGCCCCGTCTAGCCAAACAGTCCCAGCCTCAGTCTTGCCGAACTTGGTGCCAGACGAGGTGGTCACCAATGGGAAGACCAGTCCGTGCACAGTGGCACCCTCCACTTTCCTAATCAGATCGATACCAGTGACAATGTTGCCCCATTGGTCGCTTCCACCCATTTGCAGCGTACAACCATACTCGTGATGGAGGACAAGGTAGTCATACGCCTGGAGTAACCCATATGAGAACTCTGTATAGGTCATACCAGCCACCCGCTCGAGACGTGCCCTCACAGCCTCGCGCCCCAGCATCTGGCTGACGCCGAAGTGCCGGCCGACATCGCGGAGGAAGTCCAGGAGGCGAATGTCCAAAAGCCAGTGGGAGTTGTCGATAATCAGGCCCGGGCTCTCGTGATGCTCTACATCGACGAACATGCGGATTTGCTTAGCTATTCCCTCTAGGTTCCGCTCGAGTTCGTCAGTCGACAAGACAGGCCTTTCAGAGGTCTTCCCGCTAGGATCCCCGATGCGACCGGTCGCGCCTCCAAGAATCGCGATCGGTGGATGCCCAGCCTTCTGGAACCGTGCAAGGGTCATCAGAGGAAGGAGTGACCCTACGTGCAGACTCGACGCTGTGGGATCGAAGCCAATGTAGCAGGTGGTCTTGTGTGAGCGCAGCTGGTCTCCGAGCCCCTGGGTCTCCGAATGCACAAGGCCACGCCACCTGAGTTCGTCGTAAAAGTCGGACATAGTGGTGGGCAGGGAGGGATTTGAACCCTCGTAGGCCTTTCGGCCACCGAGTTTACAGCCCGGTCCATTTGCCCGCTTTGGTACCTGCCCGCTGCCCCGAAGATTCACTATAGCGTGCACAAGCACCGTGGTCAAGGGCAAAGAGTTGTCTCACACAAGATGAGCATGAAGGGTGTCCGAGGGTTCTCACGCAAGGTGCGCACAGGCGCGAGCCAGAGCTACGTAAGTCACTGCCAGGGAGGCGATGACCGTCATGGTGAGCGACTCGCTGGTGATGACGATGGAGGAGATGGCCGCGTTTCTCGGGTCCAGTGGAACCTTGAGCTTCCGGGGAGAGACGCGGCAGGACACCTACGCCTCGGTCGAGAAGACCCTGCGGAGTACAGCACACGATCGAGAGCGGAGAGAGGGTTGTTGAGGCGCTACGTGGGGAAGATAACCGGCTACTCCCCGGCCCAGCTTTGCCTCCTCATCGCCCAGTACCGGAGCACGGGACAACCAACCTCGGGATCAGATCGTGTCTGGTGCGTCGGGGGTAGAGGACAAGACCTTCTGCAACGCTCATCCGCGTGATCAGCCGCAACAGAAGGAACAGCGGGACTTCGCCCCGTTGGCGCGCATCGCCGCAGCGACGAAGCTCTTGCCCCTCGCTCACTCTATCTACAGAAGCGGTGAACCTTTCAGGGCTCCGACCAAGGAGGTGTCTTGCTTGACCGGCATTGCAGCATCTGACTCCGACGGCGCATCACGTGTCCGGACTCCGGTCCTCAGTGCCCCCTACGGTCAGTAGGAGGGAGTGGATCTCCCCCTGCTTGTGAGGACTGAGACACGAGCATAGCGCGAGGATGCACTGAACCAAGGTATGACCCCGACGGCCGAGAGACACGGAACAAGGTCTGCCCCCGATGATCGGATCGCTCATCGATGCTGCGGATCGTGCTACACTGTTGAGGTCGGAGCTGCCGACCTAAGCGACCTAAGGGCAAGGAGGTTCAGGTGACTGCGGACAAAGAAGGAGGTATTCCGGATCGCGATTCTTCTCTCGGAAGCTTGGGTCTCTCGGTGGAGGACCTCGAAGCCGTGAATCTTGATCGAATAACGCTTCAGCGGATACATGAGAGCTACCAGACCGAGAGAGACGATCTCGAGCGCGCAGGAACCTACGTGGCCTCGACACTTCGAGCATCGCCACAGGTCCACTCGCTCAAGCTTCGCGTAAAGGATCCGAACAGCTTACTCGCCAAGATCGTCCGTAAGAAGCGGGAGCACCCCGACCTGAAGATCTCGCCTGAGACCTTACAGGATCACATCACGGATCTCGTAGGCGTTCGTGCGCTGCACCTCTTTAAGGACGACTGGCACCCTATCCATGAGCTGGTTCTCAGAGAATGGGACCTCCACGAGAGGCCGATTGCCTACGTTCGTGAAGGTGATTCCGCAGGCCGGCGCAACGAGTTCGAGCAAGCGGGCTGCGAAGTTCACCCCCATCCATCCGGGTACCGCAGCGTTCATTACCTACTCAAGACCAGCCCAGGGAAGAGAATGCGCTTGGTGGAACTCCAGGTCCGCACGATATTCGAAGAAGGATGGAGTGAGATCGACCACATAGTGCGCTATCCGAAGCGCTGCCATCCCCTTCTCGACCACTCGCTTGGTCTCTTCAACATCCTGGCAGGAAGTGCAGACGAAATGGGAACATTCATCCGGTCTCTCTCGGCCTTCACAGAAAGACGAGATGAGGAGATTGCACAGAAGGAAGGAAGAGTAGAGAGGATGATTGAAGAGCTCAATATCGCGAGCGCTGAGAAGGAGGCCCTGAAGAGAGAGATAGCGAGACTGCGTCAGGCATCCAGTGCCCTTCTGGAGGGATCGCTTGGCGGAGGCCCGATCATACTCGGAGCGATAGGGAGGATCCCCATATCTGGCTTACAGCAAAGCCTCGCCTCCGTGAGCCCCGCGATCTCTTTGCAGAAACGATGCACGCTGTGCAACAGGATGTACAGTGATACTGGATCCTTCACAATAGGCGGTGATCGATGCCCTGATTGCCGGACGAAGCCCCTTCTCGGAAAGTGATCGATAGAGTCCCCGGAGGTGGTGTAGAAGCGGTGGCGCGTGCAGAGAGGGACTGAGATGATTGACAGGTGTCAAGGGAAACCACCTTTGCGACTCTGGAGGACGCGGAGTCTTGTGACCCTGGTACGTCCAGCGGGCCATCCCTTGGGACAAGAACCGCTCGGGGTTGGCGGAGCAGAAG
>DHFO01000026.1 GCA_002402295.1 Caldiserica bacterium UBA4822
CAGAAGGCGGCCCCTTCTGTAGCGGCATTTGTTGTTCGGACTGACGGCGCAGTTGTGACAGCGTATCGTAGTGGGAAGGTCCTGATTCAGGGTCATCAGACCGACGGTGCAGTCCAGATGGTAGACCGTATCCTTAGCCAGGGCGAGAGGTGGGAGGTTAGAGAGGTTGTTTTCCCTGTTGTTGGGGCAGATGAATCCGGAAAGGGCGACTTGTTCGGTCCTCTTGTCCTGGCGGCGTGCGTGGCTCGGAACGAACGCGAACGCGGTGAACTTGTAAAGGCGGGAGCGCGCGACTGCAAACTGATGTCAGACGAAGCCGTGCGGTCGGTCGCCGTCAGGCTCCGGGAAGTCACCCTGTGGAAGACGCGTGTCGTACTGCCCGCGGAGTATAATGCGCGGTACCAGCGCGTTCACAACGTCAATGTGTTGCTCAATGAGCTGTACCTTGAACTACTGGACGATATTGTGGGCAGGACGTTGGCACGGACCGTCATACTGGACAAGTACGGCGGACGGGCGGCGGGACTCTGGCCCGAACCACCTGCCTTTCAGTTCTTGGTTGAGACGCACGCGGAACGCTATCCTGAAGTTGCGGCGGCCTCAGTGGTTGCAAGGGATGCGTTTCTCCAGGGGCTTGCCTCGCTAGGACGCATGGTCGGACTGGATGCCTTGCCCAAGGGTGCATCGATCGAGACACAGTCGCTTCTTGCCAAGGTTGTTGCAGAGCACGGGACCGACGTCCTTTGGAACATTGCCAAAGTCAACTTCGCTCCAGTAAAACCGTTTCTCGGGAGCCTGTTCCACGGTGCTTGAGCTCACTGTCTTCTGATTGACAACGTTTGCCGGGGACGTAGTATGAAAGGTGATTTCGACACCGAGACCTGCGACGAGGAGAAACCTCATGTTTAAGCCCGTACAGCCTGCAGACAAGATTGTCGAGCAGGAGGCAGCTACTATCGAGTTCTGGAAAGCCAACCATGTCTTTGAGCGTTCACTTCAGCTCAAGAGCGACAAGGAGCGATTTGTCTTCTTCGAAGGTCCTCCCACGGCCAATGGACGTCCTGGAGTACACCATGGCCTCGCACGTGTCTTCAAGGACACCGTGCTGAGGTACAAGGCAGGAACAGGCTACTACGTTCCCCGCAAGGGAGGGTGGGACTGCCAGGGGCTGCCTGTCGAGATTGAGGTAGAAAAACGTCTTCATATCAGTGGCAAACAACAGATTGAGGAGTATGGCGTTGAGGCGTTCGTGCAGGAGTGCAAGAACAGTGTGTTCACGTACAAGGAGGAGTGGGAGCGACTGACGGAGCGCATTGGTTTCTGGCTCGACACCGAACACGCATATGCCACGGATACCAACGACTACATCGAGTCAGAGTGGCATATCCTCAAGACATTCAGTGAACAGGGCTTGCTGTATCAGGGGCATAAGGTTGTTCCCTACTGTCCACGCTGTGGAACGGCGCTGTCTATGCATGAAGTAGCACAGGGGTATCGGAAGGTGCAGGAAGATACTATCTATGTGAAGTTTTTGCTCACGAGCGGAGACGTTGCGGGTGTGAAGGCGCTGGTCTGGACGACCACACCCTGGACCCTGCCAAGCAATGTTGGTCTGGCGGTTAACCCGGGCGTCGAGTACTCGGTGGTCGAGCTGGATGGAGAACGATACCTGATTGCCTCTGCACGCCTGTCAGCCGTATTTGGACGCGACGCTCCACGGGTTCAGCTCATCCGCACCTATCGCGGAACTGAACTGGTAGGTGAGCGGTATCAGCCTCTATTTGACTTTGCGCGCGTTGGGGCAGAGGATGCTGCTCGCGGGTGGCGGATAGTAGCCGCGGACTTCGTTACCACGACTGACGGAACTGGGATTGTGCACCTGGCTCCCGCTTTTGGCGAGGACGACCTCGAAGTCGGCCTCAAGGAGGGTCTTCCCTTTGTACAGCTTGTGGACCTTGCGGGAAAGTTCACTTCGGAAGTCATTCCCTGGGCCGGCAGGGATGCGAAGGGCAGCGACCCTGATATCCGCAGGCAGCTGAAGGTGGATGGCAAGCTGTTCAAGGTTGAGCGTATCGAACACGAGTACCCCTTCTGCTGGCGGTGTGATACCCCGCTGCTGTACTACGCCAAGGACTCCTGGTTCATTCGTACGACAGCGTTCAAGGACGAGATGGTGGCCAACAATCAGCAGATCACCTGGTACCCTGACCATATCAAGAACGGTCGCTTTGGAAACTGGCTGGACAACGTCAAGGACTGGGCACTGTCACGAGAGAGATACTGGGGAACCCCCCTTCCTATCTGGGTGTGTAACTCTTGCGGGCACCAGCACGCTGTCGGTTCGATTGCCGAGCTCAACGCCATGGCGCTCAATCCCGATCCTGCAGTCGAGTTGCATCGCCCCTATGTAGACAGGATCGAGCTTCGGTGCCCCGAGTGCGGCGGTGTCATGCATCGCGTCCCGGAAGTCATCGATGTCTGGTTTGATTCTGGCTCGATGCCATACGCACAATGGCACTACCCTTTTGAGAACCAGGACGAGTTTGCCAGGATGTACCCGGCGGATTTTATCTCCGAGGGCATCGACCAGACACGCGGATGGTTCTATACACTGCATGCGATTTCCACGGCGCTCAACAATCGCCCGGCCTTCAAGCGGTGTATGGTGCTGGAACTTGTGCTTGACGAACAAGGCCACAAAATGAGCAAGCACGTCGGCAATGTCATTGACCCTTGGTCGATTCTTGACAGTCAGGGAGCGGACGCGTTCCGCTGGTCCCTGTATGCCAGCACGCCACCATGGTACCCCAGGCGTTTTGGCCCCAACGTTGTTGCAGATGCTCTCAAGAACTTTATCATTCCGCTGAGGAACGTGTATAGCTTCTTCGTGCTCTATGCCAACATTGACTCTTTTGACCCCCATGCTGAACTGGTACCGGCGGGGGCCAGGCCGGAGCTCGACCGGTGGCTGTTGAGCAGGTTTCAGCTGCTCGTACAGGAAGTTCGCGCCAACATGGAAGCCTACGAGATTACGCCAGCTGCACGAAGTATCCAGGCATTCGTGGAGGACCTCAGCAACTGGTATGTTCGCCTCAGCAGGCGTCGTTTCTGGCGCAGCGAGAACGACGAGGACAAGCTCGCTGCGTATCAAACGCTCTATGCCGTGCTCGTTGGCCTCGCGCGTTTGTTGACGCCGTTCACGCCGTTTCTTTCTGAGGAGATGTACCAGAATCTGGTACGCTCTGCTGACGAAAGCGCTCCACTGTCAGTTCACTTTCTCGATTTGCCATCGGTTGACGAGTCGCTCTGCGACGCGGTGCTCACGCGTGAGATGCAGAGTGTCATGGATGTTGTTTCACTGGGCAGGGCCGCTCGCAAGCAGGCGGGTGTCAAGACCAGACAGCCGCTCGGGCGTGTGACGGTGTTCGTAGCGGGCTCGGAAGAGCGGCAGGCACTAACATCGCACAGAGAGATCATTGCTGACGAGTTGAATGTCAAGGATGTCGAACTGGCTGCTCAGGCAACAGATATTGCCCAGTTTTCTCTCCGCCCGAATCTTCCGGTCCTCGGGAAACGTGCAGGCAAGGTGATTCCTGCCATCCAGCAGGCGCTGGCCGCTGACTCTGCAAGAGTGTATGCTGACCTTCAGCAGGCGGGCAGAGCAGTCCTCGATATTGACGGTGCGGAGTTCACTGTGACCGATGAGGACGTTATCGCATCTGTGGCTGGTAGAGGGGGACTGTTTGCGGCATCCTCAGGGAGCATCGTCGTTGCCATTGACCCCGAGGTGACGCCAACTCTGCGAGCGGAGTGGTACGTTCGAGAAGTGGCGCACTTCGTCCAAGGCAGCCGCAAGGACCGGGGGTTGGCTGTCAACGACCACATCCGGCTGAGGCTAACATGCACCGGTCAGATGACTGCCACGGCTCTTGCGAGTGCCTCCGCCGACTTGGCACGTGAGGTGCTTGCCGATGCCGTCGAGGTAGTTAGTGGTGCCATCCCGGACGGGGCAGCAACGCTAGAGCTGGACGGTGAACAAGTCGGGTGTCAGATCTTCTCCTAGGCAGGTGTAGGCGTCCCAGCCGCGACGTGATTCACTCAGCACGACGTCTGACCTGACCGCCTCCGGAATGATACCAGCTCAGTGATGGTGGGGTGATCGCCGCATACTGGACACGCGGGATTACGTTCCAGGGGAACGGTATCAAAACGGTTGCCTTCCCCGTCCATGAGCAGGAGCCTCCCAGCCATCCAGTCGCCCGCATGCACGATGTACTTGATGACGTTCTGGGCTACGATGGACCCGATGATGACGGGAGTAGTTCCAATGATACCGCGAGCCCGTTCCTGGCGTGCTATGGACGCTGACGGGGGCTTTGGATAAAGACATCGGAAACAGGCGGTCTCTCGCGGCAGGACGGTCAGCGCCATACCATGGAAGGCGCTGACGGCACCAATGAACAAGGGTTTTCCAAACAGCACGCAGGCATCGGAAATCAGGTACCGGGTCTCGTAGTTGTCGGAGGCGTCGACAACCATGTTGTATGCGCTCATGATGTCGTACGCAATGTCGGCGTTCAGACGCGTAGGATACACTTCGATGCGAATCTCGGGGTTCAGGCTAACCAGCTTGTCGCGTGCGGCGAGTGCTTTCGGTTGTCCGATGTCTGCCATTACGTACAAAAACTGCCTGTTGAGGTTGGTCACATCTACCACGTCACCGTCGACAACTCCAATGGTGCCGACGCCTGCGCCAGCAAGACACGACAGGATTGATGAGCCGAGACCGCCTGCGCCCACCACGAGAACAGATGCTTCTTCAAGCCTGTGCTGGCCCTGCGTTCCGATCTGTTTCATCCACAGTTGCCGCGTGTATCGGCGCGATACAGGGTCGCTCGAGGTAGTTGCGTGTCGTCGCGATGATGCAGTCACGGTGTTGCCTCCTCTGGAACAAACAGGGTATGTGAGCCGAAAGGTAGGCTGCATGGCAGCCACGCCCGCGCCAGCTCGGTCATCGTCGCGGCGTCGAGAACCAGAAGGAAGGAGCGCCCGGCAGCAGCATCCAGTACAACATCTAACAGCCAGCCGGTTCCCTCTGGGCTCGTGCTGGATGCAGGAACAAACACGGGTGCACCAGGATAGCAGTTATCGGAGTACCACACCATGCGTTCGCCAGGGCCGGAAGTGGACTGGCACAGGATCATGCAGGGTTCCCCTGCCTTCCTTGGAACCACGTTGTACAGGACGGTATGCCGCGACATGGATGTACGGGGATCGATAGCAGAGAAGGCACCTGCTGGACACTTCAGAGGGGTACATGTTACTACTCCATGCACTATGTCGATGGCAAGACGTGTGGGCTGTGGTGCCGGAAAGGGGCCACGAGGCATTCCGTCTCGATCCAGGGAAAGTGACCTGAGGATGGCTGGATCGGCAAATGCTGCAAGATCGACAAACACAGCGTCGCGGTCTTCCCACGCGCCGATATGGTGCAGGGCGAACAGCGCACGCGTGTTCAGCACTCTGACGAGCTCGCCTGTTGTGCGGTTGACCAGCAGAATGCGTGTTCCTTTACTCGCATCCCAAGTGTAGTCACTCAGCTCAGGACGATGTTTGAACCTGAAAGAGGTGGCGCGTACGGTGAACGGTCCTTCGATGAGCACAATCCAATGCGGAGTGGCGCTGAAAGAATGCATCCATGCGGGATGAGAACACGGAATAGAGCACACGCGCCGCGGAGTTCCAGAGCGGTCTGTTGACTGAAGGACATAGCCAGCCTCGTCTCCGTTGCAAAGGAACAGGTCCAAGCGTTCGCCAGTGGCGAAGTCGGTGACCGGATGAGGCGAGACCGCATAGCAGGACGTGGCCAAGGACCGATGTCCTGCGCCAACAGTGGCAAGTGTCGCCGCATCCACAGTGGTGCTTTGCCCGGAACCATCGAGGACTTCGACACCTCCAGTTGCCAGTACAACATTGAAACCTGAACCGTGGCCAGGCACGCGCCTCATCCAGGCGGGACCTCGCTTGCTTACGAGGGCCTGTACGTAGGCGTCAGTCGCGACGTACTGGTTGCTGAATTGTAGGCCGTTGCAGGACACCCGTACCGCGGTGAGCATTGGAAAGCCATCCAGCCAGTGTTGGACAGTGGCCGCTTCGCTACTGAATCGCCCCGGCCCAATGCCATACAGAGTTCCTCTGAGAGAAGGGGGGACTGTCCCCTCTGGGCGAAGAGCGGCACGCGAAAACTCCTCAAGAAGTGGGGAGAACCCGACGGCATAGGCAGGCGGACGCAGTGAATTCACAGTGGAGGGGTGCAGACGACGCCAAACGAAAACACAGTGGCGGNNCAACCGCTCAGCCACCTCTCCGTTTTGTCCGGGCGCCAGCAAAGAACGCACGTAGTATATCCTCAGACTCCTCTCGCATCAAGCCAGAGGTGACCTCAGTCCTCCAACCGAACATCGGGCGGGCAAGCACATTTCCATTACTCCCGACGGCGCCGTTGTCATAATCATAGGCCGCAAACACAAGTCTCTCGATCCTTGCCAGTGCCAGTGCTGCAGCGCACATGGGGCACGGTTCCAGCGTCA
>DHFO01000051.1 GCA_002402295.1 Caldiserica bacterium UBA4822
GTGGCTCGAGCCGCTCTGGTTGCCCTCCGGAGCAACCACCGTTACCTCGTAGGCAGCAGCGAGAACCGCCGCCAACGCATTGATACCGTTCGCATAGATGCCGTCGTCATTTGTCAGCAAAATACGGGGGCGCTTTGGCATGCGTGTTCCCTTCATCTCGCCTCCTTACAGTTCGTAGGTTACGCCTTTCCTCAGCGAGACCGTGTTCGGAACGAAACCGTCCAAGGCTTCCGGTGCTCTGGTGTGCATCGGAACCAGCACGTCGGGGTCAGCACGCTGAATCATCTCACGGATGTCCAGTTCATTCGCGTGCCCCGGCGTCGCAATGTGGTAGAAATCCATCCCGAAGTCCCTGACCCATCGCATCAGGACGACGTAGTTCGGGTCGTTCGGGCCACGCGGTTCACCACCAGAGTGGATGAACGCCGTATGGGGAGCCGCGTTGATTTCGATGAGTTCGCTCAGGTCTACGAAGTCCAGCTGAAGCATGTACCGCGCAGGATCTTCTGCTATGTCTGCTGCCCGCAGTGCTGTCACCAGGTACTCCTGTTCGAACAGGCGGTAGTCGGGAGCGAGATACCTCCCGGAGCCGCGCCGCGCCAAGTACACCTGGACGTTGGAGAGCAGCCGCTCCAGTTCCGCGTCAAAGCGGGCAAAGCGCCGAGCAATCAGCATGTGCTGTGGCTGGAGCACCATCGTTCGCCCCGTCTTCTCGGCAACGCGGAGGAGAACTTTCAGGCGCTCGGTGTCCAGCACGTAGTAATCGGTGAGCACGAGACCCGGAGCCGCTGCGACGGCGCGCATGACACCGTCCTGCACCTGACTCTCAGACAACTGGTCGAGGGTGCCGGAACCGAGTCGCGTCCCTTCTGTAAGCAGAATGGTCGTCGCATGCTGCTTCTCCTGGCGCACAAGGTCGAAGAATGCGCACACGCGCTCCGAATGTCTGCCATGCAGCCGGTAGTCGCCGGTATAAACCACGGACCTGTCCCCGCACCGGACAATGAACCCCATCGCCCCGAGGACGTCATGGTCCGTCAGGACTGGAACGACCTCGCACTTCCCTATCTGGACAGACCTGCCCGGCTCCAGAACCGTCACGGGACGTTGGTCCATGCGAAGGTCGAACTGGCCGATTTCATCGAAGTACCGCAGCACCTCCAGGGTTTGTGCACTGCAGTACAGGGGAACACTGATATCGACAAGCGGTAGGAACCCGACGTGGTCAATGTGCCCATGACTCAGAAGAATCCCTGAAACATCGGCCGGCTCAAGCGCCGTGTCAAATTCCTGTTCAAGGAATCGGCGCTGGGCTACAGGATAGAGCCCAGCCAGCGGCGGCAGGGTTCCGAGGTGCAGATAATCCCGCACCTCGAGGTATGGAGCAGGCTTCAGGCGCTCGTTGAAATGGTCCGAACCCGCAAGAAAGTCCATGCCAAAGTCCATAAGGATCGTGGTACCGTCGTACCGGAGGACTGTCTTTCCTCCCCCGATTTCCCGTACCGCGCCGTAGAACGTCAATTTGACCGACATGTTGCCTCCACTCAATCCCAAATACACACCCACACATGCGCCCACCCACCAAGGCATCTATTATACTGTTCTGACAACCGACGACAACGTTCCCGCATCGACTCATCTAAGATACTACGATCCCTGTCAAGAGGTTAAGCATGGTTCAGCATCATGTTCAAGAGTCCGGTACGTCGATTTTGTGACGTAGAGATGATGAGCGATGAGCAGGAGCTTCCTCATGCAAGCGACCAAGGCAACTTTAGGCTTCTTGTGGTTGTCGCTCACGAGATGCTTGTAGAACGCTTGTATGCGCTCATTGTGCTGGATACAGTTCATACAAGCGAGGTACAGGACCTTTCTGAGCATTGGGTCTCCTGCCCTGCTGATCTTCCTTCCTCCATTCAACGAAGACCCTGATTGTCTTCGTACTGGGTCCAATCCTGCCAGTGCGGTGATCTCAGTTCGATTCGCACCAGGATACTTCCGGAAGAGATACAGGAGATGGATGGCAGAGATGACCCCGATCCCGTTCATAGAAAGAAGATGGTGGAGGTCTTCTCGTGTTTCTTGATGCTCTTCTGCAACTGCTTCTATCTCGTTCTCGAGCTGGTCCTCCATTGCACCAAGATGCTTGAGCTCTTTCTCCAGTGATTCTTTGAGCTTTCTCGTCACCCCACTCTTGTACTCCAGAGACTGAAGATGATGAGAGAGCATGGTCCTTGTCTTCTGGATCATCTCATAACTCCCCAGCTCTGCTCCGAGCTGTTCCGCAATTTCATCCGTCTTCGGGATGGAGAACTCACTTTCTTTCAGGAGGAGATGGAAACTGTAGAGCATCTTCGCATCAACGGTATCGGTCTTCGATCTGTTCCCCAGCACTTTTGCAAAGTTCGCACTCTTCTTTGGGTTCACTTCAACCACCCGTACCTCATGTTCTGCAGCAAATGCACGCAGATAATTGGAATAAGGCCCTGTGGGTTCATAGATGAACCGTACTTGCTGATCCCACTCTCCTCCATACTTCTTCTTGAGCAGCTTCTTCAGGGTCTTCAACCCCTTCTCATTGGGAACTTCCTCCTCGTGTGTTCCATCCCAGAGCTCTAACGATTGCTTTGAAACATCAATACCGATACAATAGGTCATACGAAACCTCCCCGAGTATGAGGAGAGTTTGTCATGGGTTGCCCTTCCATACGCGTTTCATTTCGTCTACAACCCAAGCTGGAAGAATCTTCTTCCGCTTCTGATACTACACAAACTTTGGAAGGGCGATCCATCTTAGGTACAAGCTCATGAGGATTGCTCATTGCTTCAAAGTACCTCCGATCTGCCCATTCCTCTCTCCCATACGACTCTTAATAGTATCTCCGTCCTTGTCATCATACGAGTACCTCCTCCATCGTACGATATGTACCTGAAGGGTGACAGAATACTGCTGGTCCTTGAGATGAGAAAGGAGCAGCGGGAATGGAGCTCACGATGCAGGAACGGAAGAAACCCACGTCGGTCAAGGCACAAGCGTACCTGAGAGCACCAGTGGAACGAAGATGAAACTAAAAGTCTGAACAGACTTATTTAGTATATATTCACGGTTGTGTGTGAGTGGTCCTGTGATACAAAAAGAGTGGAAGAACCGTCAGGGGCCATGCAATGGAATAGGGCTAGGGGGAGTGACGGACTGGAACGTACCCCGTACGCAAGTCGTGGTATGCTATGTTCATACCATGGCAGGGGATGAACCAAATGAGCGAACAGGACCGGCGTGGACAGAACGAGTTCAGTGGAGGCAGCAGGTACGACTGTATCGTTGTCGGAGCGGGTCATGCCGGGTGCGAAGCGGCGCTGGTCGCTGCGCGCGCTGGACTCACGGTACTTGTCCTCACCGGTTCCATGGATGCCATCGCGTGGATGCCGTGCAACCCCGCCATCGGCGGGCCTGGTAAGGCACAGGTGGTGCGCGAGGTCGACGCCCTTGGCGGTGAGATGGGCCTCAACGCCGAACGAGCGCTAACCCAGATCAAGCTGCTCAACACCTCCAAGGGACGGGCGGTGCAAAGTGTGCGCACCCAGTGTGACAAGTGGCAGTACAGTTCCAGCATGAAGCAGGTCTTGGAGAACCAGCCCCGCCTGAGCCTGAAGCAGGAACGCGTGGAGCGTCTGCTGACACAGTCTGGTCGCGTCACGGGGGTCGTCACCAATTATCGGATCCACTACGAAGCCGAAACCGTCATCCTGACGACCGGCACATACCTGGGCGGCGTGGTCCACATTAGTGATATCGCCATCCCCGCGGGGCGCGCCTGGGACTTCGCCAGCAGCGGCATCAGTGACTCTTTGAGAGAGCTAGGCTTCGACCTCCAGCGCTTCAATACGGGTACGACACCACGCATCGACAAGCGGAGCGTGGACTTGGACAAGTTCGTGCTCGAGGAGGGTGACAGCACCCCTCTGCACTGGTCCTTCCGCAGCAAGCCGCGCGTCTGGGAGGATCAGCTGCCCAGCTACCTCAACTGGACCAGCCCGCAGACCATCGACGTCACCCGCAAGTACATGCGCCTTGCGCCCTCGGTCATGGGCGTGATGGTGCACACCGGCCCGCGCACGTGCCCTAGTATCGAGGAGAAGGTCCGCTGGTATCCGGACAAGACGCGGCACCAACTGTTTCTCGAGCAGGAGGGGCGCCACACGAACGAAATGTATGTGCAGGGCATGTACATGAGTGTACCCCTCCCCATGCAGGAGGAGATCCTGCGCACCATCCCGGGCATGGAGCATGTGGAGATCATGCGCCCCGCCTATGCCATCGCCTACGACTACGTCAATCCCAAGGAATGTAAGTTGTCGCTTGAGACGAAGCGCGTCGACGGACTGTTCCTTGCCGGCCAGATCAACGGAACAACGGGATATGACGAGGCGGCTGGCCAGGGCATCCTTGCCGGCATCAACGCCGCCCAGAAAGTGAAAGGCCGCGAACCGTTGGTCCTGAAGCGCTCGGACGCGTACCTGGGCGTCCTCGTGGACGACCTGACCACCAAGGACCTCATCGAGCCATACCGTATAACGCCCAGCCACTGTGAGTACCGTTTGCTCCTGCGCGAGGACAACGCAGATCTCCGGCTAACTCCCATTGCGCACGAACTAGGCATCATCGATGATAGTGCCTACCAGCGCGTGGTGACGAAGCAGCAGCAGCTGGACCATCTCAAGGAGGTCCTGGCAGCGCGGGTGCTCAAACCGGATGTGGAAACACTGACACGGCTTTCCCAGCTGAACATCGGGCCCATCCAGACACCAACGGCGCTGGCGACCCTGCTCAAGCGGCAGGATTTCGGCCGTGCCGACCTGGTGGCACTTGACCCAGCGTTCGCAGAGGTCGATGACGAACTCCTGGAGGAGCTGGAGACAGAGGTGAAGTATGAGGGCTACATTCGCCACCAGATGGCCAAAGTCAATGACCTGGCACGGCTGGACGGCTACCCCGTGCCAGCTGGTCTGGACTATGCGCTCGTGCCATCCCTCTCCAAAGAGGGACGGGAGCGCATGATGGCGGCATGCCCGCAGACGCTGGGCCAGGCATCCCGCCTGTCGGGTGTGCGGCCCGCGGACGTTGCGGTTCTGCTGCACTACCTGCAGAACCAGCGCCGCGCTGCTGCGGCCTCGGACTCCTAGCCCCGGCGCCCTTTATCTGCCCTGGTAGAGAGTGGCGAGCTTCGAAAGTTCGTCGAACAGCGCCAGTGTCGCAGCTGGGTCACCATCCGCATTCGTGAAGGCGATGATGCCGATGCCTCGTGAGGGCTGAAGGAACACAAAGGTGTCAAAGGTATCACAAGTTCCACGGTGCCAGCTGGTCTGGACCCCCTCCACCAGTTCCTCGTGCCACCCGCAGCTGTAGGCCAGCACCGGCTGGTGCAGCCTCTGGATATCCTCGGCGGACAGGATGGCACCGTCCCTTCCCTCAAGCCCCAGGAGGTGGAGACGCGCGAACAGGCTGTAGTCGAGGATGGACAGGCTGATATCGCCGGCAGGGGCAAGGACCGTGGGCACGCGGTAGTTGTCGGTCGGGTCATGCGGAATGACGGCGCCATTCTTGAAGCGATGGCCCCACGGCTGATCCGAACCGGTGAGGAGAGGCCAACCGTAGTGTGGAGCGATGCCGAAAGGCCCAAAGACATGCTCCTGCATGAGCTCCTCCCAGGACTCCCCCGTCACGCGCTCGGCAATGGCAGCAGCAAGGCTGTAGCCGGCGTTTGAGTAGCGGTAGACGCCTGCCGGACCAATGGGCGGGCGCGTCAGCAGCATGCGTGCAAAGGCCTGCCGTTGCTGCGCCGGCGTTCCACTGAAGGCCGGAATGCTCTGCCACTCCGGGTCCGTCGTATACCGCGGCAAGCCGGAGGTATGCGTGAGCAGCTGTTCGAGCGTCACGTCCCGGTAGCGGCTGTTCATGGTGCGTGCAACCGCCGGAAACGCCTCAGCCATGGTCATGTTCCAACTCAGTGTTCCGTCTTGCACCAGCGTAGCCAACATTGTCGCCGTCATTGCCTTCGTCATCGACCCCAAGTGAAAGAGGTCGCTGGGACTGACCCCGCTGGTACTCCCTGCTTTGCGTACGCCTGTGCTTGCAATATCGACAATACCCTCGCCATCGAAGGCGCAGAGCTCGAGCGCCGGAAGGTGGTAGGTCTCCCGAAGGGCAACGGCGTCACGCTGAAGGGCAGTCGGGCGGGC
>DHFO01000060.1 GCA_002402295.1 Caldiserica bacterium UBA4822
CCGCCGATGTGATCGCAGCCAGCTGACGTCCGCGCGACAACCCTACCCCCCCTGTTTAAAGTGCCTCACAGCATCAGACGCTAGCCCTCCGCTCTGACCCTCTTCGGTCGGTCGGAAGCGGGCACGATCCATTCTACTTAGAAGACAGAGTGCGTTGGCATTGCGTCGATCTAGACTGAGGTAAGACAAAGATGTGGTCTCGTCCGACTGCCGTCTGGCATCACGATCATCCTACGGATCTCCCTCTGATCCCTCCTGACGGACTCCAGTGCGCTCTCAAGATCCTGTTCCTTCCGCATAAAGAGGCATCTCGTGTCCGTCTCCGAGAGATCAGAGACGAGGGTCACTTGGTTCCGCTTTACTGTCTTGGCGACAGCATAGGCCTTGTGAGATCCAAGGACGAATCTGCTTCTGGCATTCCGGATGACCTCGTCGGGCGTCTGTGCCGCCTTCATGCAGGCCTCAAACTCCGGATTCCCCAGCCCTTCGCTGCACTGAGCCACCAGTATGATGCTACCACCGTCCTCGGTTGCCTTCTCAGCATAGTGCAGCGCCTTCTGTGCTTGGTAGAAGTTCATGTCTCGCGGGAAACCGCCGGCAGACACAAGCGTCAGATCTGCCCGCTGTCCCACCGGGACATCGTGGATCTGTCGACAGAGCTGGACACCGTGCTCCCACGCTTGTACTGGATCTCCTGCGACCACACGGACTATGCGGTCCTTGCTGCTCAAGACAACATTCAGGATGAACTTGAGGTCCACAAGCCTTGCGGCCTCCTGCATCTCAAGATGTACCTTGTTTACGTTCATGTTGCAGACGGTACCAGTCTCAAGCACCTCGATCGCCAAGCTATGGTTGGCTTCGATCGTATGCCTTCCAGCCACCCCAGGCAGAATCGACTTCCGGCCCCCGGAGAATCCTGCGAAGTAATGGGGGCCGATAACCCCAGTAGCGACGACAAGATCCGACCGAGATACCCTCTCATTCACGTACAGGACGTTACCTGAGGAGAGTCTGCCAACTCTGCGAAGCGAGCTGTCAGCATCATGAGACAAGACCTCATGTCTGTCTACAACTTCGTCACCGAGGACAGCCCTGTTCTGCTCTTCAGTATGAGCCCTATGAGCTCCTGTGGCTACCATGAACACGATCTGTTCCTTCCTCAGACCGCAGTCATCAAGGATCTCAAGCAGAGGCGGCAGCATGAGATCGTATGGTGTATGCCTGGTTATGTCATTAACGATGATCACCGCCTCTCGCGGGTGTATCTCTGCAACGAGACTTCGAAGAGACGGAGATCCTATTGGGAAGTTGAGAGAGTGCAGAACCGCGTCGACAGGAGAGGGAAGCTCGCGAGGGTAGTCAGGAACCAGAGTCAGGAGCTCGTCTGAACTGGAGATCTCCATCTGGACAGAGGCCAGTCCGTACGGAAGTTGGCAGATCAACGGACGAATGCCTCACTTGGTAATGAACACAAGACAAGACAACTGACAGAGCACGATCTCGGAGGGTAAGCGTGTGAGTTCTCGCGATGACGCTCGACTAATGCGCCATGGCTAGCATGACACCGTGTGGGCACATGGATGCTTAGCCGGTCGGGTTGTCTGTATCCACAAGGATGTTCGACTATATGGGTACGTCTGTTCCACTGCTCACTGCGGTCCAACACAGCGATGAGCCTGTTTTGGACTGCTAACGCAGGACTCACCGCTGAGCGAGAGACGCCAGAATGCTCCCCACATCCACTGCTCCCTCTCATACTCACCGTCTCCTGCGGATGCAGTCCGCAAGTCCGAGCTTGCTCAGCATCTCAGGGGTTGGTCCACTCTCGTCATACCCGCGCAGATCGTAGTACTCCCGTACTACCCCGGCCAACTCGGCAGGCGTGATTGACTGACCAGCACTGGCTCCATACTTCAGAGGTTCCGCGAAACGCGTGGGCAGATGATGCCTCGATAGCGAGAACCCGGCATCAGCTGCGAGGAGGTCCAATAGAGCCTTCCCACGAGCTCCGACCTTCAGCATGTCCTCGGCTGACAGCCCGATCCCAGTTGCAGCCTCCAGGAAAGATCGAATCGCTGGATAGGCATACTGCGATCCTGTCCCACGCGTGGTGAACGAACATAGTACTAGGCAATTGACAAACCCCTGCAGATCTTCATAGACTCTAACAAGAGATGGCTTGGAGGAGAGATCAAATCGGTCGTACCGGCTAATCACACCTAGCTCGGGTGCTGCGTTCTCGATCTCGACGAAGGTATCGTGGAACCCTTCCATGTGATTCGCACCTCGATGTGACGTCGCGTACGAGATGGCAAGTCCCTTCTTCCCTCGTGGTTCGTGCATCGGGACCTCGACGCCCTTTATGGTCATCGCGAAGTCCGCTCCAAGCTTGGCGGCGAAACCGTCCAGACCGTCAGCGATCAGATCGCCCACCCCTTCGCGGTAGGCAATCCTGCGCACCCAGGATACGATCGCTTCACCGTCTCCCCACGCCACTCGATCTTGGCCTAGCAAGCCCTTCTCTGACGCTTCCATCAGAAAGGCGATCGCCACGCCAGCCGAGATCGTGTCTAGGCCAAGATCGTTGCACAGCTGATTGGCAACCGCGATCGACCCGAGATCGTCATTCAGACAAAGCGACCCAAACGCTGCAATCGTTTCATATTCCGGCCCTCCGAACTCCGGCTTGACCTCAATACCGCAGCTCATGGTGCTCACCGCCCGCTTGCACCTGAGAGGGCAACCAGCACATGTCTCGCGCGCCGCGAGAATGGTGCGATGCATGTACTCACCACTGATGCGCTCAGCGCCGTCAAACGCTCCCTCCTGGAAGTTCCTAGTTGGAAGAATGCCCATCTCGTTCAGGCCCATGATGCCACGGGGCGTACCGTACTCCCCGAAGGACTGGAATGATGCGTGTCTGAACCTCTTAGCATAAGCAGCTCGTTCTTTCAGGAACCTCTGGCGGTCATGCAGCACCTTCTGCTGGGCTCCTCGAACAACGACCGCCTTCAGTCGCTTTGAGCCCATGACTGCGCCAAGCCCCGGGCGGCCTGCAGCCCGTGATCGGTCGTGGATGATGCAGGACATTCGTACGAGCCTCTCGCCGGCAACGCCGATCGAGGCAACTCGACACCGTGGATGACGATTCTGTAGTATCTCCTCCGTTCTTGCAGTACCTTGTCCCCAGAGATCCTCCGCGGAGAGGATCTGGGCGACTCCGTCAAGAAGAACGAGATAGACGGGTTCCTGCGATGCCCCGCGAATCAGAATACCGTCGTATCCACTCCTTCCCAGCTCATGTCCGAAGTACCCTCCCGCGTATGAGTCACACACAGAGCCAGTCTTAGGGGATAACGACATGACGAGATGGCGGCCTGAACCAACAACACCCGTGCCCTGTAGCGGACCGGTCATGAAGAGAAGAACGTTCTCAGGAGAGAGAGCCGCTTCGATTCCTGACAACTCACTCAGAAGAATCCTTGCTCCAAGGGCCCTCGCGCCCAGAAGCAGCTCTTGCCAGACCTCGGGGATGTTGTAGTCACGGCATGCCCCCGAGGTGAGATCCACGTCGAGCAAGCGACCAAAGAGGCCCTTCACAGATCCACCCTTAGATCCGGTTCTCCCGGCAATGCAGGTACGGCAGCACTACCCATCCAGCCCACCCTAGAACAGAAGGGGCCGTTCTCCCGTACCTCACGTTGCACCTTCAACTCCACAGGAACCTCCTTAGACTTGCTGGGCAAGCACCTGTGCCAGTCTAGCTGCAGATGCACTGCGCTTCCACACGCTGCAGTCTGTGGACACAGCATCTCTGCGCTTGGGCACTGTGTTTCGCACGCTACAAATGATTCACCTTGTAGCCATCCTCTTTGGTGACGCAGTAGGCGGACGATCATCAGTGGGATGCTGTGATTGAGACTCCCTTCGACTCTCCGTGAAGACCAGCCTCACCACTGTGCTCGTAGTAGATCGATGGGGCGATCGGTACCACCTCGCAGATCGGCTCGACCCCGTACTCCTCCCGGTGGGCATCGATGAACGAGGTCATCTCTTCTCCGTCGGCGGTCGAGCTCCGCTTGGGCGAAAAAAGCTGACGCCTTCCTGAGGATCTCGTTGGCGCGCCGCAGCTCGCGGTTCTCTCGCTCGAGTTCCTTCATCCCTGCCCGCTCATCGCTCGTCAGACCGCCGCGACGTCCCGTGTCGATCTCTGTCCGACGCACCCACGTGCGCAGCGTCTCCGGCGTACACCCGATCTTGCCGGCGATCGACACGATCGCCGCCCACTGGGACGTGTGCTCCCGCTCGTGCTCGAACACCATCCGCACCGCCCGCTCCCGTACCTCCGGGGAGTACCTCGCTGACTTCGCCATGTCCCCATCCTCTCAAGCTCCCAGGCCTCCGGCAATCTCGGGGCGGTTCAAGGTTCAATCTGCACTTCAGCAACATCCAACTGGCGCACTCTCACGCGTGTGGAGAGCGCCCCGCTGTCTTTGTCGTGCATCCAACCCCTCAACGTCTCCAGCCTACGGAAGCTCTGGGACGACCCGCCTCAAGCCACCGACCCCGTCGTACTGCGAAGCTACCCGGCTACCTCTCCTTGACTGGCCAGCCTCGTGATCTCGCCCCATACCTGCGCAGAAACCGGGACGCCTGTCCGCATGTTGGTTTGGCGACGCTCAGCGATACGCTCCCCTGGGTAGGTCACATGCCGTCCGTCATCTGTCTGCGCACGACAAAGATCGTGTAGCGTCTCCTCAACAACGGCACGCGTACGTACAGTCAGTATCTGCGTACCGAAGGCCAAGAAGACCTGAGAGACACCGTACTCAGCTTCCTGTTGTCCTATCATAGCTGACGACTGACCACCACTCACGAGAGCAGAAACAAGATCGAGGACCAACGCCAGCCCTGAGCCTTTCCAGTATCCTATCGGCAGAGGCCTACGTGAGGAAATGATCTCATTTGGGTCGGTCGTTATCGCTCCCAACCTGTCGAAACCACCGGGTACTGGCAACTGCCGCCCCTCGAGAATCGCGGTTTCAAGGGCGCCATACGAGAACTGCGACATCGCGCCGTCGAACATCACATGTCTTCCGTCAGCTCTGGGAACGGCCACGGCAATCGGGTTGTTGCCGAGCTTCGCCTCCGTTGATCCCCAGGGAGGAAGGTTCGGTTCTGTGTTAGTGAAGCAGAGGCCGAGCGAACCGGCCTGAGCTGCCTGCCACGCGTAGGTTCCGGCGCGCAGCCAGTGGTTCGTGTTCCGCAATCCCACGCAGCCGACTCCTTGCGCTGAGGCAATCTCCAGGGCCCGCTGCATCGCGAACTCCGCGTTCAGAGGACCGGGACCCAATCTCCCATCCCACTGCTCCAAGGCGCCGTGGCTCCCAAGGCGATGCGGAGAACTACGTGGATCGACCCAACCGCGCTCGATTCCCTCTATAAAGCGCAGGAAACGGTTCACACCATGTGAGGGCACTCCCACCAAACTGTTCTCTGCGATGATCGCTGCGCAGCGGGCACCACGGTCTTGGGTGAACCCACGCAGGATAAGGCAGCGGCACATCGTCTCACAGAGTCTTTGGAACGGGACCCGTATGACGGCTGGGCTGTGTTCAGTCTCTTTGTCGTCTGTCTCCATGGTATCCCTCCTTGAGGAGACGAGCTGTCCATCCTGTCAACAATCCACCGACACGGCCCAGATCTCAACCCATCAGCTCGTCTCGGTAGATCCTGGATGCACACAATCAGAGAAGCGTTGATATGTCGAGCCTCCTTGGTCGGGGCGTCAGCCACTGCTCCCCAGAACACCTCTGCCCGGGTGCGTCCCTGAGTGCAGTACCCTTGGCCGCTCCACGAACCCGTTCGTCCACGCGTGCCGCGGCTTTGTCCGGGAGTGAGTGATCCCCAGGTCCCGGCAGGCTTGGTCGAACTCGCCCTTAAACTCGCTCCCCCGGTCCGTGAGCACGCGCCGAAGCTTCCACCCCGCCCGGGCGAACTGGGGCACGAGCACCTCGGTCAGGAACCGTGCTGCCTCCACAGAGTTGCGGGCGGGGATCACCTTCGCC
>DHFO01000062.1 GCA_002402295.1 Caldiserica bacterium UBA4822
CTTGTCCTGTAGCTCCACTTCAGCGTGCCGTCAGGATAGAGTGCATAGAGATGCCAATCGTTTGATCCCACGTAGATCGTTCCGTCTGGTGCGATGGCCGGGGTTGTCTGGATCCTCCTGCCCGCCCTGAACTTCCACTTGACCGTGCCGTCGGGGTTCAGCGCGTAGAGGTAGCTCTGCAGGAAGTGGAAGACATCAAGGTGGTGGATGCTTGCGCTGACGTAGATTGTCCCGTTTGCCCCTACGGCAGGCGAAGAGTAGATCACGTCACCTGTTTCAACCTTCCACTTCAGCGTGCCATCCGGGTTGACCGCGTAGAAGTATTCGTCTCGTGAACCGACGTAGATTGTCCCATCTGGTCCAATGGCGGGGGACGAGACAATCCAGCCGCCCGTCGTGAACTTCCACTTGAGCGTGCCATCAGGGTTGATTGCGTACAGGCAGCGGTCCCGTGAGCCCGTGTAGATCGTCCCATCGGAACCGATGGCCTGCGAGGCCCAAATCTTGTCGCCAGTCTTGAACTTCCACCGGAGGGTTCCATCATTCGTTGAAGTAGCGTACGGGCATTGCCCCGTATGCCGCGTGTCGTACCCTTCCATGGGCCATATTGGCTGGGTGACCGCCTTCGCGACTGCCGCCGGAAGGGCAGAGAGCAGGCACAACGCTATCAAGAATACTGCAACGATCCTTTTGATGGGATCCTCCCTTTGCGTGAAACTCCCGTGGCGTCTGCCGGCCCAGGTACCTGTCTGAGTCACTATCATTTTCGCCCCATAGGGCCACAGTGCAACCCTCATCATGAAGCTCCAGGAGGAGGATCCTCGTATGCCAGCACGTTATTGCGGTTCTCTCTCGGCGATGATGACCCCAAGGATCTCCGGCCCCACCTGATTGCCAAGCACAGGTTCGATCTGCGCCACGATGCTCGGCAGGCTGTACCGGCAGGTGAACTCGCGCTGGAAGCTCTCGGCCTCGGCCTGGTTGGTGCCGTACTGGAACCCGATGTACTGGATCCCCTTCTGCACATGCCGGTCGATGATCGCCCACAGGTGTTCCATCGCGACTCTCTTCGTGCGTGGACGATCCTCAACGTCCGTGACCCCCTGGGTGAAGGTAAGGATGGGCTTGATCCTCAGGATGCTGGCAACGAGGATGGCAGCCTTGCCGATGCGCCCACCCCTGGCAATGTACGTGAACGAATCGACCACGAAGTAGGTGTGGGTCCGCTGAACCAGTGCCTCCGCCCCGGTGACGACCTTCTCCACAGATGCCCCTGCCTCGGCCAGCTCCACTGCCCCCATGACGGGAAACCCAATGCCGAGCCCCGCGTTCAGGGTGTCCACAAGATGCACGTGATCCGCGCCCACCATGTTGCGTCCAGTCTGAGCCGAATTGAGTGTGCCCGACAGGCGCGAGCTGACATGCAGCGACACGATGTCTGCAGCAGGATCGCGCTCCAGAATGGCACCGTATGCAGAAGCGAATTCCTCGGGAGATGGCTGCGTGCTGCCACCCTGGGCGCCCGCCACAAGCCGGCGGTAGAACTCATCGTTGCTGATGTCAATGCCGTCCCGGAAGTACTCGCCGTCCAGCGAGACCTTGAGCGGCACCACCGTGACTCCGTGCTGCTCGACGTACGTCTGTGGCAGACATGCCATGCTGTCAGTTACGATATGGACTGCCATCGCCGCCTCCTTTCTGCCTCTGCATGCACTCCCTTGCCATAACGGCATACGCGGAGAGACAGTTGCTGCAACTGGCAATTCCATGAGGGGAGTATGCCAAGCACCCATGGAGCATTATGATACCTTGTGCCTCTCCCGTATAGGCTCCTGCTCCCTTCAGGGGAACAGCTTCCGAACAGCGTCAAACAACCCTATGGATGTTTTGTGATAGACCTTGTTGTAGAGGGCCTTTTTGGGATTCCTTACCCAGCCCATGCCCTTCTTGCCATACAGCGGGTTGATGGACCGCTTGATCGACCGCTTCAGTGCCCCCGTCGTCCTCGCCCGGATGGACCGGCTGATCGATGGCGTTCTGATGCCAAACTTCATCACAGCACCTGCCGGGTCGCCTCAGGCCGGCCGCTTGATCTTCACTCCCGTGCCATATCCCGTAAGGATCTGCATATTGGGATCCCTGTCAAAGTCGTAGTCAACCCATATCACCGCGTCGCAGCCCTTTTCCGCCGCTGCCTCGCGGAGCTTCTCGTTGACCTCGGGAAGGAAGGCGAGCGTCTCTCTGCCGCCCGTGCGCACAAAGTGGCTGCGTATTACCTGCGCCGCAAAAATGATGTCAACGATCTCGTAGTCCTCCTTGATGTCGCCCGTGCTCAGCACAATCCTGTTCATTCCCTGCCTCCCGATGACGCTGCCATCCTAGCCCAGACGGCCCCGTCGCTCCACGCCCTGACCAGCAGAGCTCTCCCACGTATGCTATCTCGCTGGCTCCTATGTGTCAACCGTTGGGGTCAGGTGGTAACTACTGGTCCGTGGTAAACAAGAGGCGTGGACCCCCGCCTCCGCGGGGGTGACTGAGAGAGTCCTCATCCTGTCGCTGTATGTCATTCCCGCGAAAGCGGGAATCCGGCCTTTGTCCTCACATCACCAGGGTCGCTGCACCAGCTGACTTCGACGCAGACTCCTCGCGCGCTTCATGTCTCTTGCACCGTGCAGCTTTGAGCAATGTCTGCGCAATTGATGCACAGGTCACCGCGCTCTGCTTGCACCGCCACCAGGTCGGAATACAATGGTCGTGAAGGAGTCGAAAATGAGCGATAGAATCCTTTGCTGGACGACCGGAAAGTTGGACACCGGAGATCGCCTGCCACTCTCTGGCTTTTTTGACGCCCAGGCACTGAACAGCGCGTGGCATATGTGTGGCAGCGATGCCGTCAGTGCCATTGACGCCTTTGCTCTTGTGCTGACCGCAGATGTCCTATTGCGGCAACGTGGCGTGCCAGCGGTGACGATTGCCACACCCTGTCCCGACCAAGCCAGACTCATTGAAGCTGCGGCTCGAGACCTCCGCCTGACAAACTTGAGAGTGACGTGCTCAAGTGAGTCAAGATCTTCCGAATCGTCACAGGTGATAATCGACATATCGAGGCTGAGCACGTCAACCGGGCTGGCAGCCGACTGGTGGCCTTCTCTGACGTGGTGGGAGCGGGAGGCTGTGCAGGACGTGAGACCTGGAACCTGGTTCTGGGGTTTGCCGGGAGACATCAAAGCTGCAGCGCAGGAAGCACCATGGGCCATGAAGTCTGTGGATGCAGTTCGTGTATCTCGAGTGACCGTTCCATTAAGCCGTACCATCCTGCAGAACGAGATTCTCAAACGATCAGCTCCACAATCAAGGGAGATTGACGTCTCGATACATGACAAAGGCGAGAGATTAGTCAGTATCTTGCATTCAACGACTTCATCCGGTCCGAGTCTCATCCTGTGTCCTCTAAGAAGACCTCCGCTGGTTGACGCTATTATCCATGGCCTGCCAGCGAAGACACGCCTGTCCAGCAACAACGCCCACCTGTGCACTGTGATCGATGGATGCCATCCTGCAAATGGGATTGTGAGCAATTCCAGCGAGGCGATAATCTGCGCACGGTCTGGATGGCTCGTCATTGAGCCAACAGCCGAGAAACCGTCTGAGGATCACTGGCGGTCAACAGTCGCAGCGTTTATGCCCAATGTATGTTCGTGCCTCACGAATCTGGCATCGCAGGCGCCAGTATCGCATGGCACAGCACTGCAGCCAACAGTTCAGATGGCGCCAACCGTGCTGACACCCAGACGCAGCCCGTTGCCAAGCTCTACGGTCCACAAGAAGAAACACCATCGCAAGAAACACCGAGCTGATCTCCTTGGAACGAGAGTAGCAGGACCAGCCATCGTGTACAAGGGGAAACCCGCACCGTCACAGCTGGTCCTTGACGCCGGAATGTGGGGTGGTCGTGGTGCTGACTATGATCTGGCTGCCACACTGGCAGCTGCCGCCTTCATCAAACAACTGGTGCGTGAGGGAGCCAGACAATCTGACGTGCTTGCTGTTGCTGACACACCCAAACAGAGCCAACTGCTGACTACCTGTCTGGCCGAGACTGGACTTGGAGAGTGCAGGACGCTATATGAGGGTGTACTCCCAGACTCAGTGTCTGTCCGCGGCATTGTGCTGGTGCTAGCGCGTCCCGTCTCACTGGATCATCTTCTCGATCGTTATGAGCATCTACCAAAGGCACCCACGTGCATTGTTTGCCATCTAGTCAAGAACGACGGCCAGAACGCAGACAAACAACCCAGTCGTCTCTCCTACCATATTGTCGGTGCCACAGCTGATGTCATCGCAGCAATGGCAGGTCCCGATGCGCACTGGATTGGCTTGCCAGAGACGCTTCGGGAAGCCGCGCCCAGCGCCGCTGCCGCGGAAGCCAGGACAACCGTGATCGGATCCATGCGTTTGTTCATCGCCAACAACGAGGCCACGCTGCTTGGCAGAACAGTCACGAGTTCCGACGACAGCCAGGATGTCGAGCTCGTCATCCGATTACCTCGAACGATCTCCAAACTGCTTCAGGATCAGCGCCTGACAGCCTCTGAGGAGCAAGCACCTACGACGCGGGATCACTCTGCGGGCTCCCCCGCTCAAGAGCTAACCGGCCGGCATGCTCCTCGTCACTACGATGACGCTGACTGGTTTGACACCCCAGCCGAACAAGCAGCCCAAGAACGTCGCCAAGGAGGGAAGATCACCTACTCTGACGTCGGCATCAAACGCCAAAGGAGGGGCGATATGGACCTCACACCGGATCAGGTGCGGCAGCTGCGCAAGATGCTGGGAACGCCGGGAAAGGACCAGTAGCTCGCCCCATTGATGGCATGCTGCCCAGAAGCAGCAACAGAAACACGGGCGACCCCCTTCCGGAGATCCGCCGTCGAAGACGTCTCTCCTCTGCCATTCAGTTGGTAGATGTAGTATCATGTGATTGCTGCAAATGCCTGAAGGGGGTGCGCACATGATTCCGACGCTACTGAAACAGTACTGGTGGATCATCCTAATTGTCCTCGCTCTCGGCGTAGTTGAACTCCTCAAGGGCTCTCGGGGCAAGGGAACGTCTTCGAAGAAGTCCGAGGAGCTGCCTTACATTCTCAAACAGTACCTGATGTCCAAGGCGGAACGCTCGTTCTTTGGCGTGCTGGAGCAGGTGACCGACAGTTCGAAGTACTACATCTTTCCACAAGTATCACTGAGCAATCTCGTTACCGTCGAGAAGGGCACCGGGTCCTACCAGGCATTCCGCAACAAGGTAGATCGCAAGTCCATCGATTTCGTGCTCTTCGAGAAGAACATGATCTCACCTATCCTCGCCCTGGAGCTGGATGATTCCTCACACGGCCGCGAAGACCGGCAGGAACGCGACGCGTTTGTGGACGAAGTCCTGGCCAAAGCTGGCTTGCCCCTGCTGCACGTGATGGCGCAAGCCGCATACGACCCGAAGGTACTTGCTACATCGATCAGCAAGGCACTCCAAGGGTAAGAGCTGGACCGGATGGCAACAGTCATCGGAGAAAGCGGAGCGTGGAAAGACGTCCTGAGCTTGGCTCGTAGCTGTGGACTGACTCTTGCAGATCCTCCTGATGTTGGGAGACAGCGAACTCAGACTCAGCACAAGCTGCAGCAGCAACTGGCACAAGTCGAGGACGACCTTGCGAAACAAGAGACTGCCCTCATTCAGCCTCTAGCCGAGACCAAGCTCCAAAGCGAGCGCGGTCCGGCGGAGGAAGCCAGACAACTTCAGTTGGACATCGCATCGCTGAGGGCGCGGCTGACTTCTACGGAGAGCAAGTCTAGGAGCTGGCTCGCTCAGCTGTGGGTAAGGTTGTCCGTCTGGTACGAAACAGCGCAGCGCCGGTCACAACAGAGGGCGTGCATTGAAGAACTCGCTCGGCGGGTCACGGCAGCGGAAAGAGCACTGAACGAACTTGCCAAGAACAGGCAGCTTGAGGTTAATCGCAGAATCGCTGACACAAAGCAAGCCACCGAAGTACTTCAGGAAATCGCCGATTCCAGTGAATTGCGCGGAGCTATCGCAGAGAGAGCGGTCATCAAAGAGCCGGGGAGACTGCCCGACGAATATGTGTTGATGAACGACGTCCGCCTTGAATACGACAGATATATCCATTTCGATGACGACCATCTGAAAACCGCCCAACTGGACCACGTCCTCATCGGCCTCACAGGCGTGTACGTCGTTGAGACCAAGAACTGGAGCCAACATTTCGTCGCGAACGGCGAGTACTTCAGCCCCTTCAAACAGGTCAAGAGAGCGTCCTACCTCTGCTATCGTATTCCCAAAGAAGCAGGTTGCCCATGCCGCGTGCGCTCAGTGGTTACCTTTGCAGGAGCTATACCGTCTAAGCCGTTAGATTGCCGTATCGCCGCCGTTCCTGTAGCACGGCTTGCATCCTATGTGCAGTACGGTGAACGCGCCATTCCAACAGGGCAGATTGACCTGATACGGCGCGTGCTGTTCTGAGATACAGGCCGCTTTCGCGGAGAAGTCCTTGTCAAATTCTTCGAGGAATTGCAGGAGTAAGTACGAGACAACCCCCGTCACTGTCTCGCTCTTGACATTGCCTATCCCCAAAGAATAGGCCGGACACCTCCGGACACGAGTTCACATTCTGCTTTTCCAGACATTGATTAGTCTATACCTAGGCAAATAGCATCCATTCATGTCGTGAATAACTTGAGGGACAAGTCCTGCCAGCTGCTCTGTGACTGGTAGCGTTAGGTATCTCAGCCACAATAGGGGTCACAATGAGGCTCAGCTCCTGCATAGAAACAATTACCTCCTCCGTCACTGCATGGAGCACTGCGCGCATACCGTTTGAACCGAAGGACTGGCTTCTTGAGTTTAGAAATCAACTGAAGTTGGCCATAGCGAGACTTTCGCCAGTAGACGGAAGGACTCTCTATGCAGAATTTGGGTCCCCGATTAGCAAGTGTGTAGATGTCGAGAATCTGTTGATCTACTACATTGGTCCCACTCAATTGTCAAATGTGACTACAAGAGGCTTGGTCTTCAAGCGCTCTTACCAGGTTTCTCGGGACTGCCCGGTGCACTTGTCCTCCCCTGCTCTACATCAATATGAGTGCTTGCTGATAGACGTCAAGTCTCCATCCTTTGAAGGGCAGGACGGTAGGCTTCTGGCATCCTTGTCATTTGAGTTGACCGCCTCTGCCCTTCATTGCCACGATGGTTCGAATATTGACTACGTTAGCAGGCAACTCGGCAAGAATCTGGGGTTGTCCGATGACGCTTTGATAGGGACACTATTGGAGGACAGTAGCTATGCGCTTTTCGGAAGAACCAACCCACTCTACCCCTACAGAAACAACGTGAAGTGGAACCCCCAAGACGACTACTGTACGTATTGCTCAATGAAGAGCCTATATGGTCTACCTTTGAGGAACCTGAAGATCGACTGTCACATCTGCGACTTCAGCCAACATGATACAATCTAACCACGCGGTTCAATGGGCAGAAGGCCAGATTCTTCTGATTCCAGCGAGTCAACCCCGAGAACATTCCCTGCAGGTTCCTCTTACCAGCCTTCGCCGCCGATGCAAACCGTTGGTCGCCTGCCTTCATGAGCGAAGACTCCCGTTCATCAGATCAGGACAGCACGAGCCGTGAAAGTCCTCGTTCAGGGATATCAACTGGAATTCGTTCGAGTTCCAATAAGATTCAAGGAACACGCCATTGTCAATCTCTTCGCGCAGAAAAACAACAAAACATTGGCTGAGACACTATCCGGCAGACGCTATACAAAGCTGTCGGAAGAAGTTCAGCGTCGCTATCCCACTTCTCTGAACGAAAAGCTGGGCGAGTTTCTCTACAGGCTCAAGATACTGGGCGACAGTCTCTATCTGCGTTTCTTGAACGAGCATGGAGACAAGGTCTTTTGCGATTTCTCCATCGAAAAGACGGTCTCAAGCAAGACCAAAGGAATCTACTGCTTCACAACCGGTGAGGAAATCAAGTATGTCGGTCGAAGTCATGACCCGTTTGAAAGAAGACTCAATCAAGGGTATGGCCACATTTCACCCAAGAACTGCTATCTGGATGGTCAATCAACAAACTGTCACATCAATTCGCTGATCGCCGAAGTTCATGCCGTTGTTTCCTTCTATGTCTATTCCCTTGACAATGACTCAGAGATTGACCGATTGGAGCGACTTGTGATCAAGTCATATGAACCAGAGTGGAATATCCGCCTCTATGGCAACGCCTAGATTGGGACGAGAACGACTAACACGGCGCGCCCACTCACGGATACGAACTCGAGGAGGTACCAGGACATGGCCAGTTGGATATTTCAAGGCAATCCAAATCTGTTTCACATCAACGAGTATCTGAGTTCCCGACAACACCAGCAAATTGTCTGGGCCATTAGGCAGAAGCATTTTATCAAAGACATCGCTGTCGGAGATGAGGTCTACATATGGCGGGCCAATGGGCATAACCCAGGAACAGGAGGTATTGTGGCAAAGGGAACGATAACCTCGGCCCCTGAGGACATGCTCGACGATGCCCCTGATCTCTGGATACAGCCGGAGGTACCGCTCTTGATGCCAAGGGTCCACATATCGCTAGACGAGGTCAAGCTGACGAAAGAGCAGGGCATGATTAGCAGGGTTTCACTGCAGAATGATCCATGTGTGTGTGCCATGCGAATACTAAGGTTCTACTCAGAGACCAACTACAAGCTGGACACACTGCACGCAAAACACATTGGCGAGCTATGGGACAAGCGACGCAGGTGATCCAGAGAAAGCGACGCGACGTCAATTGCGCTTGGCAAACCCATGGGCTTGCCAAGTAGCGAACCCTGCCCCTATTCTCTTCTGTCCTGACTACTCTTGTCGCGCAGGAACTTCTTGATCAGAGCCATCTGGATCCCTATCCGGTGACCCACGAAAGGGGCCTTGATCTTCGCCTTCGTACTTGAGAATGAGTCTTTGACTATCGATACGTAAGCGCGGCTACCCAGGACGGTTACGTCAGCGTAGCCGTCCAACCCCCGTTTCTCCACCTGTCGTTTCAGTTCCTGCACAGACATCTGACCACTGGGTTTCTTCCCGAACGTAACGTCGTAGTCGCGGGGGATGACAGAATCCGGCTGCATGAAGCCGTACTTGGGGGACAGTATCATCCAATCACAGTGGCGACTCTCAGCATACTGTCGATTGACGTTGAAATAGGAACCAGTGAATACATCACACGCTTTCTGTGGGCCAGCTCCAGGCTTCTTCTTCCAGATCTTGCTCTTGCCACAAGGAATAACAACAAGTTCCATGCAGACCTCCCATTCATTCGTCGTGCTGATGCTAGGTGTGTTCCTCCGTTAAGAATGACAATCTCGTTCCGCTCCAAGCTATCGCTTCCGAACTATGGCACAATGACCAATCGGACCTGTGGCTAGGATTCTCGTGACTCCTCTGCATCTACGTCTACCCGCGGTCTGAGCCATAGGTCGTATTCTGCCTCGACAGGCACCGTGGGAAAGTTCTTACGGACCCATTCTTGGACCACCATATACTGACCATAGTCATCAAGCCTGCTCCAGGCGCAACCAAGAGGTGACATCCCGAGTTCTGTCAGGCGTTCCAGCACGACGTTGTCCAGTGCCACATGCGCCACGTCATACACACTGCAGAACCCTGGCACACGACGCTCACCAAGGGCGATCACATACTTGATGCTCATATTGATCCACTTCTGAGCCTGGCCGACCGACAACGAGGAGAACCCATGTTCTGAGGAGATTCTCTTCAACATGTCCACGGATTCATGGTGCCATGTGTCAAACGACGCCTGAGTCCAAGCATGCTCGCCGGGGAGCATCGTCAAGCGATCCTTCAGATCCCGGCGCATCCAGCTCATCCAATCTCGGTGATTCTCTCCGAGTTCGCTCATGCCGTGCAGCGTGCGATTCATGTCCAGATAGGCTCGTCGCATGCAACGGTCAAGCCAATCTCCATCCCGCCCGAAGTAACACACGGCCACGAAGTCGTCCCAATCGCTCACAGAAACAACGTGCCCAACTGATGATGCAACACTCATTGCTCCTCCCTTGCTTCAGATCTCAGACCTGCACCTAGGAACCCCATGTTTGCAGCATCGCCACAAGACCGACCATCTTGTTGACGTCAACAAAATGATCGAACACCGCTCGGCGAGCTGAGTTGTTCCGACGGGACCAGGTCATGGCGGCGGATTATGTCACACACACCCTTCTTGCCATGCTTTGGTTTCACTGTCGGCTCCAGCTGGCGAGCAACAGTTTCCAGTTCCTCGACGGTCTCCCGTTTGCCTTCGGTTCGAACCTGTAAGAAATCCTTACAAGTTGCCGCCTTGTTGATTTCTCCTTCCTCGTATAGTGCTTTCAGATGCAGTGTGCCATTCTGTGGGGTCGTCTGAAACAGCTCTGCCATCTGGGCCTGACTGAGCCATAACGTCTCACCAGAGAACCGGCATTCGATGCGCGTTTTGCCATCCTCTGCCTTGTACATCATGAGTTCTCCAGGCGGAACCACATCGGCTGACATTGGTGCCGTGGCGGCACGGACTCCTGTTGAAAGTGTTGTGGACCTCTTCTTCCTCACTATGCCCTCCCCACTGGTTTCACCTGTTTCATCGCGCTATCCACCATCAGCTATCCACCATCAGTCTACTTAAGTAGTTGACGCATAAACCACTCATCGACTACTAGGCAGTATCGCGCCTACTACCCTTCTTTCAAGGTGACGGTCACGACGGCATAGCGCGCGACGGCGCAGACATTGAACTTGTCCGGTGCTAGACTAGACTTGACATGGTGTTCTGGAGCATCGAGACAAGTGGGGGAAACGAATATGGCGCACGCTGGAAAGGAGCCTCGCCGCAGCAAAGTAGAGTCGATGTTCGATTTCGTCCAGTCGTCTGAGGACGATGTACCGGCGGTCCACCGCAGATGGAACGACGTAAGAACGGTAGGCGCGATGCCCATTCTCCTGGACGTGTCTCAATGGGGGCAAACGCTAACGGAAACGCCGCACGGGCGCTGCGACGTGATCGTGACCATGGCTGCTGTGGCACTGCTCCAAAACGGCCTGAAGGGAAGGTTGAGCCTCCGGGACGTGCTGATAGTGGCAGACACGCCAATGGAGGCACGACTGCTGACAAGCGCCTTGCATGAGGCGGAGTTGGGCGCTTGCTCGGTGTTCAGCCCGGGCAGGCTCCCCTGCAACGTCAGTGGCATGCAACTCATGCTCGTATCAGCAACAGCGGAGAACGGTCTCCAGTTGATGGACCGTTGTTCGGCGGCAGGAGCACTGCCATGCTGCATAGTGTGTAACACGACCGTGAAGGCGGGGGAGTTCTGGAAGAGCTCCTTCCATCCGGGCTATCGGGAGCTAAGGTTCGACGCTGACCTTGCGGAGATTCTCGCAGGACGAGCCGTTC
>DHFO01000049.1 GCA_002402295.1 Caldiserica bacterium UBA4822
TGGATGGCGTCACGGGATTGACCGCCAGGCAGTACACACTGAGATTGGTGAGTCCCGTGTTGACGGCTCTCCAGGTAGTGCCACTGTCGGTCGAACGGTAGATGCCGTCTCCGCCAGCATACAGTGTGGTAGGAACCTTCGGGTCGATGGCAAGGCACCGAATGTTGCTCCCATACAGAGGAAGCCACTCCCAGGCGCCTGCGTCGACCGCACGTGCGACAGGGATATTGGGGAGCAGGCTCGACACGCTCAGGGCCAGACACAAGATCAGAATCATCATTATGGCAGCAGGTGAGCTGCCTCGTACTCTCGTCATCGTCATGCCATGTTCCTCCTCGCGACCCTCGTTCCACTAACGGTGGATCCATACTCGGTCACCGCAGCCGTTATCGTGCTACACCAGCATAGTGCAAAATACAAAATGTGCTTTCTGCGACAAAGTGTAGCGAGGGGTAATTGTCAAGTTGTGTGTGCAAAGAATAATGGACAGACGTTACCTGAACGAGCTGCTGACGTCTTGTCTGCGATGATATTGTCGCTTGCGCTACTATGGATGCGTTACTATGGATGGACACTGTACATTCAGGCGATCAGCTGCTGATCGTGGGTGAACATGGTGCCCAGTGCACCTTTTCATCTCTGGCGACGCTGTTAGATGAATCCCCCCATTGTCGCTGGCCTGGTTCTGAGCCTGTTCGTGGTATGGGCTTCAGCCCATGTTCTGGGCAACGGGAGGCAGGTTTGCCTATGTTCGTTCTGGGAACACCAGTGCGACAAGAGAGGCCGGAGCCTCTTTCGGTTTCCGCTATACCTGAACGCGTTTTTGTGTACAATGGGTTTGTCAGCTTAGAGCTGTAACGTATATGCCAGCCCTGAAGGCGAACGCGCAAACAACGGAGGCACTCATGGCACGATCGAAACAAGCGCTGCGCTCCATCACGGCGCAGGATCTTTACGAACTTCAACTCCTCACGGATATCCGCCTCTCGCCGGATGGGCAGCGGGTCGTCTATGGTGTTCAGCGGGTTGACAGAACGTCGGAGAAGAAGTATGCGAACCTCTGGATTGCCGGGACAGATGGGTCATCTTGTCGACAGTTCACTCAGGGCGACCAGACAGATGCCATCCCAAGGTGGTCTCCTGACGGAACGAGGTTGGCGTTCCTGTCGTCGAGGAAAGAAGGGGAAAGTGCGCAAATCTACTTGATAAACGTAGACGGTGGCGAAGCGCAGCGGCTCACGGACCTGAAGGGTACTATTGGAAACATGGCATGGTCGCCTGATGGCAGCTCGCTCCTTGTGGAGTTTACCAGGAAGGATCAGGAGGCCATTGAACGCGAGGGTGACGAGCAGAAGAAGAAGCTGGGGATAGTGTCGCGGCATTACACGCGGCTCTTCTACCGAGCGGACGGTCAGGGGTGGCTGGGCCATGAGCGCACCCATCTCTTGCTGGTTGACAGCTCGACAGGAATTCCACGACAACTGACTTCCGGAGATATGTATGACGAATACGACGCCTCGTGGTCACCAGATGGAAGTTCGATTGTATTCTGCAGTAATCGACGCCCCGATCCGGACCTTGAGCCGGACCTCGTGGACATCTACACCATTCCGGCGTCTGGCGGCGACATGCGTCGTGTCGAAACGCCGCCCGGTCCCAAGGGCATGCCTGTTTTCTCGCCCGATAGCAAGTGGATAGCCTACATTGGGCCGCGTGACCCGAATGAGTGGTGGCAGAATGTCGAACTATGGATAGTCCCATCAGATGGCGGGACCCCGGCGCGCAGTTTGACACGTGTCTATGACATTTCTCTCACCTCCTCGACTCTGAACGATGTCGGGAGCGGCGAGCAGATGAAGCCGTTGTGGTCGGCGGATGGCAGGGTCCTCTACTTCCAGATTTCGGAACACGGCTGCACCAAGCTGATGGCTATCGGTGTCGAGGATGGTACGCTCTACACTCTGATTGATGCCGAGGGCACCGTAGGCACATGTACGGTGGACACACGCCAGCAGAAGATGACCTACTTCTTCGGAACTATGACGGACCCCGGCCAGGTCTTTGTTCGTGACATGGACACAGGAGTTCAGCTCCAGTTGACACACCTGAACGAGGACCTTCTTGCACAACTCGACCTTGGCAGCGTTGAGGATGTCTGGTTCAAGGCACGGGACGGTCATGATTTGCAGGGCTGGATCCTGACCCCTCCAGGCTTTGACCCGCGCAAAGAGTATCCCTCGATCCTCGAGATCCATGGGGGCCCGCAGGACCAGTACGGTTATCTGTTCATGCACGAGTTCTACTACCTTGCTGCGGCGGGGTATGTCGTGTATTTCAGCAATCCGCGTGGGGGGACAGGGTACGGCGAGGAGCATGAGCGAGCCATCTGGGGTCGATGGGGAACTGTCGACTTCGACGACCTGATGGATTGGGCCGACTATGTCCAGAAGATGCCCTACATCGACGCGCGGCGCATGGGCGTGACAGGCGGCAGTTACGGGGGGTACATGACGAACTGGATTATCGGCCACACGTACCGTTTTGCTGCCGCTGCTACGCAGCGCAGTGTCAGCAACCTTATCAGCATGTGGGGCACAAGCGACATGAACTGGGTCTTTCAGCTTCCTCACGGCGGCAAGCCACCGCAGGAGAGCATTGACGTCCTGTGGGACCGGTCGCCTGTCAAGTATCTGGGAAACGCGAAGACACCAACGATGGTCCTCCACAGCGAAGCCGACTTTCGCTGTGCCCTGGAGCAGGGGCAGCAGGTCTTTGCCGCTCTCAAGTATCATCATGTTCCCACCGAGTTCGTCGTCTTTCCCGAAGAGCCGCACGGTCTCTCCCGCATGGGACGGACTGACCGACGTATCGAGCGTCTTGAGAGCATACGCAGATGGATGGATACCTACCTGAAGCCAGGGCTAGGCAATAGTCGAAAACCTGAAGTGGGAGCCAAGTAGGTTCGGGTTCTTCTCTGCTGGAGTAGCACATCCTTTGAGGCGGCTCCAGCAGAGTCTTGGTGTTGCTGTCGCTTGGTGCGTTGCGGCATCCGCTGTAGAATCTCCGTCATGAAGATTAAAGCGGTATCTATCTTTCCACAATTGTACGAACCCTTTACACGAGTCGGCGTTATGAAGATGGCGATCGACAAGGGTATCCTGCAGTTCGAGGCGGTCGACCTCCGTGCGTTTACCCATGACAGACATCATACGACTGACGACGTGCCTTTTGGCGGCGGCGCAGGCATGGTGTTCCTGCCAGGACCAGTCGTCGAAGCCCTGGACGCCATCGATGAGCCTGCCGGGTCGTGGCTCAAAATCGGAGTAGCTCCACAGGGAGACCGTCTGACCCAGCGGATGGTAGAGGCCCTGGCGCAGGAAGACCGGCTAGTCTTCCTCGCAGGCCGCTATGAAGGAATCGACGAGCGTGTCATGGAACGGTTGGACCTGATCATTTCTGTCGGTGATGTCGTGCTTTCAGGCGGCGAGATAGCAACGATCGAAGTCATTGATGCGATTACGCGACTGCTGCCCGGGGCCACCGGTAACGCGGCATCAACGAGCGAGGAGAGCTTCACGTCAGGACTGCTGGAATACCCGCAGTACACGCGTCCGCGGGAACTGGGTGGAGAGGTTGTTCCGGACGTTCTTGTTTCAGGACACCATGCGAACATTGCGCGGTGGCAACGAGAAGAAGCGTTGAAGCGGACACTCATTCGCAGGCCGGACCTTTTGCAGGATTTCGATCTGACAGAGCAGGACCTTCAGTGCCTGAGGGCGTTGCTGGAAGAGCTGAGGAGAACCATTGGCTGAAATCAGACTGTACATGGCGGTCGTGCACTATCCTGTCTACAACAAGCACCGCGAGATTATCACAACGTCTATCGTCATCCATGACATCCACGACATTGCCCGAGCGGGCAAGACGTATGGAGCGACGGCATTGTACGAAGTAGAACCACTGCCGCAGGAACAACAGGTGGCCCTGCGCATTGCGCAGTTCTGGAATGAGGGATTTGGGCATGAGTACAACCCAAACCGTTCCGAATCCCTGTCACTGTTACGTGTGGTAACGCACTTCGAGGAGACACTCGCGGACATACAGCAGGCAGAAGGAGAGAAGCCAGTGCTTGTGGGGACAAGCGCCCGAACCTTTGCGAATTCGATCGGGTACCCGGCAATGGGTGAGAAACTGCGGTCCGGAGACCACCCTTACCTGCTGACGTTCGGGACGGGATTCGGACTTGCGGATGAAATCATGATGCAAATGGACTACATCCTTGATCCGATCTGGGGACCCACCGCGTTCAACCACCTGTCGGTGCGCAGCGCCGCTGCCATTATCCTTGACAGACTACTCGGGCGTTTGTAGGCTCCCTGATGCTCCGGGCACAGTGTTCCAGTGAGCGGTTGCCATCAAGCTACCAGCGATTGTGATGGACGCGTGCAGCGTCAAAGCGCGCCGAGGGAGGCTTGTGCTCCGCCGGATGCCCGACGGCGACGAGTGACAGCGGAACAACGTATGGTGGCAACCCCAGTACGTTGCTGATACTGATGACGCGTTCCTCGTGGGGATAGACCCCTAGCCACACCGCCCCCAGGCCAAGATTCTCTGCTTCAAGTAGAATGTTCTCTGTGGCGGCGGAACAATCCTCGACCCACATGCCCGGATGTCTTTCACGTCTTGTGTCGCCGCAGACAGCGATCGCAACCGAAGCTTCCAGTAACATACTGGCATGGGGATGGGCCTGGTGGAGGGCTTCGAGAACCGGTCGTTCAGCAATGACGATGAACTCCCACGGCTGCTCATTTCCGGCGGAAGGAGCTGCCATTGCGGCCTCGAGCATGGTTGTCACGAGTTCCGCTGCAACTGGTTCCGTAGTGTACCTCCGGATGCTTCTCCTGGCGCGTATAATGTCCATGTGTTCCTCCCTGTACGGAAGACAGTGTATACCCAACGATGGGACTGGCTTGGCCATTCCTGTACGAGGCGCTCTTGTCAATCTGTTGTGTGACGACTGCAGGTGGAGAGTGATGAGGCTCTGCGCCTGTTCTTGCCTTGATGAAGAAGTGCATTCTGCTATACTACTTTGACGTGTACTTGCCAGCTCAGTGAAAGGAGTTCCGAAATGAATGCTATCGATCTTGTAGAGAGCAGATATGTGAAGCCTGACATGCCCACTATTCTCGTGGGAGATACTGTGAGGGTTCACATTAACGTTGTCGAGGGTGGGAAGAAGAGAATCCAGGTCTTTGAGGGCTTGGTGATCGCCAAGAAAGGCGGTGCAAGCCGTGAGACGTTTACCGTGCGCAAGATCTCATCCGGCGTTGGGGTTGAGAAGGTTTTTCCCCTGTACTCGCCGATGATTGCGAAACTCGAGGTTGTGCGCCACGGAGATGTGCATCGCGCCAAGCTGTACTACCTGAGAGAACGTGTCGGAACAGCCCGCAATGTCAAGGAGAAGCGAGAAGTCTAATCCTTGAATAGAGCTTTGCGCGAGGTCCTTGACTGGGTTATCATCATTGCAGTTGCCTTTGGGGCATCCTATGGTCTTCGGCACTGGGTTGTAGAGCCGTACCGGATCCAGATGTCCTCCATGGAAACGACGGTGTTTCCCAATGACCTTGTCATGGTTGATAAGTTGTCGTATCGCTTTCATGAGCCCCGCCGTGGCGATGTCATCATCTTCTGGCCTCCTGGCGTTACTACGGGGGACCCGTACATCAAGAGGCTCATTGGGCTCCCAGGGGAGACCGTTGAAGCCAGGGATGGCAGAGTACTCGTTGATGGTAACCCTCTGGACGAGCCGTACATCCACGGCTATGTAATGTCCGACTTCGGTCCTACCACCGTAGCACAGGGTCAGTTCTTTGTCATGGGAGACAATCGGGCTGTCAGTCTGGATTCCCGTTCCTTTGGAACCATTCCTCTGGATTCGATTGTCGGTCGAGCCATGTTTGCGTACTGGCCGCTTCAGCATGCGGTCGTGCTTCGGGCTCTGACTGTTGTGGCACAGTAATCGATTCGCGCAACGCTCGTTCCGTCAGCATGTCCTGGTTGCGGGGGGAGGCCATCATGCGACATGAAGCTCTGGCGCTCATGGAACAAGGTGTTAGAATTCGGTACGGTTTTGACACCATTATTGGCATCGACGAAGCCGGCCGGGGAGCACTGGCTGGTCCGGTTTATGCCGGCGCGTGCGCGGTAACGGACGCAACCGACACGGCGTTCATCAACGACTCGAAGGTCCTCAGCAGAAGGCAACGCGAACAGGCGTTCGAGCTGCTTCCTGCTCATGCCCTTGTTGCCACCGGATGCGCCAGCGCCGCGCAGATTGATGCTTGTGGAATCTTGCAGGCTACGTATGAGGCGATGGAGATGGCTTTTCGAGCGCTGCTTCCACAGGTTCGGGAGCGCTGGGGCGGCAGCGCGCGTATCGGTGTTGTTGTTGACGGGTCGCTGCTGCCTCCTTTTCTTCAGACGCAATCGGTGGCCGCTCTGGCTCTTGTCGACGCAGATGCGCTTCTTCTGTCTGTTGCAGCAGCAAGCATTGCAGCCAAGGTGACCCGGGACCGGACCATGGTGGACCTGTCCCACCGCGTCCATGGGTATGGATTCGAAGGAAACGTAGGCTACGGCACTCATGAGCACATCGGTGCCATCCGAAAGCGCGGTCTGTCCGCCGAGCACCGTCACAGCTTTGTTATCAGGGAACTCGCAACGACCGAGGAGCAGTCTCTTGCACCGCGACCACAACAGGGAACTCGGCACCGCAGGTGAGGATCTTGCCGCTGAGTGGTTGATGCAGCAGGGGTTCCATGTCGTACGCCGTAACCTGCGTACACCATACGGAGAGCTTGACATCATTGCGGAGCGGCGAGGTGAAGTTCACGTCATCGAAGTCAAGACGCGGAGGAGTGTGGCGTTTGGTGACCCTCTTGAGGCAATCGACCGCAGGAAACAGGAGCACCTGCGGCGTTCCACTGCAGCTGCGCTGGCAGCAGGTATCGAGGGTCTGCCGAGGCCATGTCGGGGCGTCCATGTAGATGCCATCAGCGTTCTTGCAGACGGCCACTCTGAGCCAGTCATACGGTTTCTGCAGGATATTCTTGCATAGGTCACGGATGGTGGTAGCGTGAACTATAGGAGGTGCTTCAGTGGAACAGGCACTTGTAGTGAGCGGGCTCAGAAAAAGCTACGGGGGGCTGGAAGCCCTGCACGGCATCAGCTTTGAGGTTGCCCCTGGGGAGATTTTCGCTCTTATCGGACCGAACGGGGCTGGCAAGACGACAACCTTGCGCATCGTGGCTACGATTCTGCAGCCTTCCTCCGGCTCGGCCAGTGTCTATGGGATGGATGTCCAACGGCAGGCAGCTGCTGTCCGAGAGATCGTCAGCTACCTGCCTGAGGAAGCGGGTGCCTACAAGAACCTGACAGGGCTGGGATACCTGTACTTCATGGCGGACCTGTTCGCAACTGATACTGCCACTGCACGCGGATATGTGCAGAATGCTGCAGCCGTTTCAGGACTGGGCGAACGTCTGCACGACAAGATCGGCACCTACAGCAAAGGAATGACTCGCAAACTTCTGCTATCCCGCGTTGTCATGACGGCTCCGAAGCTTGCGATAATCGATGAACCCACCAGCGGGCTGGACGTCGTTGCAGCGATTGACATCCGCGAGTCCATCCGGAGAGCGGCACAGGCGGGCATGGCTGTTCTGCTGTCGAGCCACAATATGCTGGAGATCGAGTATCTGTCAGACCGCGTTGCGATTGTCGACAAGGGAACGATTCACGAGGTGGGATCTCCAGCGGAACTCAAGGACAGGTACGGCAAGGCAAACCTCGAGGAGGTCTTTGTCGAGGTGGTGCGGGGATGAGGAGATTTGTTGTTGTCTTCAAGAAAGAACTTCGGGAGACTCTTACGTGGCAACTGCTGATTCCAATCCTCCTCGTGATGGTCATCTACGGGTTCCTTGGCAGAGTCATCAACCAGGAGCAGCAGAAGCAGAGTGCCCCTCAACCTGTCATGGTACTTGACCTCGACCACTCCGGGACGTCGGCCATGCTGGCCGGCATTCTTGCCAAAGCGAATTTTGCAGTCACTCCGGTCTATCAGGGGACAGCCGAGCAAGTTGTCGCAAGGGCTGTGCAAGATCGGAGTGCAATTGCGGTCATGGTTATTCCCCAGGGTTTTGAGTCCGGCATTCTTGCCCGAAAGCCACAAACCGTACAGACCTACACCATCATCCGGAGCTTTTCCATGTCAGGTGTTCAGGGAACCTTCAGAATGGATGCTGCACTGAGCGCGATGAACGAGTCGATTGGAGACGAGTATCTGCGCGCAGACAGTTCGGGTCTCGATCCTGCCATGGTCCGCAACGCCATCAGCTCTCAGTCATTTGTGACAGTCGGGACTGTGTCTGCCGAGGTGAGTCCCCAGGCAGTCGTGAGCGTCGTGACGCAGCAGACCCTGCTGATACCGATCGTGCTGTTCATGGTCATCATGATGTCGGCGCAGATGATTGCCGCTTCGATCGCTGGCGAGAAGGAGAACAAGACCTTGGAGACATTGCTGTCGACTCCGATCGGAAGAGGCGCGCTGGTAACGGCTAAGATGACGGCGTCAGGCCTGGTCGCCCTGGTGACCGCAGCGGCCTACATGGTTGGAATGAGAAGTTACATGAGCAGCCTGGTGGGAACAGATGGCAATGTTCCTGAGGC
>DHFO01000001.1 GCA_002402295.1 Caldiserica bacterium UBA4822
GTGGCCTGGGCGCTCGACGGAAGGGGCGGCTGCCCGGGAACAGCGTCCCGGCAGCCTGAATACGCTCAATCAGCTCTTGCTACTTCCTCCTGCATCGCGCAAAGAATCGTGAGAGCGATAGAGCACAACTTCGACTCGGCCCTGTCTGCCCTAGAGGGAACCATGATGGGGGCCGAGGCTCCCGCGACGGTTACAGCAAAGTGACGGTGGGCATAGTACTCGATGGACTTTCCCAGGATGTTGCCGGCTGCAATGTTCGGCACAATCAGGATATCAGCATCTCCCGCAACCGCTGACTTGATTCCTTTTTTGTCGGCGGCATAGCGGGATACAGCGACGTCCAGCGCGAAGGGGCCGTCCACGATGCAGCCCTTGATCTGGCCAAGCTGGCCCATCTTTGACAGCGTTGCCGCGTTGATGGTTTCCGGCATTTCAGGATTGACTACCTCGACGGCACACAGGAGAGCAACCTTGGGAAGGGAATTGCCGAGTTTATGCGCGACACCGACGGCGTTGTCGATGACTGCCAGCAACAGAGTGAGATCTGGCGCGACGACAATGCCGCCGTCGCTCATCAGGATCATCTTCTTCTGGCCATCCTGCTCGTCTTCATATGCGGCGACGCTCGTCATGATGCTGCCGGTTCGCAAGCCCCAGTCCTTGTTCAGAGCCGCCTTCATCAGAACGCTGGTTTTCGTGGTACCCTTCAGAAGAACGCCACCATGCTTAACGGCCTCGACAGCAACGTGAGCCTTTTCCTCCTCCGAACCCGCCTCAAGAATGTCCTTGACAAACCTCCTGTCAGAAAAGGAGGCAAGGCTCTTCTCGATCTTCCGAGGATCACCAACGAGCACTGCCTCACCGAATCCCCGCTCATAGCTTTGTTCAACAGCCTGCAGTGCGTCGATGTCCTCTCCTCCCGCTACAATCACGGGAGTCCTTCCCTTGCCCTTCAGTTGTTCAAACAGTTCTTCAAATGTGGTAATCATCACTCTGTCCTCACGACACGTATTCCTTCGGTTTGTCTTGCCCGCGAAGGACCCGCAGGGCAGCAGCCGCCAGCGCCTCAAGCTCGCCTTCGCCCGGATACACCTTGATAGGGGCTATCCAGCTGACATACTCGGTGACCTCGGCCACAAGGTCCTGGTCATTGGCCATGCCGCCCGTCAGGAGGATCGCCTCCGCTGTGCCTTTCAGTGCTGCGGCCATTGCCCCTATTTCTTTTCCTATCTGATAGCACATTGCATGGAAGACAAGAGTTGCTTCCGCGTTTCCCGAAGATACCATCTCCTTGGCCTTCCGCAAATCATTCGTGCCCAGGTACGACACAAGTCCACCCTTCTTCGTCGTATAGTCCAGGACTTGTTTTTCGTTCATGCCGCTTCTGAAACAGAACTTGATGAGAAGCGTGGTCGGCAGAGCGCCGCTGCGCTCAGGCGAGAAGGGTCCGCCATCCATGGCGCCGCTCGTATCGACCATGCGGCCACCCTTCACGGCCGTTATGCTGATACCACCCCCGAGGTGGCCGACAACGACGTTCAGCTGCGAGATGTCCTTGCCAACTGAGGCAGCATACTTGAATAGCGTTGCCCGCGTGTTTAGAGCGTGCGACAGGGTGGGGCGCTCGAGTTCCTTGAGCCCAGAAATCCGTGCGACATCCTCGAACTCATCGACACACACGGGGTCGGCAATATACGCTGGTACTCCGATCTGCTCAGCAATCGCCAGCGCCATCAGAGCGCCGACGTTCGACGCATGGTCGTGGGAGGACCTTCTGAGGTCACTGATCATCGCATCGTTGACAATAAACGTGCCCGCGGGCAAAGGCTTCACGATGCCCCCTCGTCCAATGACAGCGTCAATGCTCTTGAGGTCGATACTGTTGCGGGCAAGAAGTTCCAGCACTCCTTTGACCCGCAAGTCTTTCTGGTCCAGCGCAGTGGGATACTGAGCGAGTTCTTCAACGCTGTGGGATACTGAGCTCGTATAGACGAGTTTGTCGTCCTCGAACAACCCCACCTTGGTGGAGGTGGAACCCGGATCCATTGCCAGGATCCTTGCGTGGCCGGTTTTCATCGACTATGCCAGATCCTTCGTTGCCTGCTCGAAGCCCATGTCGAAAGCGCGCAGGTTGGCATCGATCGCCTTGGCGGGGAGGTTCTCCTTCATGGCGGCCACCAGGTACTCCCGCTCGATCGGGAATCCAGGGACCGCGGACGATGCGCCCAGCATGACCATATTGAGAGCAAGTACGTTCCCCGCCTCGCGGGCGATGTCTTCTGCATTCAGCACGACAACCTTCCTGATTCTTGACTTCAACTCATTGATGTATGTCACTGGCTCCATGTACTTGGACTGACCAAGGGCGACGGTAACCGGCACAATCGGCTGAACGTTGACAACCGCAACGGTGTCCTTGCTCAGCTTGTCAGTTGCGCGAAGCGATTCGGCAGGCTCAAATGAGATGAGAAGGTCAGTTCCACCGCGTTCAATGATCGGGCTGTATGCATCGCCGATCTTCATCTCGGCAGGAACAGAGCCGCCACGCTGGGCCATGCCGTGGATCTCGCTCATGACAACGTTGACACCCTTGCGTACACACGCAAGGCCCAGAACCATCGAGGTTCGGACAACGCCCTGTCCACCCACACCCGTAATATAGATGTTGTATGTCTTCATGGCTGTCTCCTGACGCTGATTGCCTTCTGGGGGCATACCTGCACGCACACCGCGCAACCGCTGCACAGAGCTTCGTCAATGGCAACTGTGCCATCCTCGTCGACGAACATCGCAGGGCAGGCAAATCTTGTGACGCAAACCATGCATTTGTCGCATGCCTCCCGGTTGACTGCAAACACAAGCTTTTTCTTCTGCGTTTCACCCTTGGGCTTGATCATGACACAGGGGTGCTTGGCAATCACGACAGCAACTCCGTCAAAGGCCAGCGCTTCCTCCATCACAGCCTGTGCAGCCGCCAGGTTTGCGGGATCTACGGTCTTCACGAACCCAACTCCTATCGCCTTGGTGATTGCCTCGATGGACACCTCTGGGGCTGCATCCCCCATGCCATTGACAGGAATCCCTGGGTTGGGCTGGCCGCCTGTCATCGCAGTAATCCGGTTGTCGAGCACAACAATGACCAGCTTACGTGCTGCATGCACCGCGTTGACAAGAGGTGGCATGCCGGAATGAAAGAAGGTAGAATCTCCAATGAAGCCGACGACCTTCTGGTCAGTGGCAACCGAAAGACCGCTCGCAGTCCCGATGCTGGAACCCATGGACAGCAGATAGTCCGCCATCTTGAACGGAGCCGCCGCGCTCAGGGAGTAGCAGCCAATATCTGTTGGGTAGATTGCATTCTTGATTCCGAGGTGCTCGATGGCCGCCTTGGTCGCCGAATACATCATACGGTGTCCGCATCCCGGGCACCAGACTGGCGGGCGGACGGGCAACTGGAGGTCTGTGGCTACGGGCTCTTTCTCAGGCAACGTCGTGCCCAGTGCCTTGCCGATGCCTGCCTTGAGAATGTCCGTGCTGAACTCATAGGGCATGGGCATAGTGCCATCAAGCTTTCCATATACCTTCTTGTTCAATCCGTACTTGCCGATGATCGCCAGGACTTCCTTTTCCATGATCGGGTCAACCTCTTCGGCGACGAGAATCGCGTCATGGCCGTTGATGAACTCAAGAACCGTGTTCTCAGGAAATGGATAGGTGAAGGTCAACTTGAGTACGTCGACTGGCAGGTCGTATTCCTGCACCACGTCCATGGCATAGTTGAACGTCGGCCCACTCGTCAGGACTCCCAGTTTTCCGCCCTGCCCATAGACCCTGTTCCAAGGGCTGCTCTCCACGTCCCTGGCCAACTCGGCAAGGACCCCCAGAATTCGCTTGTGCGCCACATAGGCAGCAGCAGGCAAGGGGACAAATCGGCCCGGGTCCTGGATGAATTCGCCCTTCTGCTTGCCAACGTGGACCTCACCCATCGTCACGACACCACGCATATGCGAGACTCTTGTCGTCGTTCTCATGAGCACTGCGAGCCCGGATTTCTCGGAGACCTCAAAGGCATACTGCATGAGATCCTTCATTTCCTGTGGGCTGGACGGTTCCAGCAACGGGGCATTACCAAGTCTGGCGTACCATCGGTTATCCTGCTCGTTCTGTGACGACCACATGGAAGGGTCGTCCGCACTCAGGACGATCATGCCTGCGCGCAGCTTGGTGTATGCAAGGGACATGAACGAATCCGCTGCAACGTTGAGCCCGACGTGCTTCATCCATACAAAGGACCGGAGCCCCGACGCAGCCGCAGAGGCCGCCACTTCCAGAGCCACCTTTTCATTGCTCGAAAACTCAAAGTACATCCCTGCATCCTTGGCAACATCCATGAAGACGTCACCGATTTCGGATGACGGGGTCCCCGGATACGTTGCCGCCACAGAGATACGGTTCTCCAGTGCACCTCGGACGACCGCTTCGTTGCCCAGCAGGTACAGTTTGCTGCCGGACGGTGCTGTCAATATGTCACTCATTTCTCACCTACCTCCTTGTCAATGCTACTGAACCTGATTGGCGCGCATAGCACACTCGACTCGGTGCCATGCGCCTCTTCGTCCCGAGAGCCTGTGCGGGCACCCCGCTGCTGTGGCGTGCCCGCACTACGTCCAGCCTCGACCCCTCTTCTGCGGTTCAGGCGGCAGCCTGAACCAGTTCTCTCCTCTTTTGCACGATCTTCCGCGGGGCCACGATCAGAACAGGCAGCACAATGACAATGATGCCGATGTAGCCCAGTAGGCCATATCCTCTCTTGACAATCGTCACAATACCAAGGTTTGAAACCGCCCAGCAGGCAACAATCCAGACGACCGTCCATACTCTGAGCCTGAACTTGTCATCGCCCCAGCGCCCTTTGGCGCCCTTGCCATATGTAGACCAGCGCTGCGCGTTCGCATGAATCATGGAAACGGCGGTCGTGACCAGTGCACACAGGAGCATCAGGTTGTACAGGATGGAGAACACAGGCGACATCTCCTTGATGATTGAGAGCGTGGGTGCTGCATCCTTGACAACAGCAGGATAGTTCCCAGCCAGTACAAGGCACATCCCAACCAGCATGAGACCATTGATGAGGAAGCCGAGAACCGCTGCCATGACAGAATCCTTGTGGGTCTTGAGGACTGCTCCACCGTTGATATAGGATCCTATGGAGCATACCTGGAAGCTCCCGTACATCAGCATGAACCAGAACGGGCTCTGAAAGAACGACGGGCCAAAGAGAGGTGTCGTCGCAGGGACATTCTTCAGGTTCGGCGCAATGGTAGGTAGCCGGAACACGACCAGCAGAATGACAACCACGATGATGCCGAAGGACATCCATGCGGAACTGTCCAGAACACGTTTCAGGCCATACGAAGCAAACAGGTAGACAACAACAGCGCCCAGGATGTAGCCCAGCCACAGCGGGATTTTGAGTCCTCCCAGCAACCCTCCCAGCGCATTGCCAAAGCCTGCAAGGGTTGCGCCGGCTGCCAACAGAACGGTAATGGTAAATGCAATGTCGTAAAACACCATGTACAGTTTCCCCGCGGGGGCAAAGAGCGTTTCGAAGAATGTCTTGTAATCTCTGATGCCGCACAACCGCTGAAACTCCCACGCAAAATAGAAGACAACTGCAAGAATCGCCATCGAGAACAACGGCAGATAGAACGCCCGGTTGCCAAACCGTACAAAGTACTGAGTTTCCTGCGTGCCCAGCGCGAACCCACCACCGACATGTGTCGTGAACCACAGAGCTGCTACTTCAAACGCCAGCCATACCCCCACTCTTCCCGCTTTCCCAATCTTCTCGCTCATTATCCCCTCCAGTTCAGGATGTGTAGGTATCTCTTGCCAACCGTTGTCGTGAGACTACTTCAGATCGAAGATCTTGCCAGGATTCAAGATACCGTTGGGATCAAACACCTCCTTTATTCCCCGCATCAAAGCAATCGGATACTCGCCCAGAGCCTGACTCAGAACGTGCTTCTTGCCCAGTCCGATGCCGTGTTCTCCAGAAACTGTGCCACCCATCTGTGCGCCCAACATGCATAGTTCGCCGTACACCTTCTCCGAGTACTCAATCCAAGCCTGGTTGCTGCGACTCTCCTTGTCCAGGATGTTCGGGTGGATGTTGCCGTCTCCGATATGCCCGAAGAAGAACAGCTGAAGGTCGGGATACTTGGTCATGATGTCTCTGGCCTTCACGATAAACTCCGCGACCTCGGAGCGGGGGACAACGACATCACCGGCCAGCATGTGGGGAAATTTCTCCAGCACGACGCTGGGCATCTGCTGGCGAACAGTCCATAGCTTGTCAGATTCTGTCTTTGTCGATGCCACGAAGACATCCAGCGCACCCATGTCCAGGCATGCCGTTCCTGCCTTCTCTGCGAGCTCATCCAGCTCGTCCTGGTTCTTGCCTTCCAGTGTAAAGAGCAGATAGGCAGCTGCCTGGTCCTGCGCTGGGAAGGCTGGCAACTTCAGATGTTCCACCGTCGTCTTGACAGAAAAGATGTCCATGAACTCCATCGTGATTGGATACACTTTCGTTGTTCGAATAACATTACTCGAGGCTTTCACGGCATCGTCGAAGTTGGCAAACGGTACCAGAAGGTCGACCGTCATGTTAGGGGGAACGGTAAGGTTGATGATGACCTTCGTGACCACCGCCAGTGTTCCTTCTGATCCAACCATAAGTTGGAGGAGGCTGTACCCGCTTGTTTCCTTGCGCCTCTTGCCACCAAGGACAAGCTTCTCTCCCGTTGCAGAAATGCACTCAATCCCAAGGACGTGACTGCGCGTACTGCCGTACTTGACGACTTTGGCTCCACCCGCATTGGTGACAACGTTCGCCCCGATGTAACTTTCCTCAACGCTCATGGGGTAACCCGCATAGAACAGGCCCTTGTCCGCAACGGCCTTGCACAGGTCATTGGTGACGACCCCCGGTTCGCAGACTGCAACCATGTTCACTTCGTCAATTTCCAGTATCCGGTTCATTTTCTCCATCGACAGGACTATGCCACCATATACCGGCACACATGAACCTGCCAGCCCAGAGCCGGCACCCCTGGGCGTCACCGGAACATGCTCTCTGTTGGCGAGTTTCATCAGCTGCACGATCTGGTCTTCGTTCTCTGCCTTGACGACCACCTCAGGCATGTGCAGCCACTGCTTCCCTGCCTCGTCCGAGGCATACGCTTCCAGCTTCTCCGGGTCTGTCAGCACATTCCGCTCGCCAAAGATTGCCTTCAGTTCATCTACAATTGCAGGAGTTACCTTGCTGTACTCCATGACTTCCTCCCTTCCTACTTGGGTGATGTTGCTTTCTGTGACTGAAGCTTTTCGATCAGGATGGGTATGATTTCAATGGCGTCTCCCACGATGCCGAAATCGCACACCCTGAAGATGGGGGCGTCCGGGTCATTGTTGATGGCGACGACAATATCGGCAGAACTCATGCCAGCAATGTGCTGAACAGCTCCGGACACTCCGGCACAGACGTACAGGTGAGGACTGACCGTCTTCCCCGACAGCCCGACCTGGTGAGAGTACGGAATCCAACCCAGATCCACCGCCTGCCGCGAGGCACCCACGGAGGCTCCTAGCAGGTCGGCAAGCTCGTGCACCATCTGGAAGTTCTTGGCATCTTTCAGCCCTTTCCCTCCAGAGACGACAATCTCGGCCTCCTGAATGGGAAGCGCGGTGGTTTCGTCCTTGATGAACTCAAGGAACTTTACCTTGGATGCGTACGCATCATCCGGACACTCCCGGACGATGACCTGACCTTTTCTCGATGCGTCACTGGCGAGAGGTTTTCTCGATCTTGGTCGCACTGTAGACATCTGTGGTCTGTGTTTGGGTGTCTTGATGGTAGCCATGACGTTGCCGCCGATAGCTGGGCGCGTTTGAATCAGCAGACCGGTCTCAGGATCGATGTCCAGCCCTGTGCAATCAGCCGTCAGGCCAGTTTCCAGTTTTGCAGCCAGTACGGGCATAATCGTTCGGCCGTACGTTGTCGCCGACGCAATGAAAATCTCCGGCAGGAATTCTCGTACGAGCTTCTCGAGGACGGCAGCGTGCGCGTCTGGATAGGCGTGCTCCAGTGCCGGATTGTCCACCACGTAGATAATGTCGGCTCCGTGCTCGATGAGGGTGTTCACCCGATCCTTGAGGTTGTACCCCAGGATGACACTGGCCAGCGTCGTTCCGCGCTTGTCCGCCAGATCTCTGCCCCATGCAAGCAATTCATACGAAACAGGGCTGATCCGGCCATCACGCTGTTCTCCCAATGTCCAGACGCTCTGAAACGTGCCTTCAGTACTCTTCATTGTTTCCTCCTACACCAGCGCCTTGTCTTTCAGGAACTGCACGAGCGCATTCACGGCACGTTCCGGATCTCTGCCATCAACAATGGTTCCGTTCCGCGACAGGGAGGGATAGAATACCTTCACGACTCTGGTAGGCGATCCGAGCAGGCCCGCATGCGCGGCGTCCAGACCGACATCCTGGGCCGTCATGACCGGGACCTCGGTTTGCTTGGCCCGTATCTTCCCTTTGAGGGTTGGGATCCTTGGTTCATTGATCTCCTTGACGACACTGACCAGCGCAGGCAGCGAGGCTTCGACGACCTCATGTCCACCCTCCACTGCCCGTTCTACAACAATGCGTGCGCCGTTCACTTCCCGGATCTTGCTGACGTACGTCAGGACTGGCATGTCCAGCTGTGCGGCCACGCTGGGGCCCACTTGTCCGGTTTCGCCATCGGTTGCCCGCTCTCCTGCAAAGATGAGGTCATACGGTCCGATCTTCTCGATAGCAGAGGAGAGTGTCCGAGCAGTTGCCCATGTGTCTGCACCACTGAACACCTTGTCGGACAGGAGCACCCCCTTGTCACAACCCATGGCGATAGCCTCCTTGATGGCGCTGGCTGCAGCCGGCGGTCCCATGGAGATGACGGTTATCTCCGTTTCCTCGGTTTTTTCCTTGGCTCGTACTGCTTCTTCCACGGCGTAGAGGTCGAGGGGGTTCAACTCTGCGTCCATGGCACTGCGCACCATCGTTCCCGTTTCTTCGTCCATCTTGACCTTGTCAGTCGATGGAACCTGCTTGACCAGCACAGCAATTCTCATTTTCCTGCAACCTCCAGCTGTTTTCAGATGTTTACCTGAGATGCTGACGTCAGCGGCACACGTCACAAACCGTCGCATTGCATGGCTACAAGACACCTCCTGTTTCCGTCGTATGTTGTCAAGAGAGACCAGTGCCTGGGGCATGCCCTGAACCGGGCAGACAATAGCAGGTTCTGTTTCTCTCGGTTTCCGGGTCGCTCGTCCTCCAGCCCGACAACCCTTGATTGGAACCAAGCTGTTCGCACACCTCAAGCTGCTTCTTGCCGGTTCGCATACCGAATTCTCCTTTCCGTTTCCTACTCTATGAGTTGTTTTTTTTTTGCAAGAGGATTCGACCAGATTTGGGGAAAACCGGCGCCGACACAGAGGGTAGTGCCTACTGACCAGCCCTCGAAACTCCACAAGCCTTTTCTCAGCACCTCCCTCACACTCCCGGGAACTTTCTGGAAAGGGACGCGTCCTAGGGGTGAACGTGGGACCTGCCGGCCGCAGGAAACGGCGGGCAGGGTAGACTAGAATCCAGGAGGTAGAGTATGAACAGAAGAATCTTGAACAGTGCACTGCGCTCCGTCATGATCGTCGCCATCGCAGCTGTCATCGCGGTCTCACCAGT
>DHFO01000042.1:0-196 GCA_002402295.1 Caldiserica bacterium UBA4822
TGGTCCTCGATGAACCGCTTGAGCGGGTGACCATCGGGAACAGACGTTCGCGAGCTGGCCAGCTGGTCGCGGAACACATCCATGTGCACGTCGCACGCTTCCATGAGCTGATCGGTTGAGTATCCCTCGCGGGCCAGCTCCGCCTCGGCGGTTGCGATAAGCAGCGGGTCGGCCCGGGCGATGAGTTCCTTGAACT
>DHFO01000042.1:272-4286 GCA_002402295.1 Caldiserica bacterium UBA4822
TCCAGCTCGTCGACCGACCAGCCGGCTCGCTCGGCTATCTTCCGCAGGTCTGTGCGTGGGGCCATGAGACCGACGATGACGGGATTTCCCAGCAGCTTCAGGCGTGGATTCACCGACGCCAGATAACCTGCTGCCCCCGGATGCTCGGCTAGTACAGACGATAGTTTTGTCGTGGGCGGATACACTGCATCACCTCCTGTTGCAACAGGGACACGGTCAGTCCGCGTCCACGCTCAGTATATGGGAATGATGCACTTGGCAAACCGCTGGAGCAGCTGCTGACCTACAGGGTTGACAACAGACGACTCCGCGCTCACACTGGAAGGCGCAATACAGAAGAAGCGGAGGTATGCATGTACCTGCTGGTTGCAGTGCTGAACAATGACGCGAGCGTGCGGAAAGTGCTCGAGGGTTTCACTGCCATTGATGTGAGCGGGGCAACCGTCGTCGACAGCCGCGGCATGGGGCAGATGCTGGCTGCTGACATCCCCATCGTCGCGAGCATTGCACGTCTGCTTGGAGGGGCCCCCATCCACGAGACCAGCAGAATGGTTCTTTCTGTCATCGAAAAGACTGACACGCTGGAGCGTGCTAAGAAAATCGTGCTGGGTGCGGCCGACGGCTTTGCGCAGCAGGGGACGGGCATCATGTTCGTGATTCCCGTTTCGGAGGCGTACGGCCTCAGCGTCCGCGAAGGCCCGGCCCCGGATCTGCCCTAGCGGTCCCGCTGGCCTGCAGGGCGGATGCCGACCACCTGCCTCAGTGGCTCGAACTCGGACTCCTCCATGAAATTGCGGGTCGCCTGGGAAAGCGACGGCGCGGCATCAAAGTCCGCCCGTGTCTGCAGAACCATGTCCAGGATGCGGGAACGCAGCAGATGACAGGCGTCTTCCACGCGTTTCCGCTCTTTCGCCCCACCCTCCACACAGAACACCTCGACCTCGAGTTTTTCAACGTACTCCACTACTGGGTCGTCGGCGGATACTGCTTCCTCAGCCGCTCGTATCAGCACGGCCAGGGGAATGGAGTGGTCGACAAGAACATAGTAGCCCAGTTGCAGGAGGCCGGCCACGGTCAGCCGCGGGCGCATGTCCGAGAACCGGTCACCATAGCTGGTCGCGAGTTCCCGTTCGTACCGCGTGATGTTTGTGGCCATGAGGTCCACTGCTTCCTGTGCCGTCATCGCCTGCTCGGCGGCTGGTCCTGCGGCATCTTCTTCCTGCAGGTCCGCCGCTCCAGCCATGCACTCGAGGACGCCACCACTCTGCTGGCGGTACAGATCGACCAGCGCTCGCAGGACAGCGTGCCCGTAGAAGCCCTGGTCATCCAGCAGGCGTTTTCCCGCGGTGACCGCGGCGCGCGCGGCAACCGCGGCGTCGACAGTCCGGCGCTCGTCCCCGCCGCGCGATGAAAACCATAGCGCAACATCGGGGTATGCCGCAAGAAACCATGCCGGAAACCCCTGCACAGTGTCAGAGGCTGCTGTTAGTCTGGCCATCGAGGGGGAGGGGAGAACGTCGGAACCATCGGAGGGTTGGTGCATGAGGAGGGCGACGTTGGCAAGGTAGGCGGCGGGCGCGATACTGTCTGGAATGAAGAACTCGCGTGCGTAGTGCTCAAACTGCTCGCTCTCGGGGTCTCCTTCCGGCAGACCCGCCAGGCTGTTCTCCCAGATGCGCGTATTGATTGTCATGTGGCCGACCTCCCAAGCATGCGCGGTGCATGCTGCACCATGCTATCGGCGAGCCAACCGTTTGTCAACCGGACACGCCTTCTCAAACCATCGGAGCGGCCACGACCTCCTGTGACTGTAGTGTATCCGGTACTATACTGTACTACGAGGCAGGGCGGAAGGGGAAATGCGGATGGCTGACGTGGAGATCAGGGGTCTGGACGACATCCTGAAGATTGTGGTGGAACGGGGCGCATCGGACCTGCATCTGCAGGCGGGCACTCCGCCAATGCTTCGTCTGCATAAACATCTTCTGCCCATCGGAACGGCGACGCTCACGGGTGGAGGCATCGAGGCGTTGGTGTTTCCCATCATGAATGATGACCAGAAGGCCGTGTTCAAGCAGCACATGGACTTCGATTTCTCATACTCGGTCCGGGGACTCGCGCGCTTCCGCGTCAATGTATTCCGCCAGCGGGGTACTATGGCTGTCACCATGCGGCGCATCCCGTTCAACATCCCCGACCTCGATTCCCTGGGGCTTCCTGACGCTGTCAAGCAGCTCACGACGCTCGAAAAGGGCTTTGTGCTTGTGACTGGGCCGACAGGGCATGGCAAGTCGACGACGCTTGCGGCCATCATCGACAAGATCAACCAGCAGCGGGACGTCCACACCGTGACCGTAGAGGACCCGGTAGAGTTCCTGTTTCAGCACCGTAAAGGCATTGTCGTCCAGCGCGAGCTGGGCGAGGACACCGAGTCCTTCGCGCACGCTCTCAGGGCCGTTCTGCGCGAGGATCCGGACATCATCCTGGTAGGCGAGCTGCGCGACCTCGAGACGATCAGCGCGGCACTGACGGCGGCGGAAACAGGGCACCTTGTCTTTGGAACCCTCCATACAAATTCAGCTCCACAGTCCATCGACCGCATCATCGATGTCTTTCCCGCAGGACAACAGGGGCAAATCCGAGTCCAGCTGGCCAACGTTCTGTCGGCCATCGTGACCCAGCAGCTTCTGCCGCGCAAGGACGGCAACGGCCTGATTGTGGCGACAGAAGTCCTGATTGCGACCCCGGCAGTACGGAACCTCATCCGCGAGAACAAGTCGTACCAGATTGTTTCTATCATGCAGACGAGCGCCGCAGCAGGGATGATGACGATGGAAAAAAGCGTGCGCGACCTTGTGGCCCGGGGGCTCGTAGCGCCCGAGGTGGCAGTACGCGCAGGTATCAGCCTGACGGGCTGACGGATGCCACGATGATATGCAAAAGGGCAGCCGCGGCTGCCCTTTTGTGAAGCTGGTATGCTCAAGCGGAGGGGACTCAGGCAAGAAGGCCGGTCACCTGCCGCGTAACAATTTCTGCGCCCTCGATGGTCGTCAGCAGACCGTTCTTGCCTGCAACAACCTGTCCGTCAATGAACACCTGCATGGCCTGCCGGATGAGGGCCTCGGTGAGATCCGGCTTGGGGCTGTTGAATTCCATAGTGTAGGTCTTGGCTGGCGTTTCGGTGCCGAATGTCAGGCGGAGAACGGTTGTCTCGGAATCAGGCATCGTTCACCTCCCTACGCCACGAACGTTGCGCGTTTGTTGCGCGCGATGGAAGCGGTCTGCTCGGTCAACAGTGTCATGAGCGTGGACGCGGCAGCGTAGCACGCTGCATCAGTGGCACCGGGGTTGACGTTTGCAATCGTTTCTCCCTTCTTGCTGACAAAGGTGATGCGGATGGAACCTGGCTGATCCTGGACGGTCATCTGTGCCTCCTGAGATGTAGACTGGGGTACCCGCACTGCTTATGGCGGTACCTACAGAGGAGGTCCACCGAGGCGGCCTGCAGAGCGTCAGCCCGTTATCTCACGCAGGCCCGCGATGACCTCGTTGGTTCTGTCGGTTCCGACAAGCGACTGGAAGGCTGACCGGAAGGGAGGTATGGCTCTGGCCCATACCTCGACGGGCGTGCCGGGGAGGAAGTAGCGGTTGAAAATGTCCACACCAGCCTGGCCGCCCACATACTCGACCAGGGATAGCACGCCGGCGTAGGCCATCTGATCGACCAGTTGCACGGCAGGTCCAGCTTCCAGCAAGCCACGCTCGCGCAGCTGCTGGATGACGCGCAGCGAATCGACGGTCGGTGCGGTGCTGGAGCTCACGATCGTCTCAATCGTCATCCCATCATGAAAGACTGCAAGAACGCGGAACTCCTCGGGGCTGAGGTGGATAGTGTCACCCTCCGGCATGCCGTGCTTGAGGCCTGTGCCCCCCTCCGGCAGTGTCGCGGAGATTTCAGCCATGCGGGTCCGCGTCTCTGCTATGAGCGCAACGACTGTCTCCATGGTTCCCATC
>DHFO01000055.1 GCA_002402295.1 Caldiserica bacterium UBA4822
ATGCACGGAACGAGATCTGACCCCGGCTTCTATAACACGCTAGAAAACGCTAGAGAGGACCTGCTCGATGTAGTCCTTCGTCTCCTGGATGCAGATCATGCGAGATGCATAGTCGATCGCGGTGAGTTCGTCGCCGAGGTACTCATCGTACTTCTCAGTCTCGCGATTCCGTACCTGGGACGCTAGGGCCACCGGGTCGTGATCGGAGGTCAGAGCCTCACGCAGTTTCCCCGCGAACGAACCAAGCGACATGCTCGGACAACGCAAAGCAACGGCGAACAGATCGACCTGGCACGAGACGGCTCCCAGCATAGCCCTGAGCGTGTGCCGTATGAGGTCGCTAGTCCAGCAGAAGAGGTACGAGTCACCTCCGTATTGAATGACATCCGTCTGAGCCAGTCCGAGATCGGCGAACGCCCGTTGTGCCGCCCGAAGGAAGTACTCCGCTGTCTCGTCAGCGTAGGCTCGCGACTCGTTGCTGGCCAGAGCACTTCTCATTCTCTCTCGAACCTCACGCCCCACCAGCCAGCCGCTTCCTGGGAAGTGTGGAGGCTTCCCAGCTGGCGAAGGTACGAGGGTTACGACTCTGCGCCTGCTATCCACGTCTTGAATCAGCCACCTCTGTCCGCCAAAGATCATGTGGCTGCCCGGGATCAGAGGATGAGAGATCGGTAGCGATCCGAGTGGGCCGTCGGGACCGATCAGCGTGTATTCCTCTGGTGTATGGAAGATCGCGTAGAAGCCTCGCTGACGCTGAATCCTCTCTCCCTCAGATCCGAGAAGAAGTGTGCCGTTGGGCGCCTGCTCGATCAGATTCCTCGCGCCCATCTGACGAAGCAGCGCAATGAAGACATCCTTCCCGACATTCCCAAACGGGCCGGTATCACAGAGTACTCTCCACGATTCAGGGGCAGACACCCCCCCTCTCTCTCCGATCATCGAGAGGATCTGATGCAGAAGAGTCGAGAGGTGTAGCGACCCCGCTGTTGGGGATTCGCACCAACCCTCCAGTAGCAGATCGAGCTGCGCGACTGTCTGGATCAGCCTCAAGTGCAGTCTCTCTTCAATGCTCGAATCCGGCCGCGGGATATGCTCCGTCACGTAGAGACGCAATATCGCAGGACGACCCTCACGCCTTCCAGAGCGTCCCAACCTCTGGCGAATGCTCGACACGGAAGGAGGGCAGTCTATCTGCCCGACAGTCTCGATCTGACCAATGTCTATTCCCAGTTCCAGCGTGCTCGTGCAGACTGCAGTAGCCGGTCGATTCGGATTCCTTAGCGCATCCTCGGCGTGCTTCCTCAACGACTTGGACAGGGATCCGTGGTGCGCGAAAAACTCACTCGGGACCGCCGTCGCCTCACACAGATGCCGCAGTTTGTCAGCGTACATCTCAACATCAGCCCGCGTATTGGCAAAGAGGAGGTTCTTCCTCCCCCTTAGAGCATGGAACACCGATCTCGGAATCTCATCTGTCACTCTCAATCTACCCTCGTCTGCGGCAAATTCAGCCGAACCTGGTTGACTCTCAGACGCTTCGTTCGCGAACCCGAGCAATGCCATGCGAAGCTCGCCCTCATCACGAGTGCGGATCTGAATCGCCTGCCCACTACTGCCTGGTCGCAGGAAGGAAGCGGCCTGGTTGAGGTCGCCCAGTGTCGCGCTCAATGCTACCCTCCTTGCCGAATGGCCAATGGCAACATCGAGACGATGCATAAGGCTCTGAAGCTGTCTTCCCCGTTCAGCGGCTAGGTAGGAGTGCAGTTCATCAACTACGATGAATTGCAGCGGCGCGAACAGCCGCTGTATGTGGTCTCCCCTAACGATGAAGAACGCCTCCAAGGACTCGGGCGTAGTCAGGAGGATCCCCTCAGGGTTCCGCATGGCACGTGTCCTGCGCGACCGGGCTATGTCACCATGCCAAGCCGTGACCTGGACATCCACCAAATCCGCAATCTCGGCCAGCCTGCGGTGCTGATCGTCAATCAGTGCCCTGAGCGGATAGACGCACAGGACTCTGAATCCAATCAGCTTCTCAGTCTCCGCAGCCAGGATGCTCAGGATTGGCAGGAAGACTGCCTCAGTCTTCCCACCGGCTGTTGGGGCAGCAACCACGACATCAGACGTGGGAGTGGCCATGATCGCCTGGATTGTCTTCTCCTGGATCTCATGGAGCTTCGTCCACCGCTGCTGCCACGCCCACTTCTGCAGGCGCTTGTCGACGAGACCAAAGGATGAGCTTCGAGCGCTAGAGCTTGAATCGTGCGAGATCATCGTCGATGGCTTCCTCTTGTTCGTTTACATCAGACTCCTCTTCAGCAATCGGGTTCTCGCCAGAGTCGACGTGCACATCGACGCCGGCTAGAATCCTCTCCCACGAGACGTCTGGGTTCTGGTCGAGCACAGCGAGGAGGTCCACAAACGCCATGATTGTCGTTCGAGGCGTCCTGAAGTATGCCTCGCCGATCCGGTTCATGCAGTGCCCCATGAAAGCTTCGATGACTTCACTTGTTACGGTGACAGCCTGCTCTCGGCCTGAAGCGTAGACGTCTCGGACCTTCTCAAGCAGGACGAAGAGGTCCTCTGGCGTGAGGTTCTGCAGCCGGATCACGGGACCACTGTGATCGACCAATCCGCCCACCGCGAAAAGGTTCTCCGCGAGGCGCGAACTCAAAGCCGCATGACTGCACACACCTCTGCGAGGATCTTGTAGGAACTCTGGCGTGCCCGCGGTGAGGAAGCCAATACCTCTTGAGACCCCCTGTATGCTATCATTTACGATCCGTAGTAGCTGCTGGTAGTTGCCGTGACGTGCCTGTGCGTTCTGCAGCATATAGATGCTGACCATTTCGTCCAGGCAAACAAGAAGCCCCTCGAAGCCTGCAAGCCGGCACAACCGAGCGACAAGCTTCAGGCAGTCGTAGAACGAGTCGTCGTCGACAATCGTGCGGATGCCCAGAGCCTGCCGCGCTTCAGTCTTGGTTGAGAACTCTCCTCTGAGCCACCGTATCGCATTCGATCTCAACTCATCATCACCAGTGTCATGACCTCGCCAATACGCCTCCACGGCCGCTGCGAAGTCATACCCGCCGACGAGCTCGGATAGAGATGCAAGCCGGCCCCCAATAATGGAGCTTACGGCTGTAGATGTGCTTTCAGCTTCTGTAACCGCCCTCGCAACGAATCGTTCCACAAGTGCTGGAAGCGCTCCTCCATCCGGACTGCTGCGGGTTGACATGTTCCTCATCAGCTCGTTGTAGAGCGCACGCGCCTGCCCGCTCGTCGAGTACAGACGATGCGTTGAAGATAGGTCGCAGTGGACCGTGACCAGTTTCCGACTGAGAGCCATCTCACGGACCAAGCTCAGGAAGAAGGTTTTGCCCGAACCGTAGTCCCCAATGACGAACCTGATGCCCGACCCGCCATCCGCTATCCGATCGATGTCCTTCTGTATCTCGCGGATTTCGTTCTCCCGTGCGACCTGGATGTGCTGGATGCCCGTGTGCGGAACCACCCCTGCCTGAAGAGCTTGGAGGATCGCATCTCGAACACGCGGTCTAAGTCGGCTACTCATACATCCCCCTTACGAGGTCAGCAATCTCGTAGTCTATTCGAAGCGGATCTGCCTTCTCAATCAGGACATCTTCGAATCTGTCCACGACAGCTTCATTGATGGCTTCGATTGCTGCATCGGGGAGCAAGTTGACCTCGCGACACATCTCAGCCCATCGTTCAGCCGGAATCCGCCCACAGCGAAGAAGCTCCAGAACCAATCTGAGGTGTGCATCATCGAAGATCTCGTCGTCTCGGTCGTCCTCATCCTTATCCCCTGTCTCAAGCTCCGCCTGAGGCTCATCCTCAGAGAAGACGTGTTCGAGCAACGCTAGAACAGATTCAGACTCCTTTCGCTTCCTCCGAATGCTCTCCTCGTCCAGGACGATCACGCCACCCTCGGTGACCGTCTCCGGCGGGAGCTTGTACGAGGGGGACGCTTTGAGAGCCTTTCGAACAATCACTGGCTCTTTCCCAGACACGCCACTCCTGCCCCCCATGAGTTCGTGTATCTCAGAGTGCACGGATTCCGGGGGCAACTCGAGAACGCTGTAGATCTTCTGCAGTGCCTTGACCTCTTCCTGCGTAATGCGACCGTCGGCTGCAGCCACAAGGAGTACATACTGCGCAATCTCCTGTCTCTGTGACTCGCTTAGCCCCGACACGGCACCTCTCAGTGACTGAACTGCAGGCGTGCTGTGCAGCAGGATTCGAAGCCGGGCCTCAAGGCGGTTCCTCTCGGCAACACTCAGACCCGAGAACCGCCTTGATATGACTTCCAGTTTGGCTACGTCTACATCGTCGGTGGAGCTGACCATGACGGCGAACGGCAGAAACGCGGCACAAGCTCTGAATTCGGGTGACAGCTTAGCTTCTGGCGCCCACTCCTGTCTGAATACGCAGACGGTGCTGGTGAGATCGGGAACCTTGCCGCCATACGCAGGGTCTGGCTCGACTCCGAAACCAAGCTTGCCAAGCAGAAGAGAAGTAAGTTCCCACTTCTTCCGGGTCAGTTCTTGTGGACTGCCTCCCTCAAGCTCAGACACAAGTTCGCCTGCTACTGTCTCGCGCAGGGCTGCGTCGCCGAGAAGCTCGTGTAGCCACTCACGAACGTGCGACACAGCACCAGATGGAGCCGCTTCTAGGAGTTCCTTGGGCAGCAATGCTTGCACGTACTCCTTCATTGAAGGAGCAGCCTTCCTTCCCAATGCACGGCTGTACTCATCCAGCGCGTCAGTGCACTCCTCCACTAGTGCGCGCAGTTTCTCGGTGGGCCGCTTCAACACCGTGACATCAGGCAGTTGTGTGGGAAGCCGGAACGGTCGACTCAGAATCGCGGAGCTGGCCGGCACGTACTCAATCCGGACCGGGGTCTTGTTTGGAGCGACGGTCATTCCCGTCCCATACTTCTTCGAGTAGACGGCCAAGAAGAGAGACTCGAATTCCAACTTGCATCTTCGCGCCGGTGTCCGGAGGCTGATTGACGGGCTACTGTATGCCCATTGAAGGGCCCACCGCCCAGGAATTGGATCCCCTGCAACCGAGAACTGCCCCAGCCCTAGCTTCACTTCGACGGGGACATCCCAGCGACCAGAGAGAGTGAAACGAAGCTCTACACGCTTCCTCATCAGAACAGCCTTACTGCACGCGAGCAAGCCGAGGAAGTTCCCTGTGTAGGCCTGGAATGAACCGCTCTCCTGGTAGAGCTCTCTCAGCCGCTCGACCTCGTCTGCTATGAGATCGAGTTCCTCGGTCCATGCGCCGCGACCAATCAGTTCGTCAATGGCTCGCCTTTCCAGACCGTAGAAGAAGATAAACAGGTAGCCTGCATCAACGTTCGGAGCCTTCCTCCCGCCGGCAAGCCATTGCAGGTAACCTGCCCGATGACTCGGCGAAAGCTCCGAGTAGGTGGGCCAATAGCCGATGTCGCCCACTGTACGCGGTGCATGATTGTTTGCTCGTAGCCTTGTGTTGATGAGAGAAGGGTCACTCCACTTCCCCGATGACCCAGGCTCGTAATCAGCTACGTATACGAAGCCCGCTGAGATCGAGTACCCCGCGACTTCGAGTGTATTCTCAGGGAGCAACCATCTGGCATCGCTACCTCGCTCCCTCTTCGTTGGCGCATGTGAGTAGCTCGTACGAATAGTGATCGTTGGAAAATCATCATCCCGCCCGCTGCGCTGTGCCCGCGCTTGCTCCTCCCGCTTCTGGGCGGACTTCCACAGGAAGTAGCCAGCGCCAACCACGATCACAACGATCCAGAACCACATGATAGCGTCAGCTTCGCTGCTCTGGCTGCTTCTTGTGCTTCTCTAGCATTGCCTTTGCCTCTTCCGGACACTCAGCAACTGCCTTGTTCCAAGCGCCTTGCCCGTGCTGCTGTCTAGCGAATCGTTCGAGGATCCCAACCTCACGAGCGAAGTCCTTCTGCTCCCGGCAGAGTTTGGCAGCCTCCTCGTAGTACCACAGAGCAACTCCCTGGACTTGCCCCGGTCTGGTGGGCCCGTGATTCCCCACTCGGCTCAGCCGTCATGTCCTGAAGCCTCCCTACTGAATCTGGCGAAGCCAGTATAGCGGCTCTCGGCCTGCGTGACCTCGTTGGCGCTGCTCTCGACACCTCCCCCGAGTCCTCTTAGAGGGCACGGGGGGCAGCAATGCCCCAACGCGCCGGAGCGCCAGCATTCAAGCTTCCCTCATCCCCGAGGCCCACACCCTGTCCTCGTGCCCACTATGCAGGTTGTGTCCGGAGGGTGGCAGCCCCGCGGTGCGCGCGCCGCACCTCTGCCGGAGGGCTTGTGCTCGCCGCTGCTTGTCCACCTCCATCACCACCTGGCACCATGCGTCCACACGCTCGCCCGGGGGACTTGTTCCGCGCGGAGGTCACCATCCCTGAGAGTGTCCACCGGAGCCGGTCCCTCTCGTCCCCGTTCATGGGTAGTAGCATGGGTCCACCGCTCGCAGCAGGCATCTAGGAGAGGCTGCCTGCAGGGCTGACCGGTCAGGTTAATACCCTCTCTGCTGTGCACATCCTTCGTACCAGGTCTTGGCTCTCAACTCGGATCGATCTCAAGGGGCGGCTATGGCTCCCATGGGCGTGGCAGCTCAGCAGACCGAGTACGCGGGCCTGAGGTGTGGGTGCGCTCTGCGTATCCGTAGCCACTCGGGGACCGCTGTACCCGACCCCGCATCGTTTCTCTCAGTACAGAGCAGCCTCGCGGTGGCCTACTGGCAGAGCAAGGCCACGTCTGCAGCTTTGACTCAGTACAGACTCTGGGCGAGCTCCAGGTACCGGCAGAACGCGTTGGCGAGCCGCATCTGCCGCGGGGTGCGGCACTCGGGCTCGAACAGCCGCGG
>DHFO01000007.1 GCA_002402295.1 Caldiserica bacterium UBA4822
GCGGCTGGCAGTGGGTACAAGCCGGAGAAGTCCGGCTCTCGTACAGCAGACGACAGGTTTCTCACGCGATGTCACGATTACGCCAGGGGCTGTTGAACAAGACCAGACGATTGTGATGAGAATTGAACCCCTTGGTTCGGGTGCGAGCATCCCCCTGCCGGCCTATGTATCCGGGCTGCGCTACACGACGTTCACCGGAAAGCAGTGGCTGGTGGAAACTGGTCGTCCGGAGCCACTTTATCCGCAGAACGGGCTGGACATGTTCGAGGTGGGGAGTGGGCCCGCGGACAGGCTCACGACCGTGTACCTCGAACCGACTGGATCGGACGTGCTGTTTGGCCTGGAGCGGGTTGTGAGCGTCCGGGGTCTGTTTCAGCAGCTCCGACGCGACGATGAGGGCAATGTTCTGCTGGAGGCTCCGGTGTACAGGACCCTGCGGTACGATGTAGGCTCTCTGGACACGGCGGGTACGTTCACGTCTGACCGGCCGGCTGACGAGGCTCGCTACCTGCAGGTGCCCAGACTGTCACAGGCGTTTGAGGACATCGCCTTGCATGCTGCACAGGGAGCAACGGTGCGGGACAAAGCCACTGCAGTCCAGGCATACCTGACGAACAACTATGTCTACTCGCTGAGTCCGACAGCCACGTCGGTGGAGGACTTCGTTGTCCGTGAGAGAACCGGATACTGTGAGCACTTCGCGACCGCGATGGTGCTTATCCTGCGCAGCCAGGGCGTGCCGTGCCGGCTCGTTTCCGGGTTTGTCGCCACCGAATGGAATAGCGCATCCGGCTACCTCATTGTTCGAGCGAGTGACGCACATACATGGGTCGAGGTGCTGGACCGAACCGCCTGGCTGCGCTACGATCCGACCCCTGCCTCGTTTCAAGGGGTTTCTCAGCGGGCAGACTTCCTTGACAGTCTTCGCATGGTCTGGTACCGCGCTGTCATTACCTACAACCTGAGTGCACAGCTGGAAGCTGTGAGGGGTCTGAGTACCTTCTTGGGAGGCATGAGTGCTGCTGCCGCGCATGCTGTTGAAGGACTTCATGCCACTGCCGTGGGGCTTGTTCGCAACTGGCGTTTCCTGGCCGGCGCAACTGTGGCCATGTTCTTTGCTGCTCTTGTCCTCCTGAAACGCTTGCCCGGCAGACGCCGTGGACGCCTGGCAGCTGCTTTCGAAGAACTTGCAGGCGAACGGCGGCGACCCGGCGAGACGTTGCTCGAGCTCGCGCGGCGGAGGGATGCAACCGGACATCTCGAGGACCTTGCGTGGCAGGTCTACGCGGTGCGTTTCAGAGATGACCCGTCGGCTGCCGCCGAGCGACGGATGTTCTCCCTGTTGCGGTCAGAACGTGGCCACCACCTGTATCATCCTGGGGACTGGTCCAAACTGTAACATTCGGCGGTGCTCCGACGGTGCTACATCTGCAGGGGCAGGCCGATAGAAGCCTCGGTGGCTTCCAGGACCATCTCCGTCATGGTGGGATGAGGGTGGATTGCTTCCAGCAGTTGCTCTGCAGTCAGTCCCAACTGCACAGCGAGGACCGACTCCACGGCCAGGTCGGTCGCCTCGGGACAGTAGAGAGCCATGCCAAGAACACGGTGCGTTTCCGCGTGTATCAGAACCTTGGCAAACCCAACGCTTTCCTCCATGGTGCGCGCCTTTCCACTTGCACTTACCGGGAATGTCCCGACCCTGTAGGGCGTGCCTTCCGCGCGCAGTTCTGCCTCCCTCTTGCCCACGATGCTGATTTCGGGGTCCGTGAAGACGACAGATGGGACGGCAGCGTACTCCATGCGGGTCTCGTGTCCTGCGATATTCTCTGCCGCGACAACCCCCTCTCGCTCGGCGACATGCGCCAGCATGAAGGTGCCCTTCACATCACCGACAGCGTAGATGCCGGGAAGGCTTGTGCGCATGTGGTCATCAACTACAATGCCTTTCGAAGATGTCGCAATGCCGAGTACTGCAAGCTCGCGACCAATCACCGCCTTCCGCCCGATAGACAGAAGAACATGTTGCCCGTGCGCCTCTTGGGTTTTCGCGTTCACTTCCAGCGTAAGCTGATACCCCGCACTGTCTGTCGTGACGGCCTGCGTTCTTGCCCCGGTCACAATGTGCACTCCTCGCTTCTGGAGCGTTGCCTTGAGCGTCTGTGCGAGGTCTTCGTCCTCGGTAGGGAGTATGTGCGGCATGAGTTCGATGATCGTGACCTCGGTACCGATAGCGCTGAAGAACGTGGCCATCTCGACACCAATAACCCCGCCTCCAATGATGACAAGTGTCTTTGGCTGGTCGGAGATGTGGAACAGGTCATCGCTCGTCCATATGCCGGGGTCGGTGAATGGGGAAAACCTGGCTGGTGCGCTGCCCGTTGCAAGGATGATGTTCCTGGCCTCAACCACCTCCCCGGTGGCGTCTAGGACAACGTGCGTCGGGTCCCTGAGGGTAGCGTGACTCGTATAGACCTGGATCCTGTTCTTCTTCATAAGGTACTCGATGCCCTTGCGCAGACGGAGGACGACCTGGTCCTTGTGGCTCATGACTGCTGCAAAATCCAGCGTTATGGCCTCCGCGTGGAGTCCAAACTTCTGGGCCTCCTGCATGCGGGTCAGCAGTCTGCTGCTGGCAAGCATCGTCTTCGTCGGAATGCAGCCCGCGTTCGTGCAGGCGCCTCCCATGGCAGCCTGCTCGGCGAGCACAACGGACAATCCCAGCTGGGCGGCCTTGATTGCCGCCACGTAGCCGCCGGGTCCTCCACCAATGACCATCAGATCTACCATCATAACCTCCTCATCCTGCGTGTGCCATGCCCGTGGCCCATAGTATCACAAAATGACCGAAGCGGCCTGCATCGGACTGCCATCCTGGCAGCAGGTGACTACAGCCATGGGTTCTGGCTGAGTTCAGCGCTGACACTGGTTGGCTCGCCGTGCCCGGGAAAAATGCGCGTTGCCGGTGGCAGAGTCATAAGTGTAGTCCGGATGCCGGCGAGCAACTGCTCGAATCCCTCGTGGTCCGCGGTACGTCCAACGCTTCCGGCAAAGAGAGTGTCTCCTACAAAGGCGTGGTCGCTCGCAATGAGAACTGTACTGGCGGGCGTGTGTCCCTCGATCATCGCAACATGGTAAACAATGTGCCCCAGTGGCAAGTCCTGGCCGGCCACAAGTGGAGAGGCCTGCGCCTTCATGGACCATGTTGAACCAAGCTGGGTCGCGTAGCTTTCCGCAGGGTCCCTGGCAAGCAGTTCCTCCCTGGGGTTCATGACCAGGGTCGCCTCGGGGAAGCGTGCCAGAACAGCGTCGACCCCTGCAACGTGGTCCACGTGGCCGTGCGTACAGACGACCCAGCGCAGGCGCCCATTGGCTCCTTCAACGGTCGTGGCGACCCACTCCAGTTCACGGTTGGCTGTCATGCCGGGGTCGACGAGCATCAGCTCGGCGCCTGATTGTACGACGTAGCAGTTGGTGAGCAGTGGACCAACGGGCATGCGCGTCACCGTTGCCCCCGCCATTGTTTCACGGACTGATTCCATTGGTTCCTCCTGAGAGTATGGTAGCAGTATATTCATGCCGCGGAGAAACACAGAGCGCCATGACCGTGACCTTCGAGACGGTCCGTCACGATTGTGGGCGGGTACCGGCGCACTGTTCATGCACAGGACCGGGTGGCCTCGCTATACTGTGCGTGGTACCTCGATGTTGCATGGGATTTCAGGGATGGGATAGACTCAGGGGCCAGGCATGGAGGACACAGGAGACAACCGATGGACAACACAGGCAAGTCAGATGAACGACGCCAGCACGCTGACCTAGTACGAGTTTTCAAGAGCAGCCCAGCGGGGTTTGTCCGCCAGGTGGAACAAGCATGTCCTGCGGGCGTTTCACAGGGTGAACACCTGCTGAACACCGCGGTAGACCTTGCTGAACAGGGCGAGTTCAAGCCTTCCCTGGCACTACTGGGGAGGTCTGCAGAGCTGTACGAGGAAGCACAGGACCATGCCGGACTAGCACGCGCCTACGTCAATATGGGGCCTCTGTACGGGATGCTCGGCGAGCTGGAACGGGGCGTTTCCTATTCTCTGAAGGCCGAGAGTCTCGCAGCAACGCTGCAACCCGACCCCGAACTCACGCTGCACTTTGCCAGCGACCTCGGCGGCATGTACACCGAGCTGGAAGAGTGGGAGCGTGCGATGCACTACTTTGAGCTCGCGCGCGCGACAGCGCAGGTCATGGGCAACCAGGAGCTCGAAGCAGATGCGCTGCTTGTCATGAGCCAAGTGGCCATAGCCCAGGGCGACGCCCGCACTGCACGCACACTTGCCGGTCAAGGGAAAGCACTGGGAGAAGAACTGGGCGACGCGCTGTTCAAAGCTCGCGCCCTGCAGACCATGGGCGACGCTGATGCTCTGGAAGGGGACTACGAGCAGGCTGTCCAGGTGTTTCTGCAGG
>DHFO01000063.1:0-10602 GCA_002402295.1 Caldiserica bacterium UBA4822
ACATGTTCGGCTCTGCTGACGAAGTAAAGGTCGACAAGGACAACACGACTATTGTCGGTGGTCACGGCGACAAGGAAGAGATCAAGTCGCGCGTCAACCAGATCCGCAAGCAGATTGAGGAAACGAAATCAGACTACGACAAGGAGAAGCTCCAGGAGCGCCTTGCCAAGCTGGCAGGCGGTGTCGCCATCATCAAGGTCGGCGCCCCGACTGAGACGGCCATGAAGGAGCTGAAGCACCGCGTCGAAGACGCCGTGAACGCGACCAAGGCTGCAGTCGCCGAGGGCATCATTACTGGCGGCGGCGCCGCTCTCGTCAAGGCAGGCAAGGCAATCGACGGTCTTAATCTGACGGGTGACGAGAAGACGGGCGCTGAAATCGTCCGCAAGGCACTCCGTGAGCCGCTCCGGATTATCGCTGACAACTCCGGGTACGAGGGAATCATCGCGGTCCAGAAGGTCCTCGAGGGAGAGGCCAACCTTGGCTTCAACGCCCTGAACTGCAAGTTCGAGGATCTCTTCAAGGCTGGTATCGTCGACCCGCTGAAGGTCACCCGCCTGGCACTGCTCAACGCTGAGAGCATCGCGAGTCTTCTGCTGTCCACTGCAGCAGTGATCACGAGCATTCCCAAGTCCGAGACCCCGGCTCCCGCGGCTCCCGCATATCCAGAGTACTAGAACATCGGTCAGCTTGTTCACGTCGAACCCCCGGCGGCATGCCGGGGGTTCTTTCTTGTTTCCTGCCCGCGCGTTGCAAAAAAACGTAAAGTCACTATAAAGAGCCTTAGCTGAAGCCAAGGCTAAAACTCTCTAGAGGAGGAAGAACGTGAAGAAGCTGTTAGCTGTATTGCTCTCGTTCATGCTCGTTGGTGTGCTGTTCACCGGCTGCAAAACTACGCAGGAGCCGGGCGGCGGAACGGGCGCAAAGTACCACATCGGTGTAGTCACGGGAACCGTCTCCCAGTCTGAGGACGATCTCCGGGGTGGAGAGCGCCTCGTCCAGGAGTACGGCGACGTGGCCGATGGTGGCATGATCACGACCCTGACATATCCGGACAACTTCACATCGGAACAGGAAACCACGATTGCCCAGATTGTCGGCCTTGCTGATGACCCTCTCATGAAGGCCATCGTCGTAAACCAGGCTGTCCCTGGAACCGCGGAAGCCTTCAAGCGCGTCCGTGAAAAGAGACCCGACATTCTCCTGCTTGCCGGTGAACCGCACGAGGACCCCAACGTCATCGAAGCTGCCGCCGACCAGGCTAGCAGCGCCGACAACGTTGCCCGTGGGTATCTGATCATTTGGGCAGCCAAGCAGATGGGAGCAAAGACCTTTGTTCACATCTCCTTCCCTCGTCACATGAGCTATGAGCTGTTGAGCCGCAGGCGCTATATCATGGAAGAGGCGTGCAAGGACCTGGGGCTCAAGTTCGTCTTTGAGACAGCTCCCGACCCCACCAGTGATGTCGGTGTAGCGGGCGCACAGCAGTTCATGCTCGAGAAGACCCCTGCCTGGGTTCAGAAGTATGGCAAGGACACTGCGTTCTTCTGCACCAACGATGCTGAAACAGAACCACTGCTGAAGCAGCTCATGAAGTACGGCGGACTGTTCGTTGAGGCCGACCTTCCGTCACCCCTCATGGGCTATCCCGGCGCACTTGGCATTGACCTCAGTGCTGAACAGGGCGACTGGCCCGCGATTCTCAAGAAGGTTGAACAGGCGGTCGTTGACGGCGGCGGTTCCGGGCGTTTCGGCACTTGGGCGTATTCGTACGGCTACACTACAACCGCCGGACTGGGCGAGTATGCCAAGCGGTGCATCGATGGAACGGCAACGATGGGGAATACCCAGGATTTGTTTGATGCGTTCAACAAGTACACACCTGGCGCCACGTGGAACGGGTCGAACTACAAAGACCTCAACACTGGAATAACCTCCCCGAACCACGTTCTGATATATCAGGACACCTACGTCTTTGGCAAGGGCTACCTCGGAACAACCAAACAGGTCGTCCCGGACAAGTACCTGACCCTTAAGGCGCCATCCAGCTAATCAAGAACGGCAAACGCTGCGGGCACCATGTGCCAGCAGGAGGACCTGAGCGGTATGCCAGAAACCACGGTAGCAACTGGCGTTTGCTTCAGGGCTGTCAGAGCAACGGAGTCCGGCGCGTGGAGCACTCCCCGGACTCCGTCGCTTTACCTTGTGCAGAATACTGGCTGCTGCGGCGGAAAGAGTCTCGAGCACGACCGCTGCGCAACTTCCGGCAGCGCGAAAGTCAGTGTTGAAAGGTGGTACAGATGAGTGAACAAGAGCCCTTGCTCGAACTGAAGGGCATTACGAAAGAGTATTATGGAAACAGAGTGCTGACCGATGTGTGTTTCAATCTGAGGCGCGGCGAGATCCTGGGACTTGTGGGCGAAAACGGAGCTGGAAAATCAACCCTCATGAACATCCTGTTTGGCATGAGTGTCATCTCGGAAACCGGCGGGTACAATGGCGAGGTCTGTCTCGAGGGAACGACGGTCAACTTTCAGAGCCCGTTCGATGCGCTTGCGGCGGGCATTGGCATGGTACACCAGGAGTTCTCCCTGATCCCCGGCTTTACCGCAACCGAGAATATCCTGCTCAATGGCGAGGTCCTTCACGACAACATTGTCACCAAGGTGTTCGGCCCACGTATGAAAACGCTGGATTTTCCGGCCATGCGGGCCATCGCCAAGAATTCCATCGACCTGCTGGGAGTCAATATCAGCCCGGATACACTGGTCGCAGAAATGCCGGTCGGTCATAAGCAGTTCACCGAACTTGCACGTGAGATTCATCGCCCCGAGATGAAGGTACTGGTGCTCGACGAACCGACAGCGGTCCTGACCGAGTCAGAGGCCCAGGTCCTGCTTACCTCGTTGCGTCGTCTGGCAGACACCGGAATCGGTATCATCTTCATCACTCACCGGCTTCAGGAGATCTTTGACGTCTGCAACCGCATCGTCATCCTCCGCGACGGCAAGGTGGTGAGGGAAGTTGCGACGACGGACACAACCATGCCACAGGTCGCGGAACTGATGGTCGGGCGCGACCTTTCCGGACATGCCGCTGCCAGCACGGAATACGACGCCGCTACGGAGACTATCCTCGCGGTCGAGCACCTCTGGGTGGACATGCCTGGCGAAACTGTCCGCGACGTGTCGTTTGACGTGCACAAGGGCGAGGTTTTTGGCATTGGAGGCCTCGCCGGCCAGGGAAAGCTGGGCATTCCGAACGGCATCATGGGGCTCTACGCGGCGGGGGGGAAGGTGCGCCTTCACGACAAGGATGTGCCCCTGAACGAGCCAGCTGCACCTCTTGCAGCGGGGATGGCTTTTGTATCAGAGGACCGGCGGGGCGTCGGACTCCTGCTCGAGGAGGCACTCGACTGGAACATCGCGTTCACCGCCATGCAGGCGCAGAACAAGTTTATGCGTCCGCTGCTTGGAGGCCTGATCAAGTGGCGCGATGACAGAGCAATCCGAGACCTGGCCCAGAAGTATGTGAAAGCGCTGGACATCAAGTGCACCGACACCAATCAGCCCGCCCAGGAGCTTTCCGGTGGCAACCAGCAAAAGGTCTGTCTGGCCAAGGCATTTGCGGTGGAACCAGACGTCCTCTTCGTGTCCGAGCCTACTCGCGGCATCGACGTAGGTGCCAAGTCACTTGTTCTCGACGCGCTGCGTTCCTACAACCGCGACAAGGGCACCACGATTGTCATGATCTCATCAGAGCTTGAGGAGCTGCGGTCTATCTGCGACCGCATAGCCATCGTGGATGAGGGACGCATTGCCGGCATCCTGCCTCCGACCGCGAGTGCCAAGGATTTCGGCCTGCTCATGATCGGGCGGAGAACTCACGAGCAAGAGGCGGTGAACAACCATGACTAGTATCCGAACGCTGATTGACAAGGCGGGTTGGCCCCGCATTATTATTGCTCTCCTGCTGCTATCGCTGTTCCTCGCCGCCCCGGCTGTCGGCGTGAGAGTCGACCAGTCGCTTACCGATACAATTGTCCGCTTTGGCATGAACGGCGTACTCGTCCTCGGCATGATTCCCATGGTACAGACAGGCTGCGGTCTGAACTTCGGTCTGCCGCTGGGTATTATCGCTGGCCTCTTGGGAGCAACGCTGAGCATCGAGTTTGGCCTGACAGGCGCAGGAGGGTTCTTTGGTGCAATAGGCCTTGCGCTGCCGTTTGCAGTGCTTCTCGGCTGGGGATATGGCCTGCTGCTGAACCGCGTCAAGGGCGATGAGATGATGATAGCCACGTATGTCGGCTTCTCGTCTGTCTCGTTCATGTGCATGATGTGGATGCTCCTGCCCTACCACAGCCCGACCATGGTATGGGGCTATGGCGGAACGGGCCTTCGTACGACAATCTCGTTGGAAAGATTCTGGGTACACATCCTCGACGATTTCCTCGCCATCCGTATCGGACAGAACTTCATGTTCCCAACAGGCATGATTCTGTTCTTTGCGTTGATGGCGTTTGTCATGTGGGCGTTTTTCCATACAAAGACGGGAACCGCTATGACAGCGGTCGGCTCAAATCCTGAGTACGCCCGCGCATCCGGCGTGAGTGTCGACCGGATGAGAACTATCTCGGTCATCATGTCGACAGTGTATGGAGCTATCGGCATCCTCGTTTATCAGCAGAGCTTCGGGTTCGTTCAACTATACAATGGACCGTTCTTCATGGCGCTTCCTGCTGTCGCTGCCATCCTCATCGGCGGAGCGAGTGTCAACAAGGCCAATATCACCAACGCTATTATCGGGACTGTCCTGTTCCAGGGCATTCTCACGATGACACCCTCTGTTATCAACAGCGCCATCCAGTCAGACCTGTCGGAGGTCGTCCGCATCATTGTATCAGATGGAATGATCGTGTACGCACTAACGCGGTCGACACGAAAGTCCAGGTGAAACCATGACCAGAAAAACATTCAGACAAAGCCTCTCTCGCTTCTGGGTCGGCAATGCCGTTCCTGTCATGTTCGTCGTGCTCATCGCCTTCGCAATCCCGTTGTCCAGGTTCTCCGCCAACTACCTTGTAGGAGAAGTCATCACCCGGCTGGGGCGCGATTCCTTCCTCGTCTTCTCCCTTCTCATCCCCATCATGGCAGGCATGGGCCTCAACTTCGGCATGGTCCTTGGTGCCATGGCAGGGCAGATTGGCATCATTCTGGTTACTAACTGGGGAATGACAGGCGTCGGGGGACTGTTTGTGGCGATGGCAGTGGGCACCCCACTGGCCATTCTGCTGGGCTGGGCGGCGGGTATCGTCATGAACCACGCCAAAGGGCGTGAAATGGTGACGTCGCTCATCCTTGGCTACTTCATCAACGGCGTCTATCAGCTGGTTGTGCTCTACATCATGGGCAAGATCATTCCCATCAGCAACTCCGCCATCGTACTATCCCGCGGATATGGTATCCGCAATGCTATCGATCTCAAGACGATGCGCCAGAGCCTTGACAGACTCATTCCTCTCAAGATCGACGGTATCCAAATTCCCGTCGCCACGTTCGTCGTCATTGCGCTCCTGTGCCTGTTCATCTGGTGGTTCGGCAAGACCAAACTCGGCCATGACATGCGGGCCGTCGGCCAGGATATGAAGGTAGCGGAAGAAGCTGGTATCAAGGTCGAGAGGACGCGCATCATTGCGATCATCATCTCCACGGTCCTCGCCTGTTACGGTCAGATTATCTTCCTCCAGAACATCGGGACGCTCAACACCTACAACAGCCACGACCAGACGGCCACCTTCGCTGTCGCTGCCCTGCTTATCGGCGGCGCAAGCGTGGCGCGGGCATCGATTCCCAACGTGTTCATCGGAGTCATCCTGTTCCATACCATGTTTGTAGTCTCGCCGACAGCTGGCAAGCAGCTTATGGGGTCGGCAATGATCGGGGAGTACTTCCGCGTTTTTGTTTCCTACGGCGTCATAGCGCTCTCTATTGTGCTCTACGCGTGGAAACGTGTAAAGGAACGGGAGCAGTCGAGGAGCTCGCTCCGAGGTGACCAGGACCTCTAGGTCCCTGCGTCAACCCTGCGTTCCGAGGGCCTGCCGGATGATTCTGGCGGGCCCTTTCCATGCCGCCATGGAACCCATCCTGTTGTTCGATGTCGGTCGGCAGGTACAATGCTCATGAACATGGGAGGTGTACGGTGACACACATCTTGCGTCTTGATGATACCTGGGCCTTGGACGGCATCAGCCGTGACCGTGTGAACCTCGCCAACAGCGAGGCGGCGTCTCAGCTCCAAGCCTTGCTGACCAGGACTGGCCGAGGCGCCGAGTACACCGGCTGGCTGGACCTGCCCGTCGCAACGACCCAGGATATGCTCGCCCGCATCGAGGCAACGGCGGCCGATCTGCGGAACCGGTCGGAAATCGTGGTCGTGTGTGGCGTTGGCGGCTCCTACCTCGGAGCACGGGCCGGTATTGAGTTCCTGAACAGCGCACGCAGTGCCGGTGTGACCCCGGAGATACTGTTCGTGGGAAACAGCCTAAGTCCGTGGCACTTGTCGAGAACCATCGAGAAGCTGGTTGACAGGCCGTTCTCGGTCATCGCGATTTCCAAGTCAGGGACAACACTGGAGACAGCCCTGGCGTTCCATGTCCTGAGAGACGAACTGCGGCGCAGATACGGCCCGGAAGGTGCGAGAGAGCGCATCGTCGCTGTCACCGAGCGAGTACGGGGAAACCTCCGGTCCCTCGCCGACGAAGACGGCTTCGCGGCCTTCGACATGCCTGTCGATGTCGGAGGCAGATACTCAGTCCTGACTCCCGTGGGGCTTCTACCATTCGCTGTGGCAGGGTTCGACATCCGCGCCATACTGGAAGGCGCCGCCAGGCAGCGTTCTGCGGTGACTGAAACAAGGTACGAGGACAACGATGCGCTCCGCTATGCGGCAGCTCGACGGCTGCTGAACGCAGAGGGCAGACAGGTCGAGTTGTTCGCAGACTTCGAGCCGTTCCTGCATACGCTTGGGGAGTGGTGGAAACAATTGTTCGGCGAGAGCGAGGGCAAAGAACGCAAGGGGCTGTTGCCTGCCTCGTTGGACTACACGACAGACCTGCACTCCCTGGGCCAGTTTGTTCAGGAAGGAACGCCGTGCCACTTCGAAACCGTTGTCGACGTACCGGCTCCTGTTGACGTTACCTTCACATGCGGCGCCTCCTCTCCTGATGGCCTTGCCTATCTGGACGGGCGCACCGTCGGCGCAATGAACAGACAGGCCATGCTCGGAACCATCATGGCTCATCATGACGGCGGTGTCCCGATACTGCGAATATCCCTCCCGGACGTCACCGAGAGTACATTCGGGGCTGCCGTGTACTTCTTCGAGGCAGCCTGTGCAGTGAGCGGCTACATGCTGGGAATCAATCCCTTCGACCAGCCGGGGGTCGAGGCGTACAAGCACAACATGTTCGCGCTGCTGGGCAAGCCGGGAACGGAGGCCGAAGGAGTGGCCTTGCGCACCCGGCTGGGAGAGCAGGTCGACTGAAGCGCACCCGCTCGCTTGGGGGCTACAGGAGAGCGGCACCTTCCGCAAGGTTGGGACTGGAGTAGACCGGATGACCCTGCAGGAGTTCCTGGGCAAGAAGCGCCGCACCAATAGCTCCGGCGTCGTTGCGGTACTGTGCCATGGCAAACTCGACGCCATCAAACAGCAGGGGCAGTGAGTACCGCCTGGCGACGCGTTGCATCTCGTCCATGATCAGGCCTGACTCCGTAACCCCGCCTCCGACCACAACCAGCTCGGGGTCGAGGACATTGATCATGGTCGCGGCAGCCCGCCCAAGGTACCCCGCTGCACGCTTGAATGCGCGCACGGCAAGGGGATCACCATTGTGAGCGAACTCTGCAATGCGTCTGGCCGACGAAGCGTCCTCCGCGGTCATCGCGCTCTTCACCCCGCGGGCCAGCGCGCCGTTCGCATACCGGGCGATACCAGTACCCGAGGAGATCGTTTCCAGACAGCCTGTACGGCCGCAGCCGCACTGAAGGCCATCATCAATCATGTGCATGTGCCCGAGCTCTCCGGCGTAGCCATGCTTGCCGACATACAGGTGCCCGTCCACAATCAGGGCGCCGCCAATGCCCGTTCCGACGGTGAACAGAACAACGTCATGCTTGCCTCGAGCGATCCCAGCGACCCACTCGGCAATGAGTGCGCAGTTTGCATCGTTCTCCAGAAATGTTGGAATCCCCATTGCAGAACGCACGATCTTGGCCAGGGGCACGTCGCGCACCCCAGGCATGTTGGGAGGAAAGAGAAACATGCCTCGCTGCTGGTCGACCATGCCTGCACACCCGATGCCGACGCCCTCGATCCGGCGGTCCTGCCCGGCCGTGTTCGCCTGAAGGTCCCGCAGTCCTTTGAGGACCAGTTCGGAAAACTCCACGCTTGACTTGGCCGTATAGGGGAGGACTTCCCGGTAGGCGACACCGCCCCCAGCCCACAAGGCAAATGTAATCTTGGTGCCCCCGACATCGACCCCTGCCACTGTGCGCGCGGCCATCCTCAGTACCTCCCCGGTGCCCTGCATGGCAATTTTTACAGAATGTTACTATTGCCTAATTCTACCGACGGGAGACCAACTGTCAAGCACCAGTACCCGCTGCTGCGGAATGCCGACCCGCGCGGGAGGTCAGGAAGTCATACGGACTCTCCAGAAAGACATCGAGCACCACCGTCATCGCACCTAGCAGCGAGCTGTTCACTGACAGTGAGGAGACAGTGACGGAGACCTCATCGGCCACATGGTAGAAGCATCGCTGAGCCATCACGCGCTTCATTGGTTCAAGGATGGGTGCGCCAAGGGCTGCCACCTGACCAGTGAAGATGATTCTCTGAGGCGCCAGTGTATTCACGAGGTTTACCATGATGTATCCAACCAGTTCACCCTTCTCCTTCAGAACCGCAAGGATACCGGCATCGCCCTGGCTGGCGAGGTCTTCAATTTCCGCGAACGAAAGCTGGCGACCCGCTTGAGCTGAGCAGTCCTCGATGATGGCCCTCAAGCCCGCGTACAGTTCGAGGCACCCACGGTTGCCGCAGTCGCACCACTTGCCGTGTCGACGGTCTACCGAGGTGTGGCCGATTTCACCGGAGACCCCGAAATTCCCGGTATAGAGGTGCCCCCCGACAATGATGCCAGCCCCGATTCCGTAGCCGAGGTGAACCAGAACGAAGTCAGATGTATCACGACCCTGCCCGAAGAACTTCTCCGCAACTGCCTCGGCATTCGCATCATTAGCGACAAACGTCGGAAACCCAAAACGGGACTGCAGCAGTTGACGCACCTGAAGGTTTCTGATAGAAGGAAAATTGGGAACGCTGATGACAACACCCGCTTCTGAATTGATCAGGCCAGGCGCCGAAAACCCTGTTCCGATAATGCGGATACCCCTGTGTCTGTTCAGCAGCTCCTGTACCGATTCGAGAACCTTCTCGAACTCGGTCTTGATGGGCCCATGTGCATCGACGATGCGCTCAGTGTGATCCAGGATGCCTCCTCCCAGGTCCATGAGCGCAACTCTGACATGTGCCCATGAGAAGTCGATGGCAACAATATAGCGGGACCTCCCGTTGAACCGCAGCACAACCGGCTTCCGCCCAACGCCCGAGCTGGTTCCCGGCGACTCGGTCACTACCCCCTGTTCGACAAGGAAGGAAACAATGCGTGAAATCGTCGGAGCGGTAAGACCCGTCAGACGAACAAGGTCTGCACGGGACAAATCGCTCGTCTCGTAGATAGTCCGCAGGATTGTGGACGTATTCTCGGACTTGATGCTTGTCTGGTTCTTGCCGACCCGCCTTCCGCTCCTGTTCCTGGTCATGTGCCTCTCCCGTGTGGAACGTTCGGCCTCATAGTTCCCACAGATGCCAGTATAGAGTGCTCTTCTGATTCGCAAGGGACCAGAAGATGCGACGCACCCATCCGCACGGTCCACAAGCTGCTCCCGTGAATCGACACGCGGCTTGTAAACGCTCTGAATCGCCATACAATCTAACTTGAATCTGTCCACGCGGTAGGCGATGAGGAGCACAGCGCATGTCAAGCAGCATTGATGAAATCCGGACCAGTCTGGCAGACCACTTGAAATCAGCACGTAACGTTCACGACATTCAGGATGTCCAGGTTGCATTTCTGGGCAAGAAGGGCCTGATTACCTCACTCCTCAGACAGATTTCCAGCGTCCCCGAAGCACAACGGCGCGAATTCGGCGAAGAGGTCAACTCGCTCAAACAGTGGGCGGCTGGACAGGTTCAAGCCAAACTGGCAGAGCTGGCGGAAGACACGGCACGGCATGACCTGGACTTTTCACTTCCGGGACGACGCGTCCCCCTTGGAAAGAAGCACATCCTTGCTCAGGTAGAGGAGGAAGTGGAATCTGTCTTTCTCTCGATGGGGTTTGACATTGAGGAGGGCCCTGAGATTGAGGAGGAGTACTACAACTTCGAGGCGCTCAACATACCTGCAGACCACCCTGCCCGGGACATGCAGGATACCTTCTACCTTTCGCCGGGGATTCTTCTGCGCACGCACACCTCCCCCAT
>DHFO01000063.1:10720-16307 GCA_002402295.1 Caldiserica bacterium UBA4822
GGCGTGTTCGGGTCGTCGGCCTCCGTCAGGCTCCTGCCCTCGTATTTTCCCTTTGTGGAACCTGGCGCAGAGACTGCGGTTTCATGCCCCATCTGTGGGGGACGAGGGTGTGCGACCTGCAAGAACTCAGGATGGATTGAAATGGGAGGCTCCGGTATGGTACACCAGAACGTCCTGCGCGAAGTGGGCTATGACACCGATGTCTACCAAGGTTTTGCGTTTGGCTGGGGCATTGAGCGCATTGCCATGATCAAGTACGGTATCCGTGACATTCGGCTGTTCTACGAAAATGACCTCGACTTTCTGAGCCAGTTCTGAGGTGAAGGGTTGAAAATCAAACTGTCAGCCCTGCATGGCGCAATCGATTTCCCATATGCTCTCGAGGACCTTGTCCGGCGACTTGGCGATGTGGGTATAGAAGTTGAGAGCACGTTCACGAGCGTGCTTGGATTCCGGGGCGTGGTCGTGGCCAGAGTTGGAACCAGTACCCCGCATCCGACGCATCACAGGTTGCAGGTTATAAAGCTCGACCTGGGGTCTCATGGTTCGACGACGGTCTGTACAGCCGCAACGAACGTTCATGCTGGAGACATTGTCCCAGTGGTGCTGCCAGGAGGCAGCACCGCAGATGGGGCAGTGATTGAGCCGCGCGCGTTTGGCGCTATCGAATCGAGGGGCATGCTGTGCTCGTGGAAGGAGCTAGGCCTGGACGCGGACCTGCTCACCTCCGCAGAGAAAGAAGGCATACTGCACCTAGAGCCGGGAGCCGTTCCCGGCATGTCGTTTGAGAAAGCCTGGCCGGTGGCGGACACAACCCTGGACATCAGCGTGACCCCGGACCGGGGGGACGCCTTGTCCGTGCTGGGTATTTCCCGGTGGATTGAAGTCCTGAAGGCGCATGACGAGAACCGTGGGTTCGACACGAGTGACATCAAGTTGCCACTGCCCAGTGCGCTGCCACGGGCTAAGAACGATGGAGACCTTGTTGTCGACATAGATGACCATGCCCTCTGCTCATCGTACATCGGCATGCTCGTCCGTGACGTGTCATCAGGAAGGTCAAGCTACGAGTTCCGGACCCAATTGTATCAGCTGTGCGTCCGACCAGTGAGCCGTGTCGTCGATATCACCAACCTTTGTCTGAAGCAGTATGGACAACCAACGCATGTCTTCGACTATGACACCATTGAGGACCATCACATCACGGTTCGCGCATCGAGGGAGCATGAGACGATTGTCACCCTGGACGGCGTTCTGCGGCGCCTAGAACGGGGCACGCTGGTCATTGCCGATGCCAGCCGACCAATCGCTGTCGCGGGCGTCATGGGCGGTCTCGATTCCAGCGTAACAGCCCAGACGACCAATGTCGTGTTTGAGATTGCCCACTTCGACCCAAGAGCGGTGGCTCGCGCCAGCAGGCACTTGGGGCTCAAGACAGACGCGGCATACCTGTTCGAGCGCGGAACAGACCCCTCGTCGACACTCATGGCCGTTCCCTCCGTGCTCTCAGCCCTGGTCCGCGAACAATGTGTCGGCTGCTACGTTTCACGGGTTGCTTCCGCCGGCCTGCCGGCCCCGGCAGGAACTCCCGTCGCGCTTGACCTGCAACGCGTGAACGGCTATCTGGGAACCGACCTTGGCGCAACCGAGATACAGAAGCTGCTGGCCCACGAGGGCATCCGGTCCGTGCAGAAGCAGAGCGGTCTGGTGGCAACGCCGCCATCGTTCCGCGGTGACCTGACGACATGGCCCGAGTTCGTTGAGGAAATCGTCCGCATGGAGGGGTATGACCAGTTTCCATTACACGTGCCAAGCCAGGCGCTGCGGCGTGGCAACCAGTCGGCGCTCAAGTTGCTCACAAAGAGAATCCGCGCCTCGCTCACCGGGCTCGGCCTGACAGAGTCCCGGACCATATCGTTTGTGCGACAGAGTACGATTGCCTCGCTAGGCCTGGCAACTGCCCCCGCACTTCTGAATCCTCTGTCGGGAGACTGGGATGCTCTGCGCCCTACGCTGGCTGTGGGACTTGCAGGAGCAGCCAGTCACAATCTGTCACGCGGCAAGAGCGGCTTCGCCTCGTTCGAACTTGGCAAGACCTTCAGTGTCAGCGGCGGGACTCCTAGCGAGGACACCTCACTTGGCATACTTCTGGCAGGAAGGTGGCAGGAGACCAACTGGACAACTCCACCACTGGACGCCGACGTCTTTGTCCTGAAGGGTCTCGTCGAATCGCTCCTCGAGGATTTGCACGTCCCCTACGCCTTGACGCCGTCAAGCTGTGCTCTGTTTGATACCGGCGGCGGCGTGCTCATCATGTCAGGAGACGTCCCGCTGGGGTCCCTGGGCGTCCTCGGACAACGGGCACGAAGCACGCTTGAAGTCGAACAGACCATGTTTTTCGCAGAACTGTCGGTGGAAGCCCTGCTCACACGCATTCCTGCCCTTTCGTTCAAGGAATACTCGAGGTTCCCCGATGTCCGCCGCGACATCGCCGTCCTCGTCGACCAGCAAGTGCCGGCAGGACAACTGCAGGACATCATCAGCGATAACGCGGGGCCTCTCTTGAAATCAGTTGCCATCTTCGACTGTTTCCAGGGTAGCAGCCTGCCACCGGGAAAGAAAAGCGTCGGCTTCTCACTGGAATTCGTATCGCCTGACAGGACACTAACGAGTGACGAAGTCGACAGGCTCGTCAGCTCTGTCGAATTCGCCCTCGCAACACGCGCAGGAGGGACACTACGAAGAACCCGGATGTAGAGAGTGGGCAGGCAGTACGTGAGTACACGTATGGCAAGGTCGGGTTCGACCGCGTTCGAGACGACCTGGCAAGGCAGGCAGAGTCTGCACTGGGGGCCGAGGAGGCGCGGTCAGTGGCTCCACTGGAAACGGTCGATACCGTCAGGGCCGCGCAGGTTGAGACCGATGAGGCGCAGTCGTACCTCGAGCGCTTCGGCGACTTGAGCCTTGCAGGTTTGCTGGACATCCGCCCCGAGCTGGATAAGGCAAAGGTGCGCCTGCAGTTGTCCGGGGAAGAAGCCTGGAAGGTGTGCACGGTTCTCAATGAGCTGACACACGTCCGCAAGGCCTTCGTCACCGTCAAGGACCTGTATCCTTCACTGTTCAGCATCTCTCAGGACGTCAAATCCTTCGCGTCACTTGCCCAGGAGGTCCAGCGGTGCGTGAACCAGAACGGCGAGGTTCTGGACGACGCGTCCATCAACATTGCCGCGATCCGACGCGAGAAAGTTGAACTCCAGAAGACCATCAACAAGGTGCTGCAGGACATTCTTTCCAGTGACACATACGCGCATGCGGTTCAGGACCGTATCGTGACGATGCGCAACGACCGGTACGTCATTCCGGTAAAGCGAGAATTCAAGGACACTATACAGTCGGTCGTTCACGACCAGTCGGACAGTGGAATGACTCTGTTCGTTGAGCCAACAAGGGTCATTGACCTCAACAATCGGCTCCAGATACTCCAATCCGACGAGAAGAAGGAGGTAGCGCGCATCCTGCTGTACCTCACCGACCTTATCGCCAAGGCCGCGTCCGACATCGAACGCTCCCTCCAGGTTGCAGGCCATCTGGACTTCAGCCTCGCGAAGGGGCGCCTCGCGCGAGTGTGGCACGCCACGCTTCCCGCCTTGAATCCGAATATGGAGACGAACCTGCGGAACGTGCGCAATCCCTTTGTCGAAAACTGCGTTCCCATATCGTTCTCGATTGGCAAGGACTACTTTATGGTCGTTATAACGGGGCCGAACACAGGCGGCAAAACTGTCGCCCTCAAGACGCTTGGACTCACCGTTCTCATGAGCAAATGCGGATTGTTCATCCCGGCTTCCGAGGGATGCAGTGTTGGTCTGTATGACAACGTTTTCGTTGACATTGGTGACGAACAGAGCATCGAGCAGAGTCTGTCAACATTCTCCGCCCACATGTCGAACATCGTGCGCATCCTCGGTCAGGCCACGCGCTATTCGTTGGTTCTTCTGGACGAACTCGGTGTCGGCACAGACCCTGAGGAAGGGTCCGCCATCGCCACGGGCATCGTCGATTTTCTGTACCAGAAGCGCGTTACGACGGTCATCACGACGCACTACAGCAGCCTCAAACTGCTGGCCTACCGATACGAGCAGATACGCAATGCCTCGGTCGGGTTTGATGCCCAGACGCTGCAACCAACCTACGAGCTGCTACTCGGTGCGCCCGGCGAAAGCCACGCCTTTACGATATGCAAGCGTTTAGGTCTGCCTGAGGGCATCCTCGCGCTTGCCTACGACGAGCTCAGCAACGAACACAAGACAACGACTGAGGTCATGAGCCGCATTGTAACCGACTCTGAGGAAATCAGCCACACGAAGGACAGCCTCAACGAGAGCCGGCAGGAACTCGAGAAACTGCGTCAGGACTACGAGGACAAACTCAAGCGCCTGGAAACGAGTGAGAAGCAGGAACTCAAGGCAGCACACGCCGAGGCACAGCGTATCGTTCAAGATGTGAGCATGCGCATGGACGAGCTCATGAAACAGTACCAGGACAACCTCAAGAGCGGTCCCCAGGCAGCCAGAGAAGTCAAGCGGGAAGTCGAGGTTACCCGCGAAGAACTCATCCAGCAGGCCGAACCGCTGGAAGAAAAGACTCCGTTTACCCCCGTCGAGGAGATACTGCCCGGAGACCTCGTCATTATTACGTCTATCAACAAGCAGGCCATCGTCATCGATGTCATGAAGGACAAGCGCAAGCTGGTCCTGCAGGCAGGTTCGATGCGCACGACCGTACCGGAGGCGCAAGTGCGCAAGCTCACCGAGGAAGAACTCAACTCATACCAGACCCGCGCCATGCAGTTCAGCGGCGCGCGCGAACCCACCCTGCCCTTTGTCCCCATGAAAATCGACCTGCATGGCAACCGGGTCGACGAAGCCCTCGAGAAACTGGACAAGTACATCGACGTAGCCTATCTCTCAGGTCTGTCGTTTGTCTACATTGTTCACGGCAAGGGTTCGGGCGTTTTGCGCAAACAGATTCATGAGTTTCTCAAGACGCTTCCGAGTATCGATCACTTCAGTTTCTCCAGTCCGGAAGAGGGCGGTGACGGCGTTACGATTGCCTATTTCAAATAGAAAGGAATCAATTGAAAAGCGAACAGGAACTGGTGTTTTTTGACCTTGAAACAACGGGACTGGACCACAGCACAGATCAGATTATTGAAATCGGGGCCGTCAAGGTCCGGGGCGGCAAGGAGGTAGGCCGCTTCGAGCAGTTCTGCCGGTTGAACGAGGGAGCACGCCTATCGTCATTCATCTCTGCTCTGACCGGGATTACAGCCCTTGATCTTGAACCGGCCGGCTCTGTCGACCAGGTTGTCCATGACTTCATGCGGTTTGCGGGAGCCAGTCCACTCCTCGCCCATAATTCCGCGTTTGACGAGGCCTTTCTGAGGAAGGCTCTGCATGGACAGCTGCAAAATGAAGTGTTTGATACCCTTCAGCTGGCGCGTATCTTTTTTCCGGATTTGCAGAGCCATAGCCTGCTAGCCCTCATCGACTCACTTGCCATCAAGAAGGAAGAAGCTCACAGGGCC
>DHFO01000012.1 GCA_002402295.1 Caldiserica bacterium UBA4822
GTTGCCCTCCGTGGCCGGGGGGACGTATCTTGCCCCCCGAAAACGAGCCTTGGCACCCGTGGGCGCGGTATCCTCGGGAGGCGAAGGGGGGACCATGACTGAGAGAACAGGTGACCTTGCCCTGCCGAGCGCAGGCACTCGTGGCTTGGCTGCCGAGCGCCTGCGGTGTACCCTAGGAATCTACCCAATGGTCCTAGTCGAAACCGACCCTCGAAGTGGTTCCGTTCTAGGGGCGCATGTCCATGGTTGAACAAGCTGAACAGACGAAGACACTGCTTGAGAGGACGATCGATGCTAAGAGAGCGCTCCACGCAGGGTCCGACAGGGAGACCCTCCTCGGCGTGGAGGCCGGGGTGGCCGAAATCCTCTTCTCGGAAGGGCACTTCGATGAAGCCCTCGCGATCCTAGGAACCGTGATAGGGGAGCTGGGGGAGAAGGCCCACAGCCGTTCTCTGAAGAACCAAGCACGCATCCTGTTCATCCTCGGACAGTACAACGAGGCAACCACTGCGTTTGATGCCTACGCACGCAAGTCGGAGGAGGAGATCAAGCACTATCAGGAGTTCCTTCGCACTCGGGTCCGTCCCGATGAGCCGGAGGAGGATCGCCAGCGTCCGGGCGACGGATCTGGCGAATCCGGCTCTCCTGCACCCATGACCAAGACAGAGACCCTAGCTGCTCTTGTGGCAATCCGGGAAGCCCATGGTGAAGCAGCGATCAAAGATGAAGCTCATGTCCGTCTACGGTATCCCCACATCCACCTGTCTTGCCTTCAACAATATGGGAACTGGCCGAGCGCCGCTGTGTTCCTCGAAAGGTATCAGACTACCGAGTCGATAGCCCGACTAGCACACAAGCTGAGACGGAAGCCGTGGGTGAACCTCGAGAGGCTTCAGTACTACGAGAGCATGGTTGTCGAGGAACGGGAGAGAAAGCTTCTGGACCATGAGCTGTACGAGCGGCAGGAGAAGGCGAAGCGCCTGATCGAGCTAGGCAAGAAGGATCGAGCTCTACAGAAGATCGAGGGGATAAGGGCCGACTACACATGGAGTTCGATTGTCTCCGGGTGGTGTAACAGCATGGAGGCCTACGTCGCCTTCAACGAGGTCAGTCGGCTCGTCGAGTCGGGCAAGTGGGACGAGGCACTGAAGATGCTGGATGGGGTATGCACGAAGTATCCCAACAGCACCCGTGTGCTAAACAGGGGATCGGCTCTTGAGCAGGGTATTCTGCTTCTTGCTGGACGCTACGATCAGCTTGTGGAAATGGCCCGGGGCGTTGCCTGGGATCCCGATCGCAAGGATGCACGGGGGCGAAGAGTCTTCGCCTACTGGACAATGTTCAAGGCAGCGCCGGGAGACAGGTTCGCCAACTTCGCTATGCTTGCCGGAGTCCAGATCCGGGGAATCGACATAATGCTGTACTATCCTAACTGGGATCTCTTCCCTCTCTACTCCACGGAGTGTGAGGCCTACTGGGACGAACAGCTACACGCGTTCTCCGTAACCCACGGCAACGATCTACTGTCGTGGGCATTGGATCAGTACCCCAAGGCAAAGTACAGTAGATATGAAGCGTTGTACGAGGTCACAGACCTCCTGCTGATGGGGAAGGGTTTCCGTATCGAGGAGGCGCTTAGGCAATCCAAGTTGAGAAGTGCCCTAAAGAGGCTCCGGAATTTCTCAGACATGCCAGGGTTCTACCACGTCCTGAAGAACATAGCGGCGAACACAAGAACTGCTCTACGCGCAGCGGTGGGCAAACTGGCCGATGAGAGCAAGTGGAAGAAGGAAGCGCGGATGCTGCAGATGCTCAGAAGCGCGGTGCATCCGCTGCATGTTGAGGCACAGGCCACATTCCCCTGGCTGGGCCAGTTCCGCTTCGATGCGTACGTTCCGAAGCTGAAGCTTGCGGTGGAATACCAAGGAGCACAGCATTTCAGGGCCATCGAGGTCTTCGGCGGAGAAGACGGACTTCGGAGGACCCAGGAACGCGATGAGGCGAAAGCGCGACTTGCCTTGTCCAACGGCGTCCGCGTCGAGTACGTTAGGTATGATGATGATCTTGAGCAACGCATTGCGGAGATCGTCGCGTCACATGCAGATCGCCCGAAGCCGACATAGGGGCGGCAGGCCGTGATCCCACCTGAGCTTGCCGGTGACCGTTCCCCCGACGATGTAGGCGTGGGATCGAAGCGCGTCCAGGGTTACCACGACAGCTTGGTTGGACATGCCTCACTGTACTCAGCGCGGTCTCATGCGGCTACCCACTACCCTGACGAGACACTGGGACCGACCCCCGAAGTTCGCTCCCCACAGACGCTGCAGCGGGGTACGCGGCTCCGCTCGCTACTACGAGCGGGGAGGTTTGGGTTTTTTGAGAAGAGGCTCGATGAACCGGAAGATGGCTTCTCTTGTGTGGTGACAACGCATGATCATGTACAGAACCACAATGGTTGCGACGAAGGCTATCAGGCCGAAGGTCCATGAGTAGGCAACTCCGACGGCGACGCCTACGGTGAGACCTGCTGTAAGGAGAACGGCGAACAAGGCAAGGCGGAAGGAATCCCACGAACGGCGCAGTTCCGTGCTTTCCATACCGTGTCCTTCGTCGCCGGTGCTGAGTTGTTTCATCCGGTTGTCTATCTTACTGCACTACCTCCGGGCGGCTACCCTCCGAACACGAGGCGGCGCAGGGGCCACCACCACGGGCTGCGGGCCCGGGTAGCGCTCTGCAGTCAGCTGCCCATCAGCCGATCCGCTGGGCTTGCCGCCGCGTGGATCTCCCGGAGGCTCCCGTCCATGTGCAGGTAGACCTCTGTGCTGCGGAAGGTCGAGGGGCCACTGGGCGCCTGAAGAGCCAGCAGCACAGCTCCGTTGGTGACGAAAGT
>DHFO01000022.1 GCA_002402295.1 Caldiserica bacterium UBA4822
AGAATCGCTTTGACCGTGTGCAGACGATTCTCCGCCTCGTCGTACACCACCGAGTGCGGGCCATCGATGACTTCATTGGTGACCTCGTATCCACGGTCGGCAGGCAGCGGGTGCATGTATATCGCGGACTTGCCGGCCAGACCCATGCGGCGTTCGTCAAGAATCCACCCCTTGTACTTCTTCGCTATCTCCTGGGCCTCCGTCACGTCCAGGGTTGTCATGAAGCAGCCCCATGACTTCGCTTCCACAATGTCTGCCCCTTCAAGCGCCTCGTCCATGTCGTTTGTTACTTCGAACCGGACACCTGCCACTTCCGCGTTCTGCCGGGCAATAGCAAGAGCCTCAGGCTGAAGCTGGAATTCCGGGGGCATCGCGAGTGTGACATCCATCCCGAACCGTGGCATCATCATGATAGACCCCTGGGCGCACGCCAGAGGCTTGGCGTAGCTCGGCGCATATGCCCAGGACATGACGAACTTGCGGCCACGAACTTCATGGTGAAATTTCTCCTGGATCGTCATGATGTCTGCCATCATCTGGCATGGGTGGTCAAAGTCCGACTCCAGCGAGATGACCGGAATATCAGCCCACGTCGCCACGTTTGTCATATACTTGTGACCCGCCCCCAGATAGATATCATCGCGGATAGCGATGCCATGTCCATAGCGCGACAGGATAATACCCAGCTCCTTCTCCGTATCACCGTGGGAAATCTGGACTGCCTCCTCGGTCAGGTAGTGGGCGTGGCCGCCGAGTTGGGTCATCGCCGCCTCCGTCGAATTGCGGGTTCGAGTCGACTTATCCCGGAATAACATGAACAGAGTCTTGTCCTCAAGAAGGCGATGAGGAATACCCAGCGCCTTCTGCTTCTTGAGATCGGAGGCAACCTCGAGCAGCGTATCCAGTTCTTCGTCAGTCCAGTCGTTGGTCGAGAGGAAATCGCGGCCCTTGAGTTTTGTATTCATCGGTCTCAAACCTCCTTGGCAAGTTTGGATGGCAGCAGTGCGTAGAACCGTGCGGCCTGATACAGGTCACTGATTCGCACGTACTCGTTGGCTGCGTGCGCGAGCCATTCGTCCCCCGGGCCGAAGCCGATGGAAGGGATCTGAAACCGCCCCATGAATGCGACGCCGTTCGTCGAGAAGATCCACCGTGAAACGGCGGGGGTCTCGCCGCGTACCTCTGCTGCGGCTTCAACCCCGGCCCGGACCAAGGGATGGTTCTCATCCAGTACCCAGGTGGGGAAGTATTTCTCCTGCTGGACATGCAGGCCAGTCCAACTCGTATCTTCATACTGAGTCAGCTCGACCGTCGTATGCTCCGGCTCGTTGACGGCATTCCGGAACTCCTCGAGAACGGTCTCCTTTGTCTCGCCGACGGTGATGCGCCGGTCAATGTAGATCGTGCTCTCATAGGGGACGGAGTTGATCGATGGAGCGTTGCTTTCTATGATACTCACGACGGCAGTCCCCTTGCCCAGAAAGGGGTCCTCCCGGAATGTGGCCGTCAGCTTCTTGATGTTGAGCACTGTCTGGGCCATCTTGTAGATAGCATTGTCGCCCTTGTCTGGATGAGCCGCGTGGGCGGATGTCCCTGTCGTGGTAATCTTCAGCTCGACCCGGCCCCTTTGCCCTCGGTAAACGTCGAGGCTGGTAGGCTCACAGATAACGACATAGTCGGGGCGGAACCCATCATGCTCAATCATGTGGACCACGGAGAGTCCATCGCATGTTTCTTCCAGAACGGTGCCGGAGATGTACAGAGAGAATCCATCGAGGAGTCCCAGTCGCTTTGCAATGGCTGCCCCGTACAGCATGGCGGCCATTGCAGCCTTTTCATCGCTGGACCCGCGTCCATACAACAGGTTCCCCTCCACGACAGCAGCAAACGGGTCTACGCGCCAGTTGGCACGGTCTTCGGCCCAAACGGTGTCAATGTGAGCATCGTACAGCAGTTTGCGGGGCCCGTGCCCGACCCTGCCAATGACGCTGCCAATACCATCCACCGTGACCTCGTCAAAGTTGAGTTCTTCCATCTTGTGCCTGATGAGCTTCACAAGGTTCTCTTCCTGTGTCGAGTAGCTGCGGGTCCGGATAATCTCCTGCGCAAATCGTAGAATCTCCGGCTCGTACGCGTGTGCCGCTTCTTCAATGCGTTGGTCTATCATGGCAGATGGTCGACGTCAAGCCTTGACGCAGTCCTGCCTTGTTGTCCAAGCAGGTCTGGTCCGCTGAAAGCGTCGACCGCGCTCCTTTCATCCACAGTGCTGGGTATACGGACACGTGCAGTCTACTACATATGAGGCCCAGTTGCAATTTGAGGTCCCGGAGCGCCGACAGCCAGCTCCAGGCCATGACGGCAGGAGCTACGGTTCGACTGGAACTGCCGAAGTGACCTGCAGCACATTCTGAAAGTCGGCCGTGCGCCCGATAACCGAGACCGTGAGCGGCCCTGTCTGTGTAGGCGTGTACGTCAACACGATGGGCAGAGAGGACACTGTGGCCACGCGAGAGCCTGCAACGTACACATCGAAAGATATGGCAAGAGCTGCCATCGGCGAGGTCACGTCGAGACTGAGTGTTACCTGTTGACCCGCTCGTGCCGGCTGTGGGATGCAGGTTATGTGGAGCTCGTCCGTCTGCTCAGCAGTCTGGCGGTAGACCTCTGTTGGAATCTGGTCCCTTCGCAGCGTCTTGATGACGACCTGGCTGTCGGGCCAATCTGCAGGAGCGAGTTTGCCAGGGTCAACGGCGGCCAGCCGTACTGTCTGAAGAATAGGGGGATGGACCGTGCATGTCTCTGTGGGAATGTGACTGGAGAGGAAGTAGGCAGAGTGCACAGATGAGGTGGGGCACGCGTCTGTTGCGAGAAGCCCTGAACTATTGCAGATGCTTCGCACGGAGACTCCATCCGGCTTGGCACCAAAGTTCGTCTGTTTGACCAGCTTTATTGCCTGCTGCATATAGGCTTTCCACGTCATCGCCGGGAAACGCGACCCGGCATTGCGGATAGCGGACATTTGTGCACGGGCAGCATCGGCTCCAACATGAATTACGGTGCAGAGTTCCGGGGTGAACCCATCGTACCACGCATCACGCCAGTCATTGGTGCTTCCGGTCTTTCCCGCAGCCTGCAACCCACTGATGCGGGCGTTTGGTGTGTTCTCGTAGACCCCGCGCAGCATGGACTGGATGATCCATGCTGTCGCCTCTGGGATCACGCGGGTTTCGGCGAAGTCATGCTGCTCGATGAGAGTGCCATTCTCTGTTTCAATGCGCCTGATCGGATACGGGGTGATACGGACCCCGCCATTGGCGACTGTTGCATACGCCTCGGCCATTTCCAGAGGCGTGACCTCGAAACTGCCAATGGAAATCGATACGTATGGTTTCAGTGGGGAGGTCACACCCATCTTGCGCGCGTAATAGATGACCCGGTCCAGGCCGGCTCTCAGCGCCGTCTTGGCCGCAATGATGTTTGACGACTCCTTGATGGCATTTGCAACTGAAATGCGGCCAAACCATTGGTTCGTTCCGAGCCACTCCGGGGGGTTCCACCCGCCAAAGTCTGTTGGCTGCGACGCCACGATTTCCGATGGAAACGTCACCCCGTTGTCGATGGCGGCTGTGTAGTCAAACAATTTGAACGTGGATCCTGGCTGACGGGCGGCGAGTACACGGTTGAAGTTGGTCTCGTCGTAGTCCGTGCCACCGACCATTGCCAGAATGTAGCCAGTCTGCGGGTCGACGCTTACCAGGGCAGCCTGCGGCTGGAATACGCCGAGCGAGTCACGGTCGCTCTCAACGAAAACCTTATCCTGTTTGGCCTTGTTCCATACTGTCTGGACAGCGGACAGTGCCGCCTGCTGCAGTTTGGGGTCAATCGTCGTGTAGATGCGCAGCCCGCCCTGATACAGGAGGTCGCTGCCATACTGTTTCTGCACGATGGACTTCACATAGTCAACAAACCACCCAACGCTGCCGTACGGAGACTTCATCCCGTTCTTGAATGTCAGCTTCTCGGCTGCCGCCGTATCCGCTTCTTCCTGGGTGAGGTAGTGGTTGCGTACCATCTTGTGCAGGACAAGGAGCTGTTGCTCCGTGGCCTTTTCCAGGTCGGCATACGGATTGTACGCAGACGGAGCCGGGAGGACACCGATGATCATGGCGGACTGCGCTGCATCAAGATCACGCGCATGTACTCCGAAGTAGCCGAGCGCCGCTGCCTCGATGCCATACAAGCCGTTGCCGAAGTACACGTAGTTGAGATACATGTTGAGTACCTCCTCTTTCGTGTACTGCTGTTCGAGCCTGTAGGCAACAATCATTTCCTTGATTTTCCGAGGGAGGGTCACCTCCGTGTCATGGAGGATTGCCTGGCGAGCCAGTTGCTGAGTCAACGTGCTGGCTCCTCTGAAACCCTGTCCTCGAAGAGGGTCGACGATGAGGCCAACAAAAATGCCTCGTAGATCAATGGCGCCGTGACTGAAGAATCGTTCGTCCTCTGAGGCGATGAGCGCTTTGATGGCAGTCTCCGAAATCTCCGACAACGGCTTGGGCAGTCGATTCTCCTCGAAGTACACCGACGAGAGAAGGTCGTCGTTGCGGTCGAAGACCTGGGAAGCTTTGGGCGTCTGGATGGAAAGCGACCCCACCGGCGGAACCTGTGTGGCATAGTGAGCAAAAACAAGAACAAGCGTCGCTCCTCCCGCTATTGCGACCGTGAGGAGAGCAATGAGAATCCATCCGACGATGACCCTGGGACGTGGGTGAGTGCGATGAGTGGGCTTAGTTGTTGCAGTCATGACTGTGTTGAGCCTCCTCCCTGGCGGGTGTGGCTACCAGAGACGCTCCGTCCTGACGGCCGGTGAGATGCCCCGGGAAATGAGACGGCGCCTCTCACAGCTGTGATGATTTGAGTGTCTCTTTGATAGTATTGAATTCCTGTGATATGGTGTCGAGCCTTTTCCGGATGTCTCTCAGGGTGTCGCGTCGCCCGAGGTCCTTGGGTGATTCGAAGACGGTCTCGAGCTCATCGAGGTGATCGTAGATCTGAACTTCGAGCTGATACACTCGGGCGAGGAACGCAGGCTCCAGGCGATCGTTGGACAGGAAAACGGTCTCACCATACGCCATGAATTCTATCTTGTCGCGCAGTTCGTTCATGATCCGGAGAATCTTGGAAATGTCATCCACTACGGAGGTCTCTGCGTCGTTGGCCTGCTCCATGACATCCGCGAGGATATCTCGCAGGTTGTCCAGCTTGGACACCATGGCATCGCGTACCAGCTTGTCAGCCGAGCGGCGCTGCTCCCTGGCTTCATATCCCACAAAGCCCGGGATGCGGTCCGCAAGTTCGGCGAGCCAGTCGTGCAACTCGTCTGCCACTGCGTGAGCCTTGTCACCCATAGCATCCCCCTCTGCCTGTCAAATTCATCTTCGAATTCTACCCGCTCTGAGCTGGCAAGTCAAACGGGTATCGTGTTCATGTATCACCACAGTCGCCGGTTTGACGAAACCAATGAGGACTGTAAACTAGTATACAAGCAGGTGTACGAGGTCCGACGCCCACGAGTGTGATGGCGGGGTCGGGAATGGAGGCGTATGGTAATGAATTGGGCAAATTTGACAGAACGTGCTCAGAAGGCGGTCTGGATGGCACAGGAGTCAGCCAGTTCACTTGGAAATGACTTTCTGGATACAGACCATCTTCTGGTTGGTCTGGCGCGCCTGGAAGAGGGCATCGCCTACGAAGCAATGGTGGCCAGCGGGATTGACCTTCACAAGCTGGTTGACAATATCTCTGACCAGGTCCGCGGAGTGAAGCACAACAACTTCCTGGGGAGGAACGACGAGATAATCCTGACGCCGCGGGCTAAGAAGGTGCTGGATCTGGCTGAACGTGAAGCCATCAATCTTGGCGACGGCTACATCTCGACCGAGCACATCCTTCTTGCGATTGTGCATGAAGGTGGTGGTGTCGGCATGCGCAGCCTGGAGGATGAGGGCGTGGACATATCTAAGCTGGTCAACACGGTTTTGTCGTTGCGCGGCAGCGAGCACTCCTCTGAGACCCAGCATACTAACAATCATCAGCCGAAGCAGCGGACCAAGACCCCGACACTGGATCAGTACAGTCGTGACCTCACGGAGATGGCAAGGCAGGGCAAACTGGATCCCGTCATCGGACGCGACAAGGAGACCGAGCGATTGCTGCAGATTCTCCTGCGTCGAACCAAGAACAACCCCGTTCTCATCGGGGACCCCGGAGTCGGAAAGACCGCGATCGTAGAGGGGCTTGCAAAACGCATAGCCTCAGGAGACGTGCCTGAACTCCTCAAGAACAAGCGAGTTATCTCACTGGACGTGCCAAGCCTCGTCGCAGGAACGAAGTACCGCGGAGAGTTCGAGGACCGGATGAAGAAGTTTCTCGCCGAAATGAAGACCGCGGGCAATTCGGTCATCCTTTTTATCGACGAGTTGCACAACGTTGTCGGGGCAGGGTCCGCCGAGGGGAGTTCCATCGACGCAGCCAACATCCTGAAGCCTGCCTTGTCGAGGGGGGAGCTCCAGGCAATCGGCGCGACGACGCTGGGTGAGTATCACAAGTACATTGAGAAGGATGCGGCACTTGAACGGCGCTTTCAGCCGATACTTGTGAGCGAGCCGAGTGTGGCTGAATCTATCCAGATACTCAAGGGCCTGCGGGACAAGTATGAGGCGCATCATCAGGTAACCATTACAGATGCTGCGATTGACGCGGCGGTAAAGCTCTCCGTGAAGTACATCACGAGCCGGTTCCTGCCTGACAAGGCCGTCGACCTCATGGACGAGGCCGGTGCCAAGGTTCGGCTTGCCTCGGCTGTTCCCAGCGAAGAAGTACGGCAGCTTCAGGAAGAGCTGAACAAGATTGAACGGGAAAAAGATGAGGCCATTCGAACCCAGGAGTTCGAAAAGGCTGCGACCTTGAGAGACCAGGAACGGGCCCTCCACGACAAGATGGAGGCGATGAGAGGCAGTTCCTTTACCGCATCGGCAGCGCGTGAGGCAGTCGTCACACCCGACGATATCCGCACCGTTGTTGCCCTCTGGACTAATATCCCGGCAGAGCGCCTTGCTGAGGACGAGCGCGAGAAGCTGCTGCACCTGGAGGATGCTATCAAGACGCGTGTTGTTGGGCAGGATCACGCCGTAGCCCTCGTTGCTGAGGCCCTGAGGCGTTCACGGGCCGGCCTGAAGCATCCAACGAAGCCTGTCGGCTCGTTCCTTTTTCTCGGTCCGACTGGCGTTGGCAAAACAGAGCTCGCCCGCGTTCTGGCTGAGGAGCTGTTCGGAACTGAATCGTCCCTCATCCGCCTGGACATGAGCGAGTACATGGAGAAGTTCGCGGTTTCGCGCCTGGTGGGAGCTCCCCCTGGCTACGTCGGGTACGAAGAAGGCGGGCAGCTGACCGAGGCGGTCAGGCGCAGACCGTTCAGCATCGTGCTGTTTGATGAAATCGAAAAGGCGCACCCTGATGTCTTCGACATACTGCTGCAGATCATGGACGACGGGAGATTGACTGATTCGACGGGCAGGACGGTGGACTTTCGGAATGCTATCATTATCATGACCAGCAATATCGGGAGTGGCTTCAACAAGGTGGACAACCTTGGATTCAAACTTCCGGGTGAGGCTAGCCAGACGGAAGAGCACGCTGCAGCGATGATGGACGAGCTCAAACACAGTTTCAAGCCGGAGTTCCTGAACCGGGTGGACGAGATCGTCGTATTCAACCAGCTGTCCATGGAGAACATCGAGAGAATCGTGGGCATCCTGTTGTCACGGGTCACACGGGAGATCGAGGAGGAGGACATGCATTTGCAGTTTACTCCCGAGCTGACTTCCTATCTTGCCCGCAAGGGCTACAGTCCTGAGTATGGCGCCAGGCCGCTGTTACGGTTGATTCAGCACGAGGTGGAGAACGAGCTGTCCTATCGCATCCTCGAGGGAGAGTTCAAGAGCGGAGACACGGTAGTGGTAAGCAGCGATGGCCAGAAGGTAGTCTTCGAGTCCCCTCGTCAGGTAGCCATAGCTGCGCAATAGACAGGGGCGCATGAACCCGACCCGGATTCGGAACTTCTGTATCATTGCGCACATTGACCACGGGAAGTCGACCCTTGCTGACCGGTTTCTGGAAAGGGCCGGGTTTATTCTCAAGAACAGGGGCGACCAGGTTCTGGACCAGATGGACCTTGAGAAGGAGCGGGGCATCACTATTAAAGCTCACCCAATCCGTCTGACGTATACCGGACGCGACGGGGCTGAAATGGTGTTCAACCTTATCGACACTCCGGGCCATGTTGACTTCAACTACGAAGTGTCTCGCAGCCTTGCGGCATGTGAGGGGGCTGTGCTGGTCGTCGATGCTACCCAGGGGGTTGAAGCACAGACTGTGGCAAACACGTACCTGGCCGTCGACCATAACCTCACAATTGTCGTCGCTGTTAACAAGATCGACCTGCCAAATGCCGATGTCGACGAGACACGACGCGAGATTGAGGAGATCGTGGGTGTAGATGCGTCCGACGCCTGTCTGATCAGCGCGAAGACCGGGGCTGGTGTCGATGAGCTGGTGCGGACCATCGAGGACAGGATTCCACCTCCTGTGGGTGAAGCCACTGCTGCCCTCAAGTGCCTTGTATTCGACTCGCACTTCGATACCTACAAAGGGGTCGTGGTCCACATCAGAGTGTTCGAGGGCACCATGCGGAAGGGCGACCGCATCCGATTCATGGCTACTGGTGGTGAGTTTGATGTCGTTGAGGTCGGATATTTCGAGTTGGTCCCTGTCGTGACGGATGTTCTGACAGCAGGTGAAGTCGGGTACTTTGCTGCGGTCATCCGCGTTCCCAGCGAGGTTCATATCGGTGATACTGTTACGGATGCGCACAAGCCAACCCCCGAACCTGTCCCTGGATATCGTCCGGTGGTCCCCATGGTGTTCGCCGGCTTGTATCCCGTGGATGCCAATGACTATGAGGGACTGAAGTCCTCGTTGCAGCGCCTCCAGCTGAATGATGCTTCGCTGACCTTTGAACCGGAGACCTCCGGGGCTTTAGGGTTTGGATTCCGATGCGGGTTCTCTGGCCTCCTGCACCTGGATGTCATCACGGAACGCCTGCGGCGCGAGTACGGCCAGGACATTGTTATCACTGTGCCCAACGTGCGGTATCGTGTCATCAAGCGCAATACTGGAGAAGCAGTCATGGCAGACAGTCCTTCAAGGTTTCCACCCCTTGGAGAAATCGAAGCCATCGAGGAACCCTTTGTCAAGGCGCAGGTGGTAGTACCTCACGAATCGATTGGTGATGTCATGGAGCTGGCCAAGAAGCGTCGGGGTATCTACCTGAACATGTCCTACCCGGAGAGCAGGCGCGCGGTGCTTGAGTATGAGTTGCCGCTTTCTGAGATCATCACGGACTTCTTTGACCGGCTGAAATCGATTACCAGAGGGTATGGGACCCTCGACTACGAGTTCACCGGTTATCGCAGAGAGCCCTTGGTCAAGGTAGACGTGCTCGTGAGTGGCACGCCGGTGGATGCGCTGTCGTTCATTGTCTATGAGGACGATGCCCAGCAGATAGCCCGTTCAATGTTGCAGCGCCTGCGCAAGTACATTCCCCGGCAGATGTATGAGGTTGCTCTGCAGGCTGCCATCGGGGGCAAGATCATCGCCCGCGAGAACATCGTGCAGTTGCGCAAGGATGTCCTGGCAAAGTGCTATGGTGGTGACGTGAGCCGGAAGCGGAAGCTGCTCGAGAAACAGAAGGAAGGCAAGAAGAAGATGAAACAGATTGGCAAAGTGAGCATTCCGCAGGAGGCGTTTCTCTCCATTCTCAAGCGTGACTCAGACGACTCCTGACCTCAGGGCGCCTCTCGGGGTCTACCTTCACATTCCCTATTGCCGACGGCGGTGCACGTATTGCGATTTTGTATCGACGGGCAGTGTCGACGCGGTTCCGGACTCATATGTCGACCTCCTGCTCGACGAGTGGCACATGCGTGTGCGCCGTCTGCGCCGGGAGAACTACCGCTTGGAGACGGTCTACTTCGGCGGTGGAACCCCGTCGCTGCTGAGTTCCGGACAACTGGCTCGTCTGGTGGCTGGAGTCACCTCGACGATACCCGGGGCTGGCACCATTGAGATTTCCATGGAGGGTAATCCGGACAGTCTTGCTCTGGAAGGGATTCGAGGGTACCTGGGCGGAGGGGTCAACCGGCTGAGCGTAGGGGTACAGAGTTTTGATGATGCTAGTTTGCGCAGGCTTGGCCGCTTGCACACGGCGGCGGTGGCAGAGGCTGCGGTGGCATCTGCCCGCGCGGCTGGTGTATCCAATCTTTCCCTTGACCTCATGTATGGCTTGCCCGGCGGTTCTGGAAGGCAGGAACTCTGTTCTCTTGAGCGAGCCATTCAGCTTGGTGTTGAGCACATCTCATGGTACAACCTGACGCTTGCTGACACAACTGAACTGGGTCGCAAAGTGGCAGACGGGTCGGAGCTCATGCCGGATGAGGGTGAAGTACTGGCAACGATGCGAGAGGGTTGGAGAATGCTGGCCGCTGCAGGCTACGCGCACTATGAAGTGTCGAATTTCGCACTACCGGGGTTCGAGTGCCGCCACAACATGGGCTACTGGCAGTACCGTGATTATGTAGGTGTGGGGCTGGGGGCTTCCGGGTGTCTGCAGGGCCAGCGCTGGACGAATGTATCACGGATGGACGCTTATACGACTGCTGTTCTACAGGAGATCCTTCCCACTGACACGACAGAATCGCTGTCGAAGCGCCGTCGCGAAGGGGAATACGCAATGCTCCGCATGCGTTTGCCTCTCATCGGCCTCGAACTTCGCACATTCCAGGAGTTATTCGGTGAGGATGCTCTGACGGTCTTTGGCGAGTCGCTGGCGGAGCTGGAACAGGAAGGCCTTATTGTCGTCCGCGGCGACGCAATAGTGTGCACCCAGCGGGGCCTCGAACTCAACAACGTGGTGGCCGAGGCCCTGATCGCCTGATGTGAGCGTGAGGAAAAACCAGTCAGGAATCGGTTCCTAGCGTGATACGTTGAATCGAAAGTGTGCAATCTCCTTGTTCTTGACGATGTAGTTCTCACCCTCAATACGAAGCAAGCCAGTATCCTTGGCTGTCTTGAACGAGTGGTCCGTCTTGCGGAAGTCGTCGAGCGAAATGACTTCGGCAGCGATGAACCCTCGAGCGATGTCAGTGTGTATCTTTCCGGCGGCATCCCGCGCCCTCGTGCCCCGTTCAATGACCCATGCCTTACACTCATCCTCGCCAGCCGTGTAGAAGGTCTGCAGCCGCAGCAGCTGGTAGGCCCGCACGATGAAGGTGTCCATGGCTGAACCGGACAACCCGAACTCTTGCAGGAATGCGGCCTGCTCATCCACCGGAAGCAGAGCAATTTCCCGTTCCAGTTTTGCGTCCAGGACCATGACACTCGTGTCGGATGCGGCTCGAGCTGAAAGCGCATGTTCGAGTTGCAGGGCAGCGGCCTCGTCGGTCATAACGATGTTCGCAGTATACATGACCGGCTTGATGGTAAGAAAGGCATAGGACGCTAGGGCTCTCTTGTCCACAGCGTCGAGCCCGAGGGTACGCAGTGCCTTTCCTGCTGACAGGCACACCTGCGCCCTCGACAGCAGGTCTTTCTCGTGCTCGAGCTGCGAGTTGATTTTCTCCTTGGCAAGACGCTCAAGCCTTCGCTCTACGATTTCCAGATCGATCAATGCAAGGTCGAGCTCAAAACTCTCAATGTGGCTCGTGATGTCCTCAGCTGAAGGTGGTTCGGTGAATGCGTCGAAAACCTCGACAAGTGCATCGACGTTCCGGACATCTTTGAGCAGTTCGTTGCGGCGGGCGGCATTCTCGGGGCCCGACGGAATACCAGGAACGTCTGCAAACTCAACAGTCGCAGGCGTTGTCTTCTTGGGCTTGAAGACAGCCGACAGTTCGTCGAGGTCGGGATCGGCAACCCCGACTATCGCGACGTTTGTCTTTGCCTGAGATGTCTGCACAGCACCCCTGGTCAGGGCTTCGAACAGTGTCGTCTTGCCCGTCTGAGGCAGACCGATGATTCCAATCTTCATTGGCAGCTCCTTCCTGCTTGTTCATGCTTGAATGCTTCGTTCCAGTATACTTCCATGGTACAGCCGGTACAAGCATGTTACAGGGAATTGGAGGGCGACCCAGCCGGGTCACGTTTATGCTTGCGATTTCCCTCGGCCGTTGACAGTGCAGAATCGGCTCGTAGACTATCGCATTTGGGGTGCAGCTGGAACATGAAGATCAGAACTGTGCGTGGAGCACTGCGTGCCGTACGGCGGAAGATTGCTTCAGGCAATGCGGAGGATATCGTGTACTCCGCAGAGCTTGACAGCCTGTATGGACTGCTGATAACCGATAAAGCCTCATACATAACGCGCCTACTTCGTCCCGAGGACTATGTGGACTTCGGCAGCCTGTTCCCAGACCTGGCCAAGCAGATTGGGTGGACTCAGGGAATCATGCTGTCGCGCCAGGGGCTTGGCGTTGCTATGAGCGCGCTCAGGAAGGTGGCGGGTCAGGCAGCATCGTCGAGTGCTCTAGTGTTTGTTGACGAGGAGAACCGTTACCTGGAAATCGGCCCGGCTACGCTTATGGGGTTCTGTGAGTACATGGGGCTGGCGACGGGGCGTGGAAAGGCCTGGTATGCGTTTCCGACCATCATCCTAAGCCCTATTTTTGGAACACAGCGTACCCGCGGAGAGCGGGCGGCATTGCAGCGGGCATCGCTGGTGTCTCAGGTCAACAGTTCGGAGGCGGACGAGGAATCGCGGAAGGAGTACTTCGTCGATGCGGTGGTACAGCTGGCCCAGCCAGATGGCCCTCTGCATGTCGATCCTTCGGAGGCCGGCGTAGCGATTACGCAATTCGACCAGTTCGACTTTGCGGGTGACGGGGCCGTTCTCGCTGTTCTAACGGACATCAACCGCAACCTGGCACGAATTCGCGAATTGCTGGAGAAGACCTCGTCAAAGTGATGACGACAACCTGCCGTCAACGTGTGCCGGGGGCAGTAGGGGTGCTGCTGTGTGCGGGCGTACTTGTGTCGCGTGTCGTGCCGTCACCCTACCCTGTGCGGTCTCATGAAAGGACGATTCTGCGGGATGCTGCTGCAGTGGCGCAGTGTGCCGGCATCGTTGCTTCAGCGGATGCCACGTTCAGTATTCGGACGACTTCCAGTGCATTCAGAGTAGTGGTTCCAGGATGGCCTGCCTCGGACTATCAAGATGCTGGTGGTGGCAGTACTGTGGCTCTCGGGGCCTGGCGGTCTCTTGGGACGGTGCGGCTCGTATATGTGGCAGAGCAGCTGCTGACCGTGACAGAGCGTATTCCGTATGAAGTGCGGTATCAGCCGTCCCAGTCGGCTGTCCAAGGCCAGGTGGCAGCCTGGATACCTGGAACGGGCGGGGTTCGTGCGCGGGAGTACCGGCTCGTATACCAGGACGGCGCCCTGGTTGCTCGCTTGCTATGCTCTGATGAACTGCTCGAGCCTGCTGCCGATGAGGCACTGGTTGTCGGGACTGCCGTGTTCCGTGGCGGAGCGGTCAAAGAACTCTTCATGGAGGCGACCGCCTATTCGCCGACTGTAGCTGAGACAGATGGCGATCCGTGGACAACCGCGTCTGGCATGAGGTCCGGCTATGGCATCGTGGCTGTGGACCCGAGGGTTATTCCGTTGGGGTCCAAACTCTATGTGGAAGGCTACGGGTATGCCATTGCCGGAGACACAGGAGGCGCGATCCGGGGCAATCGGATTGATGTGTTTTTCTATGTGGCGCAGCAAAGCGCCGCGTGGGGCAGACGCTGGGTGCGCGTTTTTGTGCTCCCCTGACGGTGCTAGTGTGGACCTTCTGACATCGACTGAGCTCCGTGACCTCCTGGCTCAGCAGCATGTCATTCTGTCCAAGCGCTTTGGACAGAATTTTCTCATTGACAGAGCAAGCCTTGCCGGCATCGCGTCCCACCTGCCTGCCGGTGAGAGCATTGTGTTCATCGAGATCGGTGCCGGCGCTCTTGCCCTCACCGGAACGCTGGCGTCGCGAGGCAAGCGTGTTGTCGCATTTGAGATTGACGATCGGCTCCGGAAGGTACACGACGTTCTTCTGGTGAGGGATCCGCTCAACGCCCGCATCGACATGCGCTATGAGGATGGGCTCAATGCCAACTGGACCTCTCTTGTGAACCCGGATGAAACACCGATTCTTGTAGGAAACCTTCCCTATCTGCGGTCAACAGACACTGTGCTGAAACTTGTTCAGACTGGCCGCATCTGCAGGGCATACCTCATGTTCCAGCGAGAGTTTGCCGACCGATTGACTGCACGTCCGGGCAGGCATGAGTACGGGTCGCTGTCTGTTGTACTACAGACCTTCTTCGCTGTGGAACGGCTCATGGATCTTCCACCGGATGTCTTCTTTCCGCGGCCGGACGTACACTCTGCCTTGCTTGGACTAGATCGTCATCCCGCAGGACTTGCCGATGAGGAGACCACGTCCTTTCTGCGGTTTGTTCACGGTGCCTTTCTGCATCGCCGCAAGAAGCTGGCAGATTTCTTTCGCAGGACGGGGGTCCCTCTCACGGGAGACTTCGCAGCCGTTTCGGAGCTGCGGCCGGAAGCTTTGTCGCCCACCGACTTTGTCGACCTGTTCCATTCTGTTTCCCCAGCCCGCAATCACACCTGAACAACACGCAGACAGTGTGCTTGGTTGCCTTTTCAGGCAGACGCGGTAGACTCTTGCAGTACGTCAGCACTACTAGATTCTGGGAGGTAACGATCATGAAGATCCAGGAAGATGCGCGGTATGCGAAGTCCGACGAATGGGTGCGCGTCGAAGGCCAGGTAGCGGTGGTTGGAATCTCTGACTACGCCCAGGAAAAGCTGGGGGATATCGTGTTCGTTGGTGATATTGCTGTCGGATCAGAACTGAAGGCGGGAGACCTGCTGACCTCGGTCGAGTCAGTCAAGGCCGCCTCTGATATCTACTCTCCGGTCTCGGGCAAGGTTGTCGAGGTCAACAGCGAAGTCGTGGCCAAGCCGGAGCTTGTCAACTCCGATGCATTTGGGGCGGGCTGGCTTGCGAAGATCGAGCTGTCTAACCCTGCGGAAGTGAACAGCCTTATGAGCGCGGCGGAATATGCAGAATACAGGAAGGACTAGGTTTCCATCCATACCGTCGACCAGCGATGAACAGCTGGCCATGCTTGACAGGGTGGGGCTGAAGTTCGAGGATATTATCAGCTGTGTTCAGGGCAACGCTTGCGTTGAAGGCGGCCTCCGTCTGCCGGATGGCTTGACTGAGGAGGAGATGGTGCAGGAGTGGGACCTCATAATGTCTCGCAACTCCACACCAAAAAAAGCCTCGCTGATGGGTGGCGGCGCGTATATGCACTTCGTGCCGGCAGTTGTCCCGCATCTTGCAGGTCAACCTGGCTTTGTGACCGCCTATACTCCGTACCAGCCGGAGCTCAGTCAGGGAACCCTGCAGTCGCTGTTTGAGTATCAGTCCTTTATCGTTGAGCTGACGGACATGGAGCTGTCCAACTGCTCGATGTATGACGGGGCGTCGTCCGCAGCGGAGGCCATGCTGATGGCCCATCGGATCAAGCATGCGCCAAGGATACTCGCAGCTGATAATGTCAATCCGGCCTACCTTGCCACAGTCCGGACATATAGCGAGCCGCATGGTATTGCTATTGAAACGGTGCCGACGGACGAGTCCGGTCAGGTTTCCCGGGCTGAGCTTGAGCGCTTGCTGTCGGCTGCTCCATGCAGCGCGGTGCTAGTTCAGAGTCCGAACTACTTTGGCATCATTGAAGATCTGACTGCGCTTGGAAACTTAGCCCATGCTCATGATGCATTGTTCGTGGAGTGTTTCACCGAGGCAATGGCACTTGGACTGCTCAAGTATGGACTTGGCACAGGCGCGGACATCGTCGTAGGCGATGCACAGTCACTGGGACTGCCAATGTCCTTTGGAGGCCCTCACCTTGGCGTCTTTGCAACGCTCAGGAAGTTCAACCGGGAGTTCCCTGGACGAATTGTGGGCGAGTCGGTCGATACGGAAGGACGTCAGGCGTACGTCATGACACTCAGGGCCCGTGAACAGGATATCCGGCGTGAGAAGGCTACGTCGAACATCTGTTCGAACCATGCACTGAATGCTATCACCGCTGCCGTGTATCTGGCAAGCGTCGGACAGGATGGGTTCCGCTCTCTTGCATGTGAAAGTGCAGCCAAGCTTCAGAAACTTGTGCGGGGTCTTGAAGCTACCGGACGGTTCTCTCCTGTATTCAAGGGCGGAGCGGTGTTCAACGAGATGGTGCTGGCTAGTTCGCTGGCGCCCGATGAGCTGCGGGCACGGCTTGCAGCAGTTCCTGTTATTCCGCCTCTTGTGCTCCCCAGTGGAATGGTTCCCGGTGTTGCAGGGATGCCGCACTCCTATCTGGTCTGCGCGAGTGAGCTGCTGAAGGACGCACTGCTTGAGCAGGTTATAGCTGCATTGAGCTGAGGGGGACGCGATGACACTGTATGACAAGAGTGTAGCTGGTCGCTGCGCCTTCTCGTTTTCATTTGAGGAGGATGAAGCCCGCGCCGAGTCGTGCATCCCCGACTACGCACGTGCCGGCGTGAAGTCCCTGCCTGAGGTCAGCGAGCTCGACCTCGTGCGGCACTTTACTAATCTGGCAACAGTCAATTACGGGGTTGACACGGGTTTTTACCCGCTAGGGTCCTGCACCATGAAGTACAATCCCAAAATCAATGAACGGCTGGCAGCCGATCCAAGGCTCACCATGCGACACCCTCTCGACGATGTATCGGAAAACCAGGGCGTGCTGCAGATGGAATACGAGCTGAAGGAGTCGCTCGAGGAAATCACCGGCATGGATGACTTCACGCTCCAGCCGGCGTGCGGGGCCCACGGTGAGCTGACAGGCATGCTGATTATTCACGCATACATGCGAGACCACGACCCGCGGCGTACGCGTGTGCTTATTCCTGACTCGGCCCACGGTACGAATCCTGCATCGGCGTCCATGGCCGGTTTCCAGGTTGTTACCGTGCCCTCCGACGAGCGTGGTGGTGTGGACATGGAGGCACTAGATCATCTGATGGACGATACGGTTGCGGCCATCATGCTGACGAACCCCAACACCGTTGGCCTGTTCGATGAGAACATCACCAGAATCTCTGAACTCGTTCATGCGCGGGGTGGCCTGCTCTACTATGATGGTGCAAACCTGAACGCGCTGATGGGACTCATCCGGCCGGGAGACCTGGGGTTTGATGTTGTCCACCTGAACCTGCACAAGACATTCTCTACTCCGCACGGCGGTGGGGGCCCTGGCGCGGCGCCCGTGGGTGTCAAGCAGTTTCTTGCAGAGTATCTGCCGGTCCCGATTGTCGTGCAGCGCGACGGTCAGTACGCTCTCGACAGTGACAGACCTCGCTCGATTGGACGCATGTCAGCCTTCTATGGCAATACGGGCGTGCTTGCGCGTGCCTTCGTGTACATCAGAATGATGGGTCGGGACGGCCTTGCGGCGGCAAGTCGCGCTGCGGTGATTAATGCCAACTATGTCAAGAAACTGCTTGCTCCGTACTACCCGCCCGCCTACGATCGCCCGGTGATGCACGAAACCGTCCTGAGTGCTAAAGGGTACGACAAGTACGGCGTATCTCTTCTGGACATCGCGAAGCGCCTCATGGACTATGGATATCATCCCCCGACAATTTACTTTCCTCACTTCCCTCCCCATGCTGAGGAGGTCATGATGATCGAGCCGACCGAGAGTGAAAGCCGGGAAACGCTCGATGCGTTCTGTGACGCCCTTATCCGAATCAGTAAAGAGGCCCAGGAGCAGCCTGACCTTCTCCTGTCAGCTCCCCACAACACGGTCGTGACCAGGGTCAACGAGACCTATGCTGCCCGTCACCTTGTGACGAGTCAGCGCGACAAGAAGGGAATCGGTTGAGTGTTCAATCTACGTGAAGCTATAGACCAACAGGTCAGTATTGCGCTCAGGGACCTCCTCTCCGCCGAGGAGGTCCCTCTGGCTGCGTGCTCCCTCGCCCGGCAGGGCTATGGTGACTACACCCTTGCGCTGCCGATGAAGCTGGCTCGGCTCCGCCACCAGCCTCCCATGGTTCTTGCAGGGGCGCTGCTTCCCGCTCTCCAAGCGATCCCGTACGTGGGCAGCGTGGAGGCCGCAGCGCCCGGGTACCTCAATCTGCGTCTGTCGGACGCATTCGTCGCTGACCGGCTCAGCGCCGTGCTATGTGCGGATCCGGGGAGTCTGCTGTACAAGGGCCCCGTCGGCAGGAAGATCCAGGTGGAATTCGTCAGCGCAAATCCGACTGGTCCACTGCACGTCGGCAATGGGCGTGGGGCGGCGCTGGGGTCGGTCCTCGCGTCACTGCTGGAGACCCAGGGCTACGAGGTTGATCGCGAGTACTACGTCAATGACTATGGTTCCAAAATGAAGTTGTTCACCGAGTCCATCGCCCACTATTTGTTCCCAATGCTCGGTTGGGAGTATCCGATGCCTGAGGAAGGATACCGTGGGAGTTACATCCCAGAGCTTGCGCAGGCAATCTTTGAGCAGAGCGCCAGTGAGTTGCACGCGATGGCCTCGGAGGACGAGCGTCTGGAACTGGTGCAGGAACGCGGAAAGGTGCTGGTGCTCGCATCCATCCGTCAGGCCCTTGAGGAGATGGGGGTGTCGTTCGACACCTGGTTCTCCGAGCACTATCTGGTCGAGAATGGCTGGAATGACCGTGTCCTCGCCGAGTTCCGGAGCCGTGGAGTCGTGTACGAGAAGGATGGGGCAGTGTGGCTGCGCTCCACGGACTTTGGTGATGACAAGGACCGCGTTCTCGTGCGGCGGGATGGAGAGCCGACGTACACCCTGACGGACGCCGCGTACCACTTCAACAAGTTTCAGCGAGGCTACACGAAGAGCATTGACATCTTCGGCGCAGACCACATCGGACATATCGTTCCGATGCAGGCGCTGATGAAAAGTCTTGGGATGCCTGACGACTTTCTCGAGATACTCATCTATCAGATTGTGCACTTTCTTCGGGGAGGGCAGCAGGTAGTTCTGTCAAAGCAAACCGGCGAAATCATCGAGCTGGCGGACCTGGTTCGCGAGGTGGGCAGAGACCAGGCACGGGTTTTCTTTCTCTTGTCATCGGCCGACTCCGAGCTTGAGTTCGACCTTGAGGCAGCGAAGGAGAACTCGCTGGAGAACCCAGCCTACTACCTGAAGTACACATATGCAAGGCTCTGCAGTGTTGTGCGCCAGGCCCATGCAACCGGTGCCATGGTGCCGGACCGGGCAGCCCCGGGCGACGTTGCTCTTCTGACCACCCTGGAGGACCGCGAACTGTTGAAGTGTCTGTTCAAGGCTCAGGAAGAGATAGATGATGCCGCACGGAGCAGGCAGGCCCACCGGGTCCTGTATCTGGCAGGTGAGGTTGCCAAGGCTGTCAACACGTTCTATCAGAAGGAGAAGGTACTGCAGGAAGACCAGGACATGGCCAGGTCCCGCATGTTGCTCGTACGGGCATCACAGCAGGTACTGCTGGCATATGCCCAGATACTCGGCATACATCTTCCTGACACCATGTAGTGCGCCGGGCACTGCAACGAGTGAGGTTCCAACTATGAAAGACGTACGCAAAGCGCGGCTGGAGTCGTTTATCCGCAGGAGCATCGAAGCAGAACTGGTTCTCATGGACGACCCGGACTTGCGTCTCCTGACAGTGACGCGCATCGAGCTGTCCAATGACACGCGGCTCGCCAAGGTATTCGTTTCGAGCCTCTCCACAGAAGAGGGGCGCGAGAAGGCCCTCATGGCCGCACTGTCGAGAGCCTCTGGGAAGTTTCAGCAGAAACTGGCCGCTGATGTTTCGATGCGGTTCACTCCGTTACTCTCCTTTCACTATGACAGAGGATTCATCCGTGGAACGCAGGTCGTGGAACTCCTCACGGAACTCGAGAGAAACGATCAGAAGGAGCGGGGCAACCTATGAGTGCCGTTACCCTGGCGGACCTTGGTGCCAGACTGGAGAAGGCAAGCGACATCTTCGTGTTTACGCATGAGGTTGCGGACGGCGACGCTCTCGGGTCGATGGTTGCTCTGGTACTCTATCTGCGGGCACTGGGCAAGCAGGTTTACGCTTTCGTTCCGGGCAGGGTGCAGGCCAGTTATCGCTTTCTTGGCACGGATGAGCTGTTGAACACGATGGCCGAAGGGGAAGCATGGAAGATGGTCCGTTCTCGGAGGGTGACATGTCTGAGTGCGGACGCTGCTGACGTCGATCGGCTGGCGCAGTGGAAGAACCTGTTTCTCGCCGGGGCAGACCGGCTGGTACTGGACCATCATGCCTCCAATGAGGGGTTTGGCGATGCCTTCTATGTTGACGGCACGTCAGGCTCATGCTGTGAGGTTCTGTTGGCGCTGTTTACCGTAATGGGCCACGGGCCTGTTGATGCCAGGGTTGCGACGGCCCTGTACGCGGGACTTGCCGCTGATACGGGCTCGTTTCAGTACGCCAACACGACTGCGGCGTCATTGATGCACGCGGCCCAGCTGGTTGAGCTTGGAGCGTCGCCCGAGGACATTTCGCGCAATGTGAATGAAGCTAGACCGTATTCCGCATTGAAACTCGTAGCAGCGTCTGTGACGGATTCTCGTCTCCTCTACTCCGGACAGGTCGTTCTTGCTCACGTAACCCGAAGAATGCTGGAGGAAGCCGGGTGCGACGAGGAAGATACTGAAGCGGTGACCAACGAATTGCGGAGAATTGCCGGTACTCGCGTCGTCATCGTTCTAAAGGAATCGTCTGACGGGACTGTCAAAGTCAGCCTGCGGGGCAAGTATGGATTTGATGTGAAGCGGATTGCCCTGGCGTTCGGCGGTGGGGGCCATGTGCTCGCTGCAGGATGCACACTCCCCGGGACCATTGAGCGCGCCGAGGCAGACGTCCTGGCCGAACTGGACAAGTACGTCTGAGCCCAGGAGCGGTCGCGCACCCGGGAAGTGCTACACACTCCCTGCGTCGCTGTCAGTCGGGATCCCGGTGTCAGGTCTCCTGAAGAGGCTGACCGTAGGACAGGGGTTCATTTCACTCTGGACGCCGCATGCGTGGCAGCCCGTTTCCCTGCAGGTGGGCAATCGTTCTCCCTTTGCAGCACGCCTGTATTCCTCCTGAAGAAAGGACCGCGACACTCCCGGGTCCACGATGTGCCACGGCAGTTCGCTGTCAAGCGGGAGTGTGTCGTACAGCAGACTCGCCTCTGACACGTCTGATTGCGCTAGAGCCTGCTGCCACACATCGAACCGGAACGACTCGCGCCAACCGTCAAACGTTGCTCCGCCTCGCCACGCAGATTCGATGATGGAACCCACCGTGCGGTCGCCCCGGCTGAGCAAGCCCTCGAGAAGGGCCAGCCTGGGGTCGCCATACTCTGCCCGGACCCGTCCTTTGAGCGGCCGGAGAGCTGTCTTCAGATAGTCAATCTTCCGGGCGAAGGACTCGGGCGTATTCTGTGCGCACCACTGGAAAGCTGTGTGAGGACGGGGAACAAAGGGATTGATGCTCAGGTTGATGGCAATGTCCTTGCGGAACCCCCTGCCGAAGGCATAGATGCGGGAAACCAGGTCTGCGATGGCATCGAGGTCCTCGGTCGTCTCGGTGGGGAGACCGAACATGAAGTAGAACTTCACAAGATGCCACCCCTTGCTGAAAACAGTCTGCAGCGTTTCAAAGATGGAATCCTCCGTGATGTTCTTGTTGATGACATCACGCAGGCGCTGACTGCCTGCTTCGACTGCAAACGTAAGGGAACCCTCGCGGGTCTCCTTTATCTCGTCGGCAAGGTATCCCGGAAAGTTCTCCATGCGCAGGGAAGGAAACGAGATTGAAATGTTATGCTCTTCCCTGTAGGTTCGGACAAGGTCGACAAGGCCCTGCAGGTCGCTGTAGTCGGTACTGCTCAGTGAGAGCAGGCTGACCTCCTCATAGCCGGTCGAGGCGACGATAGTCTCCAGTTGGGTACGAATAGACGTGAGTGACTGCTCGCGGGTCGGGCGGTAGGAAATACCTGCTTCGCAGAAACGGCATCCACGCACGCAACCTCGGAAGAGCTCGATGACGCCACGGTCGTGCACCACTTCCCGATAGGGCACGATGGGATGGATCGGGGCAGGTTGGTCGTCGAGCCTGTCAATGATGCGGCGTCGGACCACTTGGGGAATGTCGTGCACGACAGGTCGGGGAATGCCTGAACGCCCGGCAGGTGTTCTCTGCTCCTGATAGAGGGCGGGAACGTAGACTCCTCTGGTGTCGCACGCAAGATCGTGCAGAGCTTCCTGTGTGCTCTTTCCAGTAGTACGTGCTGCGGCAAGGCTGTGCACAATCTCAGGGAATAGCTCTTCCCCGTCTCCGATGCCAAAGGCGTCGATGAATGCTGCCATCGGTTCTGGATTGAAGCTGCAGCTGCCTCCTGCGATGACAACTGGCCACGACGACCGTTCGGCTGAACGCACAGGCAGCCCCGCGAGGTCGAGCATGTTGAGGACATTCGTGTATGTAAGTTCGGTGCCGAGGCTGAATGCGAGCAGGTCGAACGTATTCAGAGGTCTCTTGCTTTCGAGCGAGAAGAGTGGAGTTCCACTGCTTCTCAGCCACGCCTCCATATCATGGAACGGAGCAAAGGCCCGTTCTGCGACGACGTCGTCCATGGCGTTGAGCAGATTGTAGAGAATCTGCAGCCCATAGGAGGACATGCCCACTTCGTAGAGATCGGGGTAGATGAGCGCAATATGGAAATGGCCCTCCCAGTTCTTGTGCACGGCGTTGAGCTCGTTGCCCGCGTACCTCGATGGGCCTTCAAACTGTTCCAAAACGTGCATATCCATATCAGAACCTCAATTCTTCCCGCGTGCGGTAGAGCACGACCACCAGGGAGGCGGCAAGGACGTGCGTAAGCAGTGATGAGCCACCATAGCTGATGAACGGCAGAGGTATGCCGGTGACCGGCGAGAGCCCGATGGTCATGGCCATGTTGACTGCGGCTTGTATGAACCACATCGAGCCGATGCCTATCACAATCAGGCGTGCAAACTCGTCGTTAAGAGTGCGAAAGACCAGGAACGTGGACCACAGCAACATGATGAACAGCACGACCAGCGTTGCGCTGCCCACGAACCCGAACAGCTCACCGACCAGAGAGAACACAAAGTCAGCGTACTGCACGGGAACGAAGGACAGCGGAGCCTGTGTGCTGCCCTTGATTCCTCTCCCCCAGAGACCACCGGACCCGGTTGCAACAATAGACTGAATCACGTTGTACCCATCTCCAAGCGGGTCGGCCTGGGGATTCAGGAAGGTCTCAATACGCGTGCGCTGGTACGGTTTGAGGTTGAGCCAGATGCCTCCAGCAGCGACGACAAGGACCAGTCCGAGAGTGAGCAGCTGGCGATTTGTCAGGCGGAAGTGCACCAGCATGAGCACAGAAACACCAAGCAACACCATGGACGAGCCAAGGTCTGGTTCCTTGGCCACGAGCAACACCGAGGGGGCGACGGCGAGGGCGGTGAGGAGGACCTTGACGCTTGTCGTGAATCGCTCTCGTGGAAGCGTCAGAACAAAGGCAACGATGAGGATAATGGCGAGCTTGTGGAGCTCACTCGGCTGGATCCCAAAGGAGCCTGTAATGGGAATCCAGCGCCTGGAACCATACATCCCCTTGCCAACGAGAAGAACGAGCACAAGCAAGACAGTCTGGACGGCGTAGATGGGAAGTGCGAGAACACGCAGCAGCCGGTGATTGAGAAACTGAAGCACCAATCCCGCAGCCACACTCACCCCCAGAAGGAGTAGTGTCTTCGTGAAGTACGAGCGAAAACTGCCATAGTGGCCCAGCGTGTACTTTTCGGCAAGGCTGGCAGCATAGAACGTCCCCAGGCCGAACGCGATGAGCAGTGCGACACTGACGATGAAGAACCGAGGAAGGCGGTGCGGCTTCACGGCTTCGGCTCAGTCCAGGACGCGTGTGTCGACATTGACCTGCCCGTGTGCCGCGCTGATGACATAGGTGCGGCTGCGCATGCCGCCGGGGGCCAGGTGCAGGACCGCGCTGGCTGTTCCAATCGAGAGACGGGCGCCTCCTGCGACTTCGAGGCAGACAATGATGGCGTCTCCGGAACCTCTCACTCCAGCCAGAACAGTTCCGCTGATGCTGCCGAAGACGAAGCATGAGCGCATGGTTTCGACGCGAGCCCCCTCTGGAACTGAACCCAGGATGATGACGTCTTTGGTAGTCTGAAGAAGCTCGCCAGCTTTCATATTCCGGTTAACCAGCAGCGCTGTCTCAGTTGGTACCGAGTCCTTCCTTGCAGCCCTGACCTGATAGTTGTCAATTCCCAGATTGTCGCCTGCAACGGCTCGCAGGTCCTTTTCCAGCTTGCTGATGGTCTTGGCGCCACAGACGCGATTCTGGAGATCGACGTGAAGCCGGAGCTGCGGCAGTATATGGTGTTGTGCCGAGGCCTGGGCAACGAGGAGGCGCTCCGCTTCTCTCCATTTGGCCTTTGGATTGACCAGAGCGAGTATCTCCGTCTGATTTCCCTTGAAGACGACGATGCCAGTGGGACTAGTTGCTGCCATTGTTTCCTCCGTACAGGTCAAAGTACTGCTGCAGCATGCGATGCACGAGAGGGGCCATACTCGTACTGCGCGAATAGGGGGAATTCTCGTACATCAGCAGCACAGCTATCTGTGGGTTGTCCATGGGGGCAAAAGCGATGAGCCAGGTGTGATACAGGTCGGGTGTCCCCGTTTCTGCAGTACCTGTCTTGGCACAGATCTTGATGTTACCGACTTTGAGGTAGTTCATACCTCCCGTTACTGATACACGATTGAGGCCCTTCTTGATGATGTCCAACGTACTGCTGCTGACCCCGAGGGTGGACTGTACCGCCGGCTGGGTCTGCGTTTCCGTCCTTGTAACGGCGTCTATGGAACTCTTGAGGAGGTGGGGCCGCCACAGCGTGCCGTTCATAGCGATAGAGCTGTAGATGGACAGGTCACGTATGGGGGTCTCGAGCGTATATCCCTGCCCGATTCCCATATTCATGGTGTCGCCATCGTACCACGGTTCCTTGACGGTCGCGAGCTTCCATGCTGGCGTGGGGACAAGTCCCGTTGCCTCGCCCGGGAGGTCTACACCCGTTGGCTCATCGATGCCGAACCTTTGGGCATACGAGTCGAGCGCGTCGATACCAGCCAGGCGCGCGACGGTAAAGAAGTAGCTGTCGCAGGAGTCTGCGTACGCCTTGTAAATATCTTCGTTACCGTGTCCCCCGGGCCATACCCAGCACTTGAACAGTCTGCCGCCAACGGTGATACCGCCGGAGCACTTGATGATGGTCTTGTCGGTAATCACGTGTGTTTCGAGGCCCGCAGCACCAGTGACCACCTTAAATGTGCTGGCGGGCGGGAACTTGCCGGCAATGGCTCGGTTGAACAGCGTCCCCTTGGCGGACCATAACTTCCAGTCTTCACTGGAAATGCCGGAGATGAACTTGTTGGGGTCGAACGTTGGCCCGCTTGCGAGTGCGAGCAGCTCCCCGTTGCGCGGGTCCATCATGATCGCGGCGCCCTGATTGTCTCCGAGAAGGTCCTCACACGTCTTCTGCAGGCGTGCGTCAATAGTCAGCACCAGGCTTTTGCCGGGCGTCGCAGGCTTTTCCTGCAGTGTCTTGACGACCTTGCCCTCGGCGTCGACCTCAATCAGCTTCTGGCTCTTGGTTCCCCGCAGCAGAGATTCGTACTGCAGTTCGATGCCTTCCTTGCCGATAGTGTCCTTGATGACATACCCCTGGTCCTGCAGCTCCTTGAGCTCGGTATCCGCTATTTCACCCGTGTAGCCCAGCACATGGGCGGCAAGCGAACCCTCTGGGTACGACCTCTTGGCCGACATGACGAGCTGTATCCCTGGAAGGTCTGGTTCCTTCTCTGCCAGTTGGAGAGCCACTGCCTTGGAAACGTTGCGAACGACCGGGATGGGCGTGAACGGGCTGGCCCCTGCGTTCTTCACTGTGTTCTTAAGGTCTTGAAGCTTCGTTCCCGTGAGTTGCGCAATCGCGCCGAGTTCCACATCGGCATCGGACAGGTCATAGGTTGTCACAACCACGTCAAAGGATGGAACGTCCGTTGCCAGTACTACACCATTGCGGTCGCGGATTTCTCCCCGAGGCGCATCCGTACTGATAATTCTCAGACGGTTGTCTTCAGCCACGCCGGCGTAGTAGTCTCCCCGTACTACTTGAAGATAGTAGAGGCGGCTCACAATCCCGAGCAGGAGCACCGTGAAGAGAATGGTGAGGACGAGAAAGCGTCTGGTCTGGCTTGACTGCTCAGACTTGTCCATGCTGTTCCTCGAGCGGTGATCGGCGGACCAGATAACGTGCCTCGGAGATTCCGACGGCAATCGATGCAGCCACGTACATGGTGACGCCGAAGGGCTGGAGTGCCGGTCTACCCTGCGTCATGAGGGGAAGCAAGGCCGTCACCAGGCAGTACGCGGCGGAGAAAACGATCCGGCCGAGTCTCGGCGCAAGCTGTTCGATAGAGGGACAGGCACCAGTGACCAACAGGAACAGGAGCGCTGTAGGCAGGAGGCGCGATTGGCTGAAATAGGCCAGGAACAGGGCACTCACCAGCCCCCCAGTGATGCCCAGCGAAACCGTATGCCGCACGCTGTAGAAGAACACGATGGCCGTGGCCAACAAAAACGCGGCGCCACCGGAAGCGGGTGCGCGCAGCGTAACGTGGCTCAAGAGGGCAAGCAGCACCGCCTCCCCGGCAAGGAGTCCTCCTAACAGGCTGTACTCCTGTCGTATAGTCATTTGGCCCCCAGGGCCACCAGAACGGTCCTGGTTCCCCAGACAGCGGCAAAGGGACGAAGCACCAGCTCAGTGGCGTCACCGGTTGTCAGCTGAGCGACGACCCCGATGGGCGTGTTCGGTGGAAACAGGGACGAACTGCTGGATGTCACCACGATGTCGCCAGCCTGAAACTGGGGAAGAGGCGAGATGTAGGAAAGCCTGCAGTATTCTTCATCCGAACCCTTGATGATCACATCCTCGCCTGTACGACGGTTGATGCCTGATATGACGCACCTGCTGTCAAGCAGCGAGAGTACAACGGCCGTCGACCGCGAGGTGCTGTGGACCTTGCCGAATGCATAAACCTGGGCCGTTGCAGGATCGGCGGCAAAGACGCCTGCCCCGACTGCCACACCCGCACTGCTCCCGTGGTCAATGAAGACGTCCAGGGAACCCAGATTGGTCGTCCTGCCTGTTACCTGTGCGAGAACTGTTTTCACAGCGAGGCCCTGCTGCAGGCCCAGCTGTGCTTGAAGTCGGGCCAGTTCAGCTGCGTCATCCCTTGCTATACTGAGTTGTGCTGACAGATACTGATTCTCCAGGCGCAGACCATCGTTCTCTGCGTAGATGCCACGCGCATAGACAAGAGCGCTGCCATAAGCGCCGACACGTTCAACCGCGGTTGCAAGGGCGCTGCCTGTACTGCGTACGGCTGTTTGTATACCGCCCAAGATAAGACTACCCAGTTCCATGCCATAGGACGCAAATCCGACCACGGTCGCCAGCACGAGGAACAGTGCAACAAACAACAGGCTTGCAGACCTTCGGGTCAGTTTGCGTGGCGGGCGAGCCATTCCCTATATCAGGACTTCGTGGAGAACGTCATAGTTCTCGAGGACCTTTCCTGCTCCCTTGGCGACGCACTGCAGCGGGTCTTCAGCGACATTTACCAGGATTCCCGTGCGCGTTGAAATGAACTTGTCCAGCCCCTTAATGAGCGCTCCACCCCCGGAAAGCATGATGCCACTGTCAATTATATCGGCCGACAGCTCAGGAGGTGTCAGTTCCAGAGCGGACTTGATGGTTGTGAGAATCTGCTCAAGCGGCTCCTTGAGTGCATCACGGACTTCCTCGCTCGTAACCTCCACAGATTTCGGCAGTCCATTGATCAGGTCCCTGCCACGCACCTCATAGGTTTTCTCGCTTTCAAGTGGATATGCCGAACCGATGGCGAGTTTCACCTCTTCCGCTGTCACGTCTCCGATGAGCAGGTTGTACCGTCGCCGGATGTGCGTGGCAATGGCATCTGTCATCTCATCCCCCGCGATCCGAAGGGACTGTGAGGTCACAACGCCCTTCATCGAGATGACAGCAACCTCCGCGGTGCCTCCGCCCACGTCAACGATCATGACGCCGCGCGCATCAGCAACCGGGAGGTCCGCTCCGATTGCAGCAGCCATCGGCTCCTGAATGAGTTTTGCTTCGCGAGCGCCCGCATTAAGTGCTGCGTCAATAACAGCCTTCATCTCCACCTGTGTGATTCCAGAGGGGATACCTACCAGTACGCGTGGTCTGGCAAACAGACCCGTCCCCGAAGCCTTCTTGATAAAGTACTCGAGCAGTTTCTCTGTGACTGTAAAATCGGCGATGACACCATCCCGCATGGGACGCGTCACAACGATGGATTGCGGCGTACGTCCTGCCATCTTCTTGGCATCGTTGCCAACAGCGAGCACGGTTCCGCTCTTCGCGTCCATCGCAACGATGGTGGGCTCACGGATGACGACCCCCTTGTTTTTCACATAGACGACAGTATTTGCAGTACCAAGATCTATTGCCAGGTCTTTCGAGAAAAAAGCCACGAATTACCTCCCCACGTCAACGTTGAGTTCTGCACACAGCGCATAGAAATCACGCATGGTAAAGCCAACAATAGTGTCAAGCGGACCATCGGTCCGTTCGATGAAACTTGCAGCCAATCCCTGTACGGCGTACGCCCCTGCCTTGTCCAGGTACTCCGGATTGTCAAGGTACCGCTCGCGTTCGTCTGGTGCCAGTTGGCGCATGATAACATGCGACGTCGATACCTTGAGGCTGGTCCTGCCGGAAGGCACGAGAATGCCGGCCATGGCGGTAACCACCCTGTGCTCCCTTCCTTCAAGCAGCAAGAGCATCTGCCGGGCCTCCGACCGATTCGCCGGCTTACCGAGGATGTGCCCTTCGCAGGCAACAACCGTGTCTGCTCCAATGACCAGGCCTGCGTCGATGGCCACAGCACCGGCCCGTGCCTTTGCCAGCGCGTTGTCACGGGCGCTTTGCTCGGGGGCGTCTTCTCGCATGACCTCATCGACATGTCCGGCGACGAGCGAGAATGCTATTCCCCAGGAAGCCAGTATCTGAGCTCTCCGTGGAGAGCTTGAGGCAAGGTAAACGGTCACAGGAGCGTCGAGAAGAAGAGAAACAGGAGAGCCAGGCCCACGGTTCCCAGGTTCATGGTAACGGTGAAGCCAAGACGGAGCTCCATGAAACCCAGCTGAAGTGTAAAATCCGGGACCCCGAAGTGAAGGCCGGCCCGCATGAACGGATAGTATGCTCCCAACACTTCTCCGAGGACGGAACCAAGAATCGCCCCGACCAGGACGAAAGCGACAGAAATTGTCCGTTCCTTTCTTCTCACCGCGACTCCACCGTTACGCTGCCATGAAGAGCCCGGTCCAGCCGGGAGAGGACGGCAAGCGAAACTCCACCCACGAGGTATCCTGCAACTCCGCCGGCCACAACCAGGAACGGCAGATAATACCAGAGTATACCTACAGTTCTGGTAATCAGCAAGAGCAGATACTGCGAGACGTTGTTGCACACGCCGCCAACCGTACTGACGCTTGGGAGGCCGATATGGTGGCCAAACACTTTGCGCAGCACCACCATCACGATAACCGCACCCATGCTGCCGACGAACGACAGGCTGGAGGTGATGGTCATGAGGTTGCCTTTGATGAGGCCGGTCACCAGAATACGCAGCAGAACCAGTGCCACAGTTGCAAGCGGACCGTACATCTCCAGGCAGAGCATTGTGCTCACTTGTGAGAGGCCCAGCTTGGCCCCGGGAAGAAAGGGAAGCGGTGGATCAAAATAGTTGATGACGATGGCGACTGCTGCAAGCAGGGCGAAGCGCAGCGTAGTCTGTGTGGTACGGTAACGCGGGCCGCTATTGGGCAAGGGCATCAATGTCGCTCCTGTTCCCCTCGATGAGGATGATGAGGTGATTCGGGACACAAATGATCTGTTCCCCGGGACTGTGCGCCGGGTGCGTGTGAACGCAAACCTGGTCCGGACACGTGGCGTGTGTTACCGCGACGCTCCCCTTGCCGTCCGTCGCGATTTCAACGGGGCCGAGCACGCCCTGCACCGTTATTGTCTGAGGGTTCGTCGATGTCAGATCCAGCGTCGTAATAGTTATGCCGTCCACTCGCACAAGTGCGGTCGTCCCCTGGACACGGTGCACGAGGAAGGCAAGAATCACGACGACTCCGACCGCCACTGCCAGGACGACCGCCGTGATACGGTCGCTGCGCTTCATTGGTCGTCCGTGGAAACGAGTGTGATGGGGCCGAGCGTCGACCGCGTTCCCGCGGCATCCACAACGACTACTCCGACAACGCCCTGCGTGCTGGTTTCTGCGTAGACCTTCTGCTGGCGGGTAGCATCGGAACAGAAGAATACCTTGCCGAGGGCATCACCTATCGCCCCGTGCATGGCATCCAGACTGGTGATGACGGTTGCGCTCTGGTTGAGCCTGGCAGGACATCCGGTTGTTGGATCGATGATGTGGCAGTACCTGATGCCATCCTTCTCAAAGTACCGCTGGTAGTCGCCGGACGTCGCGACAAACGCATCCCC
>DHFO01000037.1 GCA_002402295.1 Caldiserica bacterium UBA4822
CCTCTCACGAAGGACACATCACCTGCACCGCTGCTCTGGCGATTGCTCGTACACTGAACGTCGACCCCCGTGTGGTCGGCCGGGTCTGCGACGAACTGCATATCCGCGTCCAGTCCTGCTCCCTCGGCCTGTTCGACTGACCGATGGGTTTTCTCCTCCTGCTGGCGACAGCGGCTCTCACCGTCCTCCTCCTGCTCGCGCCGTTCACGCTCGCCGTCAACCTGCTTCCGCTGCAGCGTCTCGTGCTGCATGCAGTGGGAACGACGAAGGGAAGCAATCCACGTTTCGTCACGCCCGAGGCAATGCGCAGGGTCAGTGACCTGCTTCTCTACCTCTCCTTCCGAAGGCCGCTGCCGAACGACGGCTTCTACTCGGCCGTCGAGCTCGTACACATGGCGGACGTGCAGTCCATCTTCCAGGTTGTCTACGCGGTCACGGCAGCGGCCTTCCTTGTGTCGCTCATCGTTCTGCGCGTGCTGTACCGACGCCGCCAGGACGTGCGCCGCGCGAGCCGTGCTGCCGCCCGCATCGTGTTGACTCTCATCGCCATCCTGGGAGTCCTCCTTGCGACAGCGGGCTTCGACAACATCTTCATCATGTTCCACGAGCTGGTGTTCGCCAACGACTTCTGGTTGCTGCCCGAGACCTCCTCGCTCATCCGGCTCTTTCCCGAACAGTATTTCATGACGTACTTTCTGCTCGCCCTGTGCGGAAGCGTCCTCGCATCCGTATGCCTCCTTCTTCCATGGCGTCGTCACAGCGCACGGTTTTGACCGCCGGGCTTTGCTGATATACTCGTCTCAGGCGTATACAATGCGATTGCTGTATCAACAGAAAGGAGAACACACCCATGGAACAACGTGCTGAGATTGGAATCATTGGTGGTTCCGGATTCTATTCGCTGTTGGACGACGCACAGGACATCAAGCTTGAGACCCCCTATGGAGCCCCATCCGACCTTATTTCGCTTGGCGAAATCGCTGGACGCAAGGTCGCGTTCCTTCCGCGCCACGGCAAACACCACCAGCTTCCGCCGCACATGATCAACTACCGCGCCAACATCTGGGCGCTCAAGTCCCTCGGCGTGTGCCGCATCATTGCTCCAACCGCCGTTGGCTCCCTCCAGCCGAACATCAAGGTCGGCGACCTGGTCGTCACGGACCAGTTTATCGACCGTACGCGCCGGGGTGACACGACGTTCTACAACGGCCCCGTCGTCACGCATGTTTCCACAGCCGACCCCTACTGTTCGGTGCTGAACAGTATTGCCGTTTCAACCATCAGGCAGCTGGGTCTTCCTGTACACGAAGGTGGAACCTGCGTGGTCATTGAGGGCCCACGGTTCTCCACCAAGGCCGAGAGCAACTGGTTCACGCGCATGGGCTGGCACACCGTCAACATGACGCAGTACCCTGAGGTTGCGCTTGCCCGCGAACAGGCCATGTGCTACTGCAATATCTCGGTCATCACGGACTACGATGCCGGTCTTGTCGCCCAGGGCGCAGTCGAGCCAGTCAGCAACGAGGCAGTCATGAGGACCTTCGCCGCCAACCTCAAGAACCTTGTCACTATCATTGAAACGATGATACCTCAGATCCCCGGGCCCGACGCCGACTGCTCCTGCTTTCATGCGCTCGACGGCGCAGCAATCGAGTAACAGATGCTGCCCATCTCCGACGACGCACCCTCCCGCACCTTCCCGCTGGTCACCTTTCTGCTGATCCTGGCCAGTGGCCTGGTCTGGATGTGGGAGCTGTCGCTCGGCGGAGGCACAAATCTGGACGCCTTTTTCTACCGGTTCGGCTTTATCCCCGGCATTCTGACAGGAGCATATGATGTGCCGTCATGGGCTCTTTCGCCGTATGTTCTGACCATCCTCACCTCCATGTTCGTCCATGGGAGCTGGAGCCACATCCTGGGCAACATGCTCTTTCTCTGGATCTTTGGCAATAACGTCGAAGACCACCTTGGGCATGCCCGCTACCTGCTGTTCTACCTCGCAGGCGGTATTGTGGCGGCGCTGGTGCAGTTGCTCTCCGGACCAGGATCTGATGTTCCGACCATTGGCGCAAGCGGCGCCATAGCGGCGGTCATGGGAGCCTACTTTTTCATGTATCCGACCGCGCGCGTCCATGTACTCGTCTTCTTCATCTTCATCACAACCATCCGTCTTCCGGCATGGATTTTTCTGGGCATGTGGTTTCTCATGCAGTTGTTTGAAGGCACGTACGGGGCTGCCCAGGGGGTCGCCGTGTGGGCACACGTCGGCGGCTTCCTGTTTGGCCTCATGATTGCCTGGGTCGACAGGACCAGGCAGCGACGGAGAATGGATTTCACTGTCTAGAAGGGAGGTTGGCATGCACATCCTGGTGACGAACGACGACGGCATATGGGCGCAGGGTATCAGGACACTCGTCGAAGCGATTCCTGCGGAGCACACAGTCTCCGTCGTGGCCCCGGAATCGCCTCAGAGTGCCAAGGGGCATTCGCTCACCATGCACAAGCCCCTGCGAGCGCACAAGGTCGACCACTATGTTCGGCCGGGCGTGACCGCATGGGCGGTATCTGGTACACCGGTGG
>DHFO01000061.1 GCA_002402295.1 Caldiserica bacterium UBA4822
GCAGCACCCTCAAGATGCTGATGACCCAGAAGGAGGCCCAGGGCCGCAAGCCCTACGTCTTCGTCGTCCTCGACGAGCTCAACAAGTACGCCCCGCGCGAAGGACATAGCCCGATCCAGGACATCCTGCTCGACATCGCCGAGCGTGGTCGCTCCCTGGGCGTCATCCTCATCGGCGCTCAGCAGTCCGCCAGCCGGGTCGAGAAGCGCATCACCGGCAACTCCAGCATCCGCGTCAACGGGCGCCTCGACTTTGCCGAGAGCCAGAGCCCCGAGTACGATTACCTGCCCGAGTCCTTCCGCCTGCGCAGCACCATCATCAAGCCCGGCACGATGATCGTGCACCAGCCCGACATCCCCGCCCCCGTCCTCATCAACTTCCCCCTCCCCGCCTGGGCCACGCGTGGCGAAGAGGTCGACGACCAGGACCTGGACAAGGCGGCGAGAGAGTTTGCAGAGAGGTTCTAGCTAGCAACTAGCTGCGCAGATCGGTGCAACTCCTCTGCATGAATGGCACACGGATTACGAAGGAGGAACAAATGGCAAACCCTAGGCTTCAGGGGATACTGGCTTCAAGAGTAGGTAGAGTTGCGAAGGAGCACTCGGTCGTAGAGTCCAGAGCCTTTCTACAGATTATGCTAAGTGAAATCTGGGACCTTGATGACATTAGTGTGGCCAACGCCATCACAGACGGAGGCCAGGACAAAGGCATTGATGCTCTCTTTGAGCAAGAAGACCAAGATGGAATCAGTATCCTTCACGTTGTCCAGTCCAAGTATTACCAATCTAAACCAGACAAGCCGTTCGAAGAGGATGGCGTCAGAGCTGTATTGCGGGGAGTTCAGGAGTACATCCTTGGTGACTGTCCGCTTGCCAGTCTAAATCCCCCTCTGAGAAAACGTGTCGAAGACTACCGAAACCAACTTCGTCGCGGAACCATCGATCAGATCAGGATAGACCTAGTTACCAACGGTCAGAAGCCCGCTCTCGATGTCATAGCTGAGCTCGAGTCTTTTCGCAAGAGCGATTCCTCCTGCGACTACGTCATCATCTCGCAGGCAGAACTGATTTGGATATTCCAACCTGACTCAGCGAAACCTGTAGGCGAGATCGAGCTAGCCATTGCAAAAGACCCTGGGTATGGCCATGAGCCGTTTCTGCCCCTGCCCAGTGGAGCTGACATGGAAGGGCGCGTCGTCAAAGTGGACTTGGCGATTCTCGCTCAAGTCATACAGAGGAACCCCAACATCTTCAATTCCAATGTGAGAGTATTCCGCGGCATGAGCAATCGCGTAAACAAAGACATCTATGCTACTCTCAGCGATACAAAGACGGTATCAGAGTTTGTATATCTGAACAATGGCATAACCATACTATGCGACGAGGTGCACTCCAAAGCAGGCGGCTGCATGTTGTCACTACGCAATCCTTCCATAATAAACGGATGCCAGACAGCCTCGGTCGTCAGCCAAGCATTCAACGCCGGACTCATCAAGGAGAACGAGGGTTTCGTCCTCGCACGAGTCCTCGAGTCCACTAATTCTGAACTGAAGCAGAGAATTATCAGAGCCAGCAACTATCAAACATCAATCGGAGACCGAGATCTACGCGCTGAAGATGACATACAGAAGGAACTTGAGCGGCAGTTTTCCGAAATGGGATACTACTATGCGCGCAAGAAGGGGCAGTACTCGGACAAAAAGACCGAGCTTGTGGTAGACATGGAAGAAGCAGCACAGGCCTATCTCGCTTTGTACTTGCGGCACCCATCTGAGGCAAAAACCAAAAAGAATGAGATATGGGGGTTCTACTATAAGGAAATCTTCGGGCCACAGATAACTGCGCAGAAGCTTCTAGTTGCATGGCGTTTGCTGAGAGAGTTCGAAGCACTCGCCGTAAGCTTGAAGTCGCAAGTCGATGACTTCGAGAGGCAAGTTCTCGGAAATGGCGTGCTGCACTGCCTGCCATTGTTCTGGGACCTCAGTCTTTCAAAGAACAACAAGAGCCTCCAAGAGCTCGAGGACAATCCCGATCAGATCCCGTCATTGATGACTGCTGGCGGGCAAGGATTGCTGACCGAATTGCGGCGAATCGTCCAGAAATTGCGAAAGCAGACCGGATCGTCATTCAATGTGCAGTACTTCTTTAAGTCATCGGACTCGCTCGCCAGACTATTGGAACCCTCTGATAGCCCAATCATCGTTGACAGAGAACGAGTCAGGACACGGTTCGATTTCCGATACTACAAACCGTACAAGTTCTCACTCGACGGAGAAGAGCATGAGACTTCGTATTGGAACACTCTTCTTTGGACAATGGTCAACCGATTTGGACAAGCCAACAATTGGGCCAACGACCCAATGGTTTCACTCAACGTACAGCTGAATGGAGCGTTATCACCCAATCGTCCTGAGGGGGCCCCTAGTCGCAAACGCCTAGATAATGGTTGGTACCTGGATGCTACACTCGATGCCAAGAAGACTGCGCGTTGCTGCTTCTACATTGCGGACGAGCTTGGCATCGAACTGAAAATCTGGATCAGAGCAACGCCAGCCCACTCAACTGTCTCGCGGAAGCAAAAAGCAACAATTGGTCAAGGATCCAAGACCAAGTGATGTGGCTGGCGGAGCGAGTTATCGTTTACGTAGTATTCACCAGACAGACACGCCGTGTGGAAGTGGTGCTTTGATCTGTGTCACAGATCAGAATGGGGGCATGTTCGCCAGATAGACAGAACCAATATCCTAGTGAGCTTGGAGGAGTTTATAAGCGATCATGAACAAGACGACATGCCGCTGTCATTCTCGCAGCGCTACGGTTTAGCAGCTGTTTCAGTTATGTCGCCTCTTGGCGAAGTCTCCCAGGACCTTCAGAAGAACCTGCTGAATATCGTGCTGTCTGTCACACATGCCAGACGAGCAGATTGGGTCAGTGAGCTTTATTGTGCATATGGGGAAAGTTCTTGCACCAGACAATCAGAGATGCCCACTGATGGACCATCTACCCCCTTTCTTCCGTCCTCGACATAGCCGAGCCTCTATACCGAGCCGGCGGGCGTATGAGGCTAGCAATTGGGCACTCGAGAGAGCGTTCGCAAGCACTAGGATGATCGACGGGTTGGTTACCCCGGTCGCCAGCGAACAGGGGCACGAGACAATTGAGACCGCGATGCAAACGCCGCTCATTGGCGTGCGAACCTGGTTGCGCAACTCATTAGCTCTGACGTCTGATCATGACGAGCCAAAGTACGGCGACTCCATCAAGAACAGTATCAGTGCTCTCGAAACACTATGCCGCAAGACAATCGGCGAAAACAAAACTACCCTGGGGCAGGCTCTCAAGCGTCTCAAGAACGCTAGGATACAACTCCACCCTTCTCTGGAGCGAGCATTTGAGCAGTTGTACGGATACACAAGTGATGAATCTGGGGTACGTCATGCATTATGAGAGCCATCTGGAATTAGAGGACGCTCGCTACATGCTCGTTACATGCTCAGCATTCATCAATCACCTTGTTGTCAAAGCCGACAAGGCGGGAATAAAACTCTAATCCAACGACTGAAATAGTTCCTTGGTGCGCTTGATGTAGGTTCGCTCGTCGTGGCTGAACAGTCGAGTCAAGCTTTGGTCATCAAAGCCAGTCTCCCGCAAGAAACAGAGGCGAGCAAGCGCCTCTACCTTGTCTGTTAGATCAATGAGCCCAATACCGCTTACTCCCTTCTGTTTACGTGAACCATCAGGGTGTACCAGGAAGTTCCGCGTATTTACGACATCACGCACGAAACCTGCTTGCTCGTCTACCGTGGTCCCAAGTAGTCGGGAGTTCACTTGTATGACATGTTGTATCCTGGCAGCCAGACTCGGCCAGTTCCCTGTCTGGTCGAGCTTGTCCTTGAGCCAAGATAAGTCTTCGCCCTCGAATCTCCCCAAGACGCGTTTCTTCGTCTTCTTGTAGATGGCAGGATCCAGCGACGCCGTATGGCCACTCAAATTGTCAAGAGACTCCATTGCTTGAGCGGCATTTAGGAAACGGCGCGACGAGTACGAATGGAAGTTGCCCCCCTCAGGAACCAGAGAGGAGAGGGCGAGGCCAAGTTCATTGATGCGCACTAGTACCT
>DHFO01000019.1 GCA_002402295.1 Caldiserica bacterium UBA4822
CGTGTTCGAGACCTACGGGCGCTGGTGAGCTGCCCCAGGACGACATCGGACGGCTTCCGGCTTCCGGCTGCCGCAGCCGACGAATCTGGCGATACTCCGAGCTCGGGGGTGGCCACTTGTCGCCTATGTGCTATCCTGCGTAGCAGGGATCCATCACTCGGCCATGGCTGAGACCGGCCCTCGATGTGGTATCGTTTCGGGGCGTCTGGGGCCCTCGGTGATGTGAACGTGAAGATCCGGTTGTGGCGGACAAGGGGCAAGCGACAGCGGCCGCACAGGCTGTTGTGCTACGGAACACCTGAGGAATCCTGGTACGGGGAGGGTTCCGCTTCTGGAACACAACTAACCTTCGAAACATTACCGGAGGCAGGAGAACGGTCGGGAGAGGCACGACGCGACGAACGAGTCGAGTCTCTGTTTGCCGTGGGGCTAGGGGGCACGCCAGGGTGGAGCTAGTGGAGTTCGAAACGCTTGATTAGGTGGAGTGCTTCAACAGCAGATGGCTGCTTGAGGCGATCAGAAACGTTTCACCCGCAGAGTTCGAGGCGCTATACTACCAACAGGAGGAGGCCCCGGTCAAGATGGCCGGACTCAAGTGACCACCCCCTCTGGTGAACCCGGGGCGCTTCAGCGTATTCGCCGGACCATCGATGCTTGTGGGCATACACGCGGCAAGAGGGAAGCTTGTTGGCGGCACACCAGGACTGGAGTGGAGGCCTGAATGGGAACTGAGAAAGCATACCCGGCGGCATCAATGGCAGGAAGACTCGTTCTGTTCGCCTGCGTACTACTTCTCCTTCTGGCAGCGATGATCTTCCTTGGCACGACTCTGGATCCGGAGTCAACGCCGCTCAGCCATGTCTACTTCGCCGGCTCTTCTCTCATCGTCAACATCACGGCCGCAGCCCTATGGCTTTCGATCCTGCGAGCCGACGCTCGCCTGAAGCAGGTCCAGCCTTTCCTGAGGGTCTTCCCATTCCTCAGGCAGACCGACGCGAAACTCTACATCGTCCTTGCCACCGTCCCTTCAGTAACCGGACAGAAGACGACGGGCATGGGCGAAGCACGTGCGCTCGCCATGCTCTTGGAAACCTTGACCATGATTGGCTTCCCGATGGAGAGGGTTTGTGTCCACTACGACAGGCACTTCTCTGAGTCGGAAGCCGAGGAAGTCGTCGAGAACGAGAACTCCATCCTCCTTGGAGGACCGAACTTCAATCAGCTATCGCGCTTGGTCTTAGAAAGGGCCTTCCCCCGCATGCCATTCGTCTTCTTCGGGTTCCACGAAGAAGTTCCAGAAGCGGACCTCGATGAGGTCACTGAGGAGAAGGCTAGGCTTGGCAAGCTGTATACGGGCGCGATCGTCCAGAACAGCATCAGGCATGAACTGGTCACATACCCCCTTCCAACTGGGGTGACAGACGACACCGGAGTTACGAGAGACTGCGCTCTGATCCTGAGGACAAGGAACGAGAACGGGACATGCTCAACGGTTCTCGCTGGCGGCATGAGTGCTGGCGTGTGGCTCGCCGCCAAGGCTCTGACCGACCATCGGGAGATTGCCTCATGGTCAAAGGGTTTGGGACAGAGCGAACTGAGGGGTGAGTACGAGATTGTCGTTGAGAGTGCGGTCGAGAAGGTCTTGTCGTCATACCGAGATCGCCTAACCTACCGGGGAATCGCGGGGCTTTCGTCTTCGAAAAGAGGTGTGGCTAGTGCCTAGCAGAGTCCTTGTTGTTGGCGGGGCCGGGGGCATCGGATCCGCTGTTGTACGGCGACTCGCCGAGGCGGGTATGCATGTCATCATCGGTGACATCGACCGAGATGCGGGAGAGACCTTGCAGAGGGATGCAGGGAGCCGTGTCACATTCCATGCAGTAGATGTCCGACGGACAAGTTCGATCTCTTGCATGCTCACGGGTATCCGTGAGCGTCATGGAGGTCTTGACCATCTCGTCAGCCTGGCTGGAGGGGCTACCCCGAAGGACTTCGAAGGTCTCCTCGCCATGGAGGACGAGGAAATCGAAGCGTCCCTCAGGATCAACCTACAAAGCCATCTGCTCCTGGCCAAGTACGTCGCGCCCCTATTGGAGGCCAGCGCTGAGCAAGACCGGAGCATCACGTTCGTCTCTTCAATCAACGCAAAGATGGACTTCGGGCTGCCCGTCTACAGCTCTGCCAAGGCTGGGTTGATCGGAGCCACGAAGACGCTGGCGGCCGAATACGGCAGGCTGGGAATCAGAGTGAACGTAATCCTGGTAGGTACGGTCTCAACACCCAGGACCGAAGCGGAACCGAAAGCATTGCAGGAGTACTTGGCGGGCTCTCTGCTGGACAGGTTCGCTACACCAAGTGAAGTCGCTGATGTCATCTACGCCATAATCCGGCACATGTCGTGTGTGACGGGACAGGAGATAGTTGCAGACTGCGGGCAGACAGTCAAGGGACACTACAGGCACAAGCGAAGTGAAGAACGCTAGGTGCCGGTTCAGCTGCGCGACAGAGACGGGCAGATCAGGCGTGAATCTCGATCTCTGCGGGTTCAAGCAAGTGGGAACGAGCGCAATCGGCTGGGTAATCGACGGCGTCAGTCCGATCGTGTTCCGTGATAAAGACTGGAACACTTACTACCGGTTCCGGGATGCAGGGCAAGTCCTGAAGAGCTACATGGAGAAGAGCGAGTGGAACAGCACGTCGGAGCAGCTGCGAGCCATCGCGGATGAGATTCGCAACTCTGAGGCCTCCAAGCTTTTCCTGGACGGCCCCTTCTTCCTCAGGCCGCTCTTTTCCGTAGCCGTTATCCGTGCCACGTGGCTTCCCGACAACGCATGCGAGCTTGAGGTCGCATTGTACGGTGACTGTGCGGTCTACGTTCGGAATGCGGGCAGGACCCGCTGCATCGAGTATCGCAACCTGAATACTCTCAAGTCCCTTCTCGAAAGGCTGTTCCGACTCACTCGCGCAATCCTCCCCGCAAGGGTTGATGATCGACTCCGGAAGACCGTCCTAGCTACAATACGGATCCTGCAGACTTGGTGCGGAGCCTTCCGGGTCTTCTCTGTGCAGAGGTACTACGAGCCTTGCGTGGTAGAGAGAATGCTCGTACGAGAGCCAACGCAAGTGGTCGCGATGTCCGACGGTGCCACTTGGTATGCAAGGGAAAGCGTGAAGAACCTGGAGAGTCTGCTTACAGCTGCCATCTGTGAAGGTCCTATGTGTGCGTTGGCGCTTGTGAGAAGCTCGGAAGACCGTAATCGCGGGTTCGGCAGGTTTGACGACGCGACGATCTTGGTTGGCCATGTAGGACGGCAACAGGATGGACCACTTTAAGAGATCGAGGCTGAAGAAGGGGACTGGTTGCCGAATCGCACGCTCCGTTTGCTTTCTGGAGTCAGACTGTCACGGGGCCGGTAGCCTTGTCAGTATTGGGAACGGGGTTGTGCTTCGGGAAGGGTCGATCATCTACGGTGGCGTAACCATCGGCAACAACGTGACCGTTGACCACTACTGCGTTATCCGTGAAGGAACTGCAATTGGTGATGGAACAAGAATCATGAACTACACGGATATTGGCCGGGATGTGAGGATCGGAAGAGACTGCCGTATCGCAGGATTCTTGGCCAACAGAGTTGTGATAGGGTGTGGCACGAGCTGTTTCGGCAGCATTCTCCACGTGTATGGGTCTCATGGTGGAGGCCGAGTCGAGGAAGCGCCGGTCATTGGCGACGGTGTCGTGGTGGCGAGAGGGGCAGTTCTCGCAGGGGGGATAAGAATCGCCGACGGTGCTCGCATTCGAGCTGGAGAGGTCATCTCGCCGGCGATGGCTGACTCTGATCCGCGAGTATCCATCGCTGATGGGAGTCCCGGAGAAGCAGCTCAGAACTCGCGCTAGGGATCTCGTCTTCTCTGAAGCTGCCCCTCGGAACTGACCGGATGTTATGAAAGCGCGCCTCCTGTTTCCGGCAGAAGCTACTCTGCCGGTTGAGTCAAGCGGCTATTCTCGGTGCGCCAGCTGGTGGGGTACCGACGGTACGAGTCGCGGAAGGCGCTGGATCTCCTGGAGGCGATCTACGCCGACTGGCGGCTGATGGTGAACTACTTCCAGCCGGTACGGAAGCTCATCTCCAAGGAGCGCGTGGGAAGCAAGGTACGGCGGAGGCACGACCTGGCTCGGACACCCTACCGGCGGGTGCTCGCTGCATCCGACATCCCCGAGGAGAAGAAGATCGAGGCCGAGGAGATCTACGGCACGCTGAACCCGGTGGGTCTTCAGCGACGGATCGAGGAGAACCTACAGTCCCTGAGAAGGTGGCCCCGGTAACATGCCTTCTGGGGCATCGCTACCGGCTTCGGTAACACCCACTTCTGAGGCATCACAGACTTACGGGAAGCCGACACCAGAGGACGTGCTCAAGCGCTCTTGACCCCTCTGACCCTCAGACGTGGTTCTCTTCAGCCGGCAACGTTTGGTGGAGATGAGCGGATTCGAACCGCCGACCTCCGCGTTGCGAACGCGGCGCTCTCCCAACTGAGCTACATCCCCGAGAACACAGTCCGAAGTCGCAGGGCTCAAGTCGGACAAAACCTGACATGCGACTTGTGGATTTCCCGACTGTCCTACTGGCGGCGCAGGGAGTCGAAC
>DHFO01000014.1 GCA_002402295.1 Caldiserica bacterium UBA4822
CGCAACGCGAAGCACACTGGCAGCCCTCCCTGCCAGTCCGCCCGCGACGAACAGGACACCACCCCTCCTGCTGACCGCTAGCAGACATGGTCGTCCGCCAGCGTTTCCAGAACCTGTACCCTGTACAGTCCGTTGCGCCTGACCCTTCCAGCCATGAGCGGCACACCAAAAAAACAAATACGACGGATACTATCATGGCCAGCGTACGCCCGATCATGCGGTTCTCCTCCGACATTCTTACCGGAACCAGCGACTCGTCAGTCTGTCAGTATACAACCACCTGGCTCGACCGGAATTCAGTTCGAGCTCCCTGCCCTAGAGATCCCGACGTGCCATCCATGATGCGTCCTTGACTCACCAGGGGGGGCACCATACAATGACTGCGTACACCAGTAGCAGATTGGTGTTGTGGACGGAGGTCAACCTGGCTATGAGAATCGGAATTCTTACGGGCGGTGGAGACTGCCCTGGGCTCAATCCCGCAATACGCGGCGCGGTATTTCGGGCGCTTGACTTCGGTGATGAGTGCGTTGGAATCGTAGGTGGGTGGCAGGGCCTATTGTCATGCGAGACCGAACCTCTCGACCTTGCGCGCGTCGACGAGATTATTGACCAGGGTGGAACAATCCTGGGAACCTCACGGACCAACCCGTTCAAGGACCCGGCTCTGGTTCAGCAGACAATCGCAAACATCGGAACCCTTGGGCTGGACGCCATCATCGCCATCGGGGGCGATGACACCCTGGGCGTGGCTTCCAAGCTGGCGACGCTCGGTGTAAAGGTTGTGGGCGTTCCCAAGACGATGGACAATGACCTTTCAGGGACCGACTTTACCTTCGGGTTCGACACCTCGGTATCGGTTGCCTTGGATGCTGCCCGCCGCCTGAAGGATACTGCGCTGTCACATCGACGTATCATCGTCCTCGAGGTCATGGGTAGGCACGCCGGGTGGGTTGCTCTGTACACTGGCATTGGCTCTGGCGCTGACTGCACATTGATTCCGGAGGTTCCTATCGACTGGAACGCCACTGTACAGCGTGTCATGACCGCCTACAAGCGCAAGAAGTACGCCCTCGTTGTCGTTAGCGAAGGAATCCAGATCATGCAGACGTCCGGCGAAGACGTCGATGACTTTGGTCATCCGCTGCTCCAGAGCAGGGGCGTGGGACCGGAAGTAGCAAGGATTCTTGAGGAGAAGACGGGTGTGTCGACCCGTTCCGCGACGATTGGTCACATCCAGCGCGGAGGAAGTCCAACGCTCTTCGACCGTATGCTTGGGTCGCGTGTCGGTGTGAAGGCCGTGGAAATGATTCACGGCGGTCAATTTGGACAAATGGCAGCTCTTCATGGGACTGAAGTCGTGGCGGTTCCTCTCGCAGAGGCAGTAGGTAGGCTGAAGACCGTGCCTCAGGAGTGGGTCGACCTGTTGACCGTTTTCTCGAAGTAGCCGAATGAAGCGCATCGGGCTGCTGACAAGCGGAGGCGACGCCAGCGGAATGAACGCCGCGATCCGCGCGGTGACAAGGACGGCGGCGTCCATGGGCATCGTGACCATCGGGTTCCAGCACGGCTACGATGGCCTTGTCACAAACACGTGGACCGAGCTCAATGCCCGTGCTGTATCTGGCATCCTCGAGCTGGGCGGAACCATGTTGAAGAGCGCCCGCAGTGAGCTCTTCCGTACGCCCGAGGGACGCAGACAGGCAGCACTGGTGGTTCAGCAGAACCAGCTCGACGGCATGATCATCATTGGTGGCAACGGCTCACAGACAGGAGGTTACCTGCTCGGCCAGCTGAGCGTCCCTGTTGCGGGTGTGGCCTCCACCATAGACAATGACCTGTATGGGTTCGACTACACCATCGGCTTCGACACGGCAGTGAACGTCGCAATTGATGCTATAGACCGTATCCGTGATGCCGCCGAGTCACATGACCGGGTCTTCGTCGTCGAGGTCATGGGCAGGGACAACGGGGCCATAGCGCTCGAGGCGGCAATTGCCACGGGCGCGGACATCGTCCTGACCCCGGAGCTGCCCTTCAGTATTCCTGAACTGATTACACACCTGCGAAACGATGTGATGGCCCAGAAGAAGCACCACATTATCGTCATGGCCGAAGGCGCCGGGCACGCCGAGGAACTGGCGCGCTACATCAATGCCAACCTTCCGGTGGAGTGCCGTGCCACGGTGCTGGGGTATGTGCAGCGAGGTGGGAGTCCGACGCGGTTTGACCGGATCCTGGCCAGCACATCCGGTGAGGCGGCCGTGGTGGCTCTGACGGAAGGACGGTCGAGCGTCGTTGCGGGAACACGCGATGGCCACATTGTGCTTCAGGATACGCTGGAGGCAGTGACGCGACGCAATCTTCTCAAGCCGGAGCTTGTTGAACTGTTGAGACGGGTGTCCATCTAGGACTGCTACCGCCTGGGAGCATCATTGGGCAGAATCTTTAAGTCTCTCACCTTCCAGATCATCGTGACGGCTCTGCTGATTGTCGGCATATCCATGGCAATCCTGAGCAACGGCCTCATTCTTGAGTTTCAGAACGAGCTCGTCAGCAAGGAGGCTGAGACCCTGGATGCTATCGGTCTGCAGGCCGTGGAGCGCTGGAACCGCATGTACCGCGAATTGTCCACAAGTTACAGGTTCGACCGGCTCAGCCAGGAGCGCCAGGACCAGCTTATGGGCGTCTTTCTTTCCAAGTCATTCTCAGACTACATTCAGGGGTTCAAGGGCAACTTCCCCCGTATCAGCATTGGCTACCAGGTGCCCCTCTTCACGCCCAGCCTCGTCTACCTGACGGACGTTTCACGCAATTCGCTTGCCAAACTGACGGTCACGCTTCCACTGAAGGCGGGGACACGCACGATGGGCTATCTCGTTGTGGATCGCGACATGCCGCAGGTTCTTGCGCCCCTTCAGCGGGTACGATTCGAGGCCTTCAAGACGTCGACGATCTCCATCACGGTGAGCGGCCTCGCGACGGTCATCCTGCTTGCGTTCTTCCTGATACGTCTCCTCAATCTGCGCCGAAGTGTTGTCCGGCTCAAGACGAATCTCGATACCCCGATCCCGCGCGGAGCCGGCGAACTTGGAGAGATCTCGATTGCCGTCGCCGACCTGGCGCACTCACTGAAACGGAGCATTGAGGAGGCTAAGCAGACAGAGTCCCTCAAGACCCTCGGCGTGTTTACAACCGGCATCGCCCATGAGGTACGCAACCCTCTCACGAGTATCAAGGGATACGCCAGCCTGCTGGAGAAAAAACTGCAGGGACGCCCCGAGGCCAAGTACGTCCTGCCAATCAGCAGCGAGGCAGACCGCCTTGAGACTCTGGTCAGAGACCTGTTGACATACGGGCGACCCGCACCGCTTCAACCGGTAGCCTTCGACCTGCGCGAGTCACTTGTGTCTCTGGGCGAACTCATGGCGCAGCAGTTCCAAGACGGTAACGCCACATTGGACCTGCAGGTGCCGCCACTCGTTGTGACGTGGGATGCCCGGCAGACCGAGCAGCTGTTCATGAACCTCCTGCAGAATGCCGTTCAGGCCATGCAGGACAAGGGAGGTGGAATTGTGACCGTAACTGCCGAATCCGAGGGAGACCATGTTATCGTCAGGGTTGCTGACACGGGCGTCGGCATCCGTGACGAAGACCGTTCCAAAGTGTTTACGCCCTTCTTCACGACGAAGGAACACGGCACGGGTCTTGGGCTTTCCATTTCCCAGAAGATTGCTGCCTCCCATAATGGCATCATAACGTACGAAACGACAGAGGGAGCGGGTACCACGTTTATTGTCAACATGCAGCGTGTCGTCAAGAGCGAGGTTTGACTTGACAGCCAATATCCCTAGATTATAAGATTGCCTATGAAAACCCAGAACAAGCTTGTCCTGGTCGTCGACGACGAAGAAAACATACGTGAGTTGCTGAGAGAGTCGCTTGAGGACGAGGGATACCGTGTAAGCCTCGCCAAGAACGGGCAGGAGGCGGTGGAGAAGGCCAGGGCGCTCAAGCCCGACACCATTCTCATGGACGTCAAAATGCCCGTGATGAGCGGGATGGACGCGTTCCTCAAAATCAAGGAGTCTCAACCTGACTTGCCGGTCATCTTCCTTACCGCGTTTGGTTCATCCGACCTTGCAATTTCTGCAATGAAGTCCGGTGCGTACGATTATCTGACGAAGCCGTTCGACATCGACGAGGTTCGCATCAAGGTGAAGCGGGCTTTGGAACTGCGGGAGCTCTCCTATCTGTCGGGAAGGACCCGCTCGGAGGATCTTCCTGCCATCAACGAGGACGAGCTGGTGGGACAGAGCGCCGTCATGCAGGAGGTCTACAAGCAGATTGGCAAGGTAGCGAGCTCTGACGCCACAGTCCTCATTCTGGGTGAGTCCGGAACGGGCAAGGAGCTGGTTGCCAAGGCCATCCACAATAATAGCAGCCGCAAGGACCACGCATTCGTCGTCGTCAACTGTGCGGCCATTCCAGAGAACCTCCTGGAGAGTGAGCTCTTTGGCCACGAGAAGGGTGCATTCACGGATGCGTACGAAACCCACATTGGCAAATTCGAACAGGCATCGTCCGGTACAATCTTCCTGGATGAGATTGGCGATATGTCCCTGCCACTTCAGGCAAAGCTGCTGCGCGTCCTGCAGGACGGTGGCTTTGAGCGGGTCGGCGGCCGGGAGCATCTGACGTCGTCGGCTCGTGTCATTGCGGCGACAAATCAGGACCTTGCAGGTCTGGTTTCGCAGCGCAAGTTCCGCGAAGACCTCTTCTACCGGCTCAATGTCATCACCCTGAGGCTGCCTCCTCTGCACGACCGGCAGGGTGACATCCCTGTGCTGGCACGTCACTTTCTCAGAAAGTACGCCGCAAAGTACGGCCGTGACATCACCGACATTGCCGACGGGACTCTGGAGCGGTTGAGTGCATATGACTGGCCCGGAAATGTCAGAGAGCTTGAGAATGTCATTGCGCGTGCTGTCATTATCTCTCAGGCTCCAGTCCTCCTGCCCGACTCGATAGACCTGGGGTCGCAGCCTCTCTTTCACGCACGTGACGAGGTGTCAGCTGGTGACAACTGTGGCGTCGTGCAGACTACTGCACAGACAGCTCAGCTGGTTGCTTCGGCCAATGGCGGCCTTCGCCTGTCGGACGCCATACAGCAGGTCGAGATTGACATGATCCGCAAGGCTCTTCGAGAGTCCGGAGGCAACAAGACAAGGGCAGCCCAGATACTTGGCATCTCCCGCAAGTCATTGTTCAACAAGATCCGGGATTACAAACTTCAGGACCACGAGGCGTAGGCCAGGGCATATGGGGAGCATCTGGATGCCGGGCAGAACCGTGCCAATGCCGCGCAGATTTCCTGCCTGACTCTGCAATGACACGACGCCGACTGCTCAGCATTGCATCGGTCGTTGCTTCTGCCCTGGTCTGGGGAACGTCCTTTGCTGTTTCGAAGGTGGCGCTTGCGTCTATTCCTCCGCTCTGGCTTGCATGGCTGCGGTTCGTCTGTGCCACACTTGTTCTCTTCGTCTGGCTTCTGATACGTCACGAGGACCTGCGACTTCGCCGCCGTGAAATCCTCGGCATGGTTGTGGGCGGCATCCTGGGCTACACGCTCAACCACATCTTCGAGAACGTCGGTCTCGCACTGTCAACCGCCTCCGAGATTTCACTTATGATGGGAGTCTTCCCTGTTCTGTCGCTCATCGTCGAGGGGTTGGTGTACCATAGGAAGTTTTCACACATGGAACTTGCAGGCATCATGCTTTCTGTCTTGGGAGTCGTACTCATCATCGGACCAGCAACACTCTCCGGCGCCGCCCGGGGCAGACGCCTCGCAGGCGATTCCCTCATCGTCCTCTCAGGCATCTGCTGGGCTTTCTACAGTCTTCTGGTTAAGAATCTCGCACAGAACAGTTCTCCTGCAAAAACGGCGATGTTCCAGATGCTGTTTGGCAGTCTGGTTCTGCTTCCGCTGGCAACAGCGTTCGAAGACCTGCCTGCACAGATTCCAGCTGTTGCTGCGTGGGCAGTCGCCTATCTCGTCGTCTTGTGCTCCGTGGGAGGGTATTCGCTGTACAACTACGGCGTGACCGGCATGACCTCAACGCAGGCGGTTAACATTCTCAACCTGATTCCCGTATTCGGCGTTCTCACGTCATGGGTACTTCTTCGTGAAGCCATTCTGCCCCTGCAGATAACAGGTGGTGCAATCGTTCTCGCCGGCGTCGTGCTCAGCCTGCGTGTCCCTTCGGAGGTTCCGGCCTCTCCTTCATGACCACGACTGGACCGAGCACCGTGGGTCCAACGTGGCAGCCGATGACGGGCGATACCCTGTTGTACTCAATCGGTACATGCAGCACCGACTCCATCCAGCTTCCGAACTCCTGTGCCTCATCCCAGTTGTCCGCCCAGTGTAGACCGGCCGAAATGACACCATGCGACGCCATGTCCAGGACGAGCTGCTTCAGCCGTTCCTTCCCAGCTTTCGTTGTCCGTATTTTCTCGAACGTGATCATCCGCCCGGCATCGTCAAACCAGACAATGGGCTTCAGCTGAATAATGGTCCCCATGAGTGCCTGAGCGCCGGTCAGACGTCCACCCTTGTACAGCCAGTGGAGAGATTCCATGATGAAGAATACCCATGTCCGTTCACGGAGGTCGGTAACCGCGGCCACAATCTCTGGTCGGTTCTTGCCCTCATTCGCCATCCGTTTTGCCATCCGCCCCATTTCAAGCTGTCCGTAGCCACTCTGTCGGGAATCGACAACGGAAACGCGGTCCTCGGCTCCGAGCATCTGGGCGGCAAGATGGGCTGAGTTCACAGACCCGGAAATCGCGCTGGAAATCATTACGCACACAATTTCGTCGCCGGCGTCGAGGATCGGCTTGAACGTCCGGACGAGGTCATCTGGGTTTGTCTGCACACTCTCAAAAATGACACCCTCGCGCTCTTTGCGATAGAAGTCCCCGGGCTTGATATCGATGCCGTCCCGGTACAGGTGCTCCCCCTCCCGAATGTACAGTGGAACCATGGTAATGCCAGCCTGCTCAAACTCCTCGACCGTCATGCCACATGTCGAGTCCATCACTACCTTAACCATAGCGCTCCTTTCCGGGCTCTCATACGAGCCACTAGGTTGTGCTTCTGTCACACAGGGGCCCCAGACGGGGCGACAGCCCTGCCGACGTCACGCGAGCCCCGGCGCAGTACACCCGCTTCGTTCGTCGCTACCCCTTCATGACCACACACGGCCCCAGAAGATCTGGACCCGTGTGGACACCCAGGACGCAGGACAGCTTGGTATAGGAAACAGGAACCCCCAAGATCTGTTCCATTTCGGCATGGAACTCCTGCGCCTCGTCCCAGTTGTCAGGCCAGTGGAGGGTCACTGCTTCGACTCCGTTCCTACCCGCGTCCGCAACCAGCTTCCGCATATGCTCCTTCGCAACCTTGAGCGTTCGCGTCTTATCGTACGCCGTCATCTTGCCCTCATCGTCAAACCAGATGATAGGATTGAGTTTGACGACGGAGCCGAGAAAGTACTCGGCGCCACTCAAGCGTCCACCGTGAAACAGCCACTTCAGGGACTCCATGATAAAGTACGTTCGGGTGCGTGCTCGGATGTCCACGAGAGCCTTCACGATTTCTTCCCGGCTTTCGCCTGCCTGGGCCATTTTGGCAGCAGTCAAGCCAAGATATCCCTCGCCAAAACCAGACTCTCGGGAGTCGACGATGGAGATTCGGTTTTCCGCTTCAAGTGTCTCGGCTGCAACATGAGCTGCATTCACGGACCCGGAAATGGCGCTCGAGATCAACACGCACACAATCTCGTCCCCGGCATCGACAATCGGCTTGAACAGGCTGACCAGATCAGCCGGATTCGTCTGAGCGGTTTCAAACAGAGTGCCCTCACGCTCACGCCTGTAGAAGTCCTCCGGGAAGATATCAACCTGCTCGCGAAACAGCTTCTCGCCGTCTCGGATATACAGCGGCACCATGATGATGCCCGCGGCTTCGAACTCACCTTTCGTCATGCCCGTCGTCGTGTCCATCACTACTCGAATCATGCTTTCCTCCCCACGTGTGTACAGCTAGTCTACCAGAAATGAACGTTCGCCACAACCGCGCTTGCCGCTCGCCCGGTCTTTTTCGTCTCGGCCAGCATTGCAATTGACTCTGCGCGGCCTACAATGTGCACCGTGAGGAACTATGGCAAGACGAGCGAGTTGGTTGAGGCAGGGCGAGTCTGACGAAATGCCCGGTTTGGCTGGCAGACGATGACACGAGTGGCACGCGTCGGAGGACACGGCATCGCCATTTCCGTGGTGGCGGCAGCCGCATGGCTCGTCCTGGGAACACGTCCCCTGTTCTACCTGGCCGCCTTCATGTCGCTCTACACGACGCTCATGGTTCCAACCATTCTCAGAACCAGCGACCATGTACAGGTAGAGAAACGGCTGCGACAGTCTGTCGTCCAGATGAAATCGCGGGATACGTTGACCATGGCCATACGAGGCGTTGCGGACCGCTCACCCCTGTTCGTTCATCTTCAACCCGTACTGCCTGACTATATCATTCAGGATGGGTCCCGGACATCGAGACGGGCTACCCTGCTCGACTTCCACGTCAATCGCCGCGGCGTCTACGCCCTGGGCGGAGGGACCATCACCGTAGCCGACCCTTTACGGTTGTTCCGCTTGACGAGACGTCTCGAGGCCGACCAGGAACTTACCGTCTTTCCGACAGTTCTGCCTCTCGAGAAGCTGCGCATCGCACTTACGTCACCACTGGACGGGCAGCGTGTCAAGTTTGCTCCAAACTACGACGTATCCCAGCTTGCAGGGGTCCGGCTATATCAAAGCGACCCGATGAATCGCATTCACTGGAAGATGAGTGCCCACCGCGGGGACCTGATGGTGAAGGAGTTCGCTCCTTCTGCGTCCAAGACGCTGGTCGTTCTGCTCAACCTTACCGTCCGGCACCAGCCAAGCTTCACGCTGGAAACGTTCGAGGACTACATGACAATGGTCACCGCGAGCGTGTTGCAGTACGCCTGCGACCACAAACTCCCATTCGGCCTTACCATCCTGGGCGAGGAGACCCTTTCTTCGATAGGCTTCTCGAACGATGCAACGAATCTGTTCGCCTGCTTCAAGTTGCTTGCGAAGGCCAAGGCCCGCATGGATCAGGACCCCGCCAGCACGGTTTTCCTTGACTACCTTCGGCGTGAACGCCTGCGGATACCTGCACGCGCGCAACTGTACCTCATCCAGCACGAGCTCAAGGAGGAAGAAATCGGTGCTCTGCTGCGTATGCAGGCTCAGTTCTCGCGCCTTTCGATCTGCCTGTTTCCGCAGGGAACGTACCTGCTGTATGGAGAACGCCCCGTGCCCTACTACATGCCTGATGTTGAGCAGATTGCGCGTCTCAGGAAGACGCAGAAGATTCTGCGTGACGCCAGGGTGGACCTCTCCGTCATCGGGATTAACGACACGCTCGCCGCTCTGGGATGAGGGTAGCCATGAACCAGGAGAAGCGCATCCTGCACATAGCGTTCATGGTCGTTTCGACCCTGGTTGTATTCTGGACCGCGCGTGACACCATTCCGATCTGGATTGTGCTTCCTGCAACCGCCGTCCTCCTCGCCGCGCCATGGCTGCAACGGCACAAGCTGACGTGGGAAGGCATCATTGCTATCGTGCTCGTGAGTGTGATTGCAACGAACCAGGCACGCCTCGCCGTTGACTATGCCGCCCGGTACCGCGAGTTCTTCTTCCTTCTCGTTCCCGTTTGCTTCTATGCTGGCATTGTGTGGACGAGCCTGAAGACTCCTGGAGAACCTGTCTATCTGGTCAATGTAGTGTGGCTCGCCCTGCTGAGCACACTAGACACCACCGGCGCGGGCGTGACCATTGCTACTCTGTCGTTCCTTGTCCTGGTTGCCATGATACTGGCTGGTACTCCGGAGGACAGCCCTCGTTTCCTGCAGCGCGCGGTCCTGGTCGGCGGCATCGCGGTCATATCCACAATTCTTGCGGTCTCGCTTCCCGTCGAGACAGGCCCTTTCAGTGCGTCTGTTGCCCTCGCACTACAGGACTTCCTGTTTGGACGACCCGGTGAAGCAACGACACCTGCACGCCATCCCACAAACTGGTGGAAGCCCTGGCCAACCGTGGCATCCAATCGAGTGGGAGCCTGGCTGATGCGCCTGGCCCTGATTGAGGAGTTCAAGGTGGTTGGGCCCGCACTGCTGCTCCCTGCCGTCGCACTGCTTGCAGGATGGATCTTCGTTGGAACAATGCTGCAGGAGGGACCGGGCAGGTCCCTCCGGAAGCTCGTACCCGCAATCGCATGCTGGGTCGGCTGTATCGGCGTCTTCGCAGCGCTGGTCAGCATCCGCAGCAAGGTCCTGGGTGCAGACATGCTGGGGTCTTCCTCGCCATGGTCAGTGAACGGCCAGGTACTGATCCCTAGGACATGGCAGATGGTTCTGGCCTTGCGCGCCGAGGTGACCTACGTCCCCTCGCCCATAGCCCTCACCCTGGAAACAGCGGCGCGCTGCTTGGCGGGACTCTCCTGCCTGGCCTGCCTGGTGGTGTGTATTCGCGAGGCCGTAGCGAAGAGGGGCACCCTGTTTGAGGGAATCGGACGCAGACGCGAACGGGTCGTCATCGAGCGCACCATCAAGCGTATTCAGCGTCTCGACGATGATGAACTTCTGCGCGATCCAAGGGGCACCGTCCTTGCGTTGTTCTATATGGCAGCCAACGCTCTCTACCCCCTGGACCTCGCCATGGTACGAGGAGAAACACCAACGGAGCTTGCGGCCAGAGTCGCAGTCTGGTATCCAGACCTGGCCGAACAGATTGATGTCCTGGGGAGACTGTTCTATGTTGCGAGGTACTCAACGGTCGAAATAGGGGCCAGCCAGGTGCGCACAGCAACAGCAGCGTATGAGAAACTGCTGGAACTCCTCAAGCGTGAAACTCAGCATCCGCGCATCAAGACCGAGGGAGCAGTCCCTGTGGCTCACCGTTGACAGTACGGTGGACACGTTTATTGAACCACGACACGCCGTTAGCGAGAGGTAGAAGATGAACAAACAGATGGACAAAGCGATTTCGTACGTCGAACAGTATTTTGTGGGCAAGAACAGTGTGGTCACCGTGGCATTTGCTACGCTGCTCGCTGGGGGGCATATCATGCTTGAGGATGTTCCTGGACTGGGGAAGACGACCCTTGCCAATCTGATTGCCCGGTCTCTTGGTCTGGATTTCAAACGCATCCAGTTCACGCCAGACCTCCTTCCATCGGACATCTCGGGCGTATCCGTTTACGACCAGAAGACTCAGGAGTTTCGTCTGAAGCGCGGTCCTGTATTCACCAACCTTCTACTTGCGGACGAGATCAACCGTGGCACTCCCAAGACGCAGTCCGCCCTGCTCGAGGCCATGGCTGAGTATCAGGTAACAATCGACGGAACCAGCGTGGGCATTGACCGGCCCTTCATCGTCATGGCCACCATGAACCCAATCGAATACGAGGGTACTTTTCCCCTTCCGGAAGCTCAGCTGGACCGCTTCATGACGCGGCTCGCCATCGGGTATCCTTCCAGGGACAAAGAAGCGGAGATCGTGACCGGATTCTACCAGCGCGCCAAGGTTGTGACGGAGGGCGTGCATATCATCTCACGCGAAGAGCTACTCACCATGCAGAAGGAGATAGAGGAAATCTTCGTCGCTCCTGAGTTAATAAGCTATATCGTGTCGCTGGTCGACGCTACACGACACCAGGACACCGTGTACCTGGGACTCTCGCCGCGAGGAAGCATTGATATGATGCGTCTCAGCAAGGCGTACGCGTATCTGCAGAACCGTAGCTTCGTCGTTCCAGACGACATCAAGCTCGTGTTTCCATTCGTCGCGGGACACCGCCTCATTCTCCAGGCCGAAGCCAGGCTGCGAGGCGTCACGACCGACGAGACCATTGCCGATGTGCTGAAGAACGTTCCGATTCCAAAACTGGCCGAGTACTCACCACAATAGGATCTTCGGGCCCTGCAGTGCTGCCTTGGACGGTTGACAGCCGGAAACGCCACGCTGTCATCGCCGAGACCGCGTTTCACAATGCTTGACGAGGGTACTGCGGGTCCTAGAATGTGCAGGTAGTATTTCGGAACGCGGGCAGAAACCTGAACCCCAAAGTCGGAGGTGGTGTATGCGGTATGTCATCAAGCGCACTGGCCAGAAGGTACCGTTTGATCAGGACAAGATCCGCATTGCCATTACCAAGGCTAGCAGGGCAACGAATGAGTTCGACGATACCGAAGCCCAGAGGCTGACACGCATTATTGTCGCCCAGATCCCTGATGAGATCGCCACAGTCGAACAGATCCAGGACCTCGTCGAGCAGACACTCATGGAGTCCCGCCACCACAAGACGGCCAAGGCGTACATCCTCTACCGCGAGCAGCATCGCAAACTGCGTGACCTCAAGTCGCTCCTGGACCCGCGTGAGACTATCCAGAAGTATCTCGAGAAGCTGGACTGGAGAGTGAATGAGAACTCCAATACCAGCTATTCCCTTCAGGGGTTGAACATGCACCTCGCCACCAGTGTAGTTAGCAGATACTGGCTCAACGAAGTGTATCCGCCTGAAGTGAGGGACGCGCATGTAAGCGGCGACCTCTACATCCACGACCTGGGATATCTTGCTGCCTATTGTGTCGGCTGGGATCTCAAAGACCTTCTGATGCGAGGCCTGGGAGGCGTCTATGGCAAGGTCGAGAGCAAGCCCGCCAAGCACTTCCGGTCGGCGCTGGGACAGATGGTCAACTTCATTTTCACGATGCAGGGAGAGGCTGCCGGAGCTCAGGCCTTTAGTTCTGTCGACACCTATCTGGCGCCGTTCATCCGGTATGACAGGCTAGGCTACGACGAGGTCAAGCAGGCCGTTCAGGAATTCGTTTTCAATATGAACGTGCCCACGCGATCTGGTTTCCAATCGCCGTTCAGCAATATCACGCTCGACCTGAAACCTCACGGGACCACCGCAGGTGAGCAGGCCATCGTTGGAGGCATAGCTGTTCCCGAAACCTATGCCGACTTCCAGCCCGAGATGGACATGTTCAACCGCGCGTTTGCTGAGGTCATGCTCGCCGGAGATGCCCGTGGGCGCGTTTTCTCCTTCCCCATCCCTACCTACAACATTACCCGGGACTTCGACTGGGAGAATCACGTTTACGATCCTATCTTCGAGATGACTGCCAAGTTTGGGATTCCCTATTGGAGCAACTTTGTCAACAGCGATATGAGTCCGGATGACGCGCGGTCGATGTGCTGCCGGCTCAGACTGGACACGCGGCAACTGCAGAAGAGAGGTGGCGGGCTTTTCGCTGCCAATCCTCTCACGGGCTCGATCGGGGTCGTCACCATCGACCTTCCGCGCATCGGCTACCTTTCGCACTCGAAGGAAGAGCTGTTTGACCGGCTCTCCCACGTCATGGACCTTGCCCGTACGTCGCTCGAGATAAAGCGCAAGATCATCGAGAACTTGACGGCAGCGGGGCTCTACCCCTATTCGAGGCACTACCTCGACGCGGTGAAGGAACGCAACGGCGCCTATTGGGCCAACCACTTCAACACCATCGGACTCAACGGCATGAACGAACTGCTCCTCAACTTTTCTGGCGCGTCGATTGCCCAACCAGACGGGCAGCGCCTGGCGCTCGAAATCATGGACTTCATGCTGGGCAGGCTCGAGGAGTTTCAGCACGAGAGCGGACAGCTGTACAACCTTGAGGCAACCCCCGCAGAATCTGCTACATATGTGCTGGCAAAGCAGGACAAGGCACTGTACCCTGATATTGTCGTGGCAAACGAGGAGGCGGTCCGCAATGGCGCAGATCCCTATTACACCAATTCAACCCAGCTGCCGGTAGGATACACAACCGACCCCTTCGAAGCGCTTGACCTACAGGATCCTCTTCAGGTCAAGTACACGGGTGGTACGGTCGTGCATCTGTTTCTGGGTGAACGGCTCGAGAGCGCTGACCAGGCAAAGCGCCTGGTGCGGTCGGTCACCGACAACTACCGGCTTCCCTACTTCACACTGACGCCCACGTTCTCCATTTGTCCCCGCCACGGCTATATCGCGGGCAACCATCCGTACTGTCCGAAGTGCGACGAGGAACTCGCAGCCCAGGCAGGCAGGACAGGACACGACGACGTGCCATGCGCGACTCATGGAGAACGTTAGGGAGCTCGTAGCATGAAGGGCTTCCGCAAGACGCAGAAGAGGGGCCTTCTGCTTTCCGTCTTGGTTGTTTGCCTCACCGTGTGTGTTTATCTTCTCGCTCGTTATGTGGGCTCCAAGGGAACAGGAACAACGCCTGCTGCCCCGTCGACGGCGGATGTAGGTGTGTACATCGACAAGGGCGACCTGTGGCAGAGTTCAGGGCGCCGTAGAACGCAACTCACCAGGCTTGGCACGGTCAGTGCTTTCGACTGGCATCCGGCAGGACAGGAAGTCGTGTACGTGTCGCGCATTGCGGATGGGTCCTTCAAGGTCATCGACCGAAAACTGGCATCAAAGCAGGAACTGGTAGTCTTTGAGGGCAAAGGGGATACCCCACCAAAGGTGTTGTGCACGACAACCGGCGTGCTTGTCGTTGAGTCTGCCCCTACGACTGTTCCTCGCCTGTTGCAGTTGACTATTACAGCCGTCGGCTACGATGGGACGGTGGCGGATTCATTCTGGACGCAGGTTCCGCTGACCAAAGAGCAGTTCGACCGCACGACCTGCCTGACCCTGGTAGACTCCACGCCAGTCATTGCTTCCCCCGGCGGTATCTGGAGCATTTCCACGTCGAGCCTGCTCTTTGATACCGCGCACACATTCCTTGGCTCGTCGGGAGTGACCTTCTCGGATGGCACGTTCTTCGGCCTCATGCAGGATGCAAATGGCACGTTCCTCGGCACAAAGACCAAGGACGGAACGGTTGCAAACATCACTCCACCACCGACGTCTTCGTCGGTGCTACCACCGTTTGTACGCGGCGCCTCGAGAACGACGGATGGAAAGACGATCACCTATGAACTTGGCATGTACGGTACAAGCTCAACGTCGGGGTCGCAGGTGTCCTACGAGACCTGGCAGTACACGCAGGGCGCACGCAAGGCGACACTTGTTGTCAAGGGTACGACACCCTCCATGTTTGCGTATCAGTTCACGGGGAGCAGTGCGCCGATTGCCACTGGCAAGCAGTCTGGTTTCACGGCAACCACGGAAACGGGAGTCATGTTCCGCGACAACCCGGTCACCGTCGGCAGCACGGTCCTCGAGATTGCTGCCCCCTCCGAGACCCGGACCGCTTTGGCCCTGGGACGGGGTTGGGTTCAGGCCAAGGGTATTGGCCGGGCCAAGGGCAAGAGCGGCTGGATCTACGGCGCCTATGTCAAGATTACGCAGGGGTCGACCACCTATGCCCCATTTGCGAGAGTCAGTGCGTCTGGCAACGTGAAGGTGTACCTTGATGAGAAACTGTCCGAAGCTGCGGCCACTGGCCTCGTGAAGGGAGACAGTGTTGTTGCCCTCGGTACGACTGCGGACAAACGTGCAATCAGGGTTCTGCTTCCTTCTGGAACCATGGCCTTTGTTGCTGCAAGCGCCGTGACTGTATCGAATTGAAGCAATGAGTATACTGAACACAGGCAGAGGAGGTGAACCATGAAAGAGTTGGAAAATGGCGACCTGTTGCTGGACAACGGAACAGTGATTCCGGCATGCAAGCGAACGAAGACCGAAGTCTACAGCCGTGTTGTGGGGTACCTTCGTCCCGTTTCACAATGGAACAAGGGTAAGAAGGCCGAGTGGAACGACAGGTCCTGCTTCGAGGTAGACAAGCAACACAGCACCACGCCTTGACCATCAGGTACTGTCCGCCGCCCAGCGCTCTACAAGCGCACTGGGCGGCACGTTCTTGTGTGCTCATGTCCACGGCTTCGGTGGCAGATTGAACACGCCAGTGGACCTCGCGCATTTTGAGCCCCTTTCTCTGGGTGACTTCCCCGGCAACCTGGCAGTTACCGTCTTTACTGTCGGGTGCAACTTCCGGTGCCCATACTGTCACAATCCGGAACTGGTCATCCCGGGGAATGACACCCCAACACTGGAGTGCTCTGTGTTCCTCGACTTCCTTCTCCACCGCAGGGGAAAACTGGATGGTGTGTGTATCACCGGGGGAGAACCAACGCTTCAGAACGACCTCCCCGCCTTCATCCGTCAGATCCGAGCGCTCGGCTACAAGGTCAAACTCGACACAAACGGGTCCAATCCCGACATGCTGACCCGACTACTGAATGATGGACTGCTCGACTACGTTGCCATGGACGTCAAGGCACCTCCTGCACGCTACGGTGACATCGTCCACAACTCCGGAGCCTTTGCTGCGGTCGAAAAGTCCATAGGCATCCTTGGAACTCACCAGGTTTCCCATGAGTTCCGTACCACCCTCGTTCCATCTCTTCTTGATGAGACTGACCTTGTGGCCATAGGGTCAATGCTGCCGGACGGGTCCTCGTACGTTATCCAGAACTTCGTCCCCACCAAGACAATCGATGCACATCTCCTGAACATGCATGGGTTCTCCTCCCTGGAGTTGGCTGGAGTTGCAGATATCGTTGCTCGACGGTACCCCCTCCTGCGGGTGGCGACCCGCGGCGGCAACTAGACGCCGCCCGCCCGGTGCCGTGCCGGGGACCCTGCATGCCTCCGCCGCTTGCTGTTTGTAACCGATATGCGGTGGGATCCGTTTTGTCGTATGCAGGGCAATCAACTGGCGGTAGGGACGGTGGCTCTTTTCCATTGCCCGTGATACCCGGTACAGCTGTCTCGGCAGATTCCTCTCCCGAACGCTGTGTGGACTCGTGTGTTTCGCAGGCACACGAAAGCACATACCCTGGGCTGAACGTCACAGCCCAGGGAGCCAAAGTTGTGCTGGGTGTTCCGATGTCGGCGTCTGCTCACGTCTGCGTGGTGATGCCGGACTCCTGTCAGCGGGGACGTAGCATATGCGCGTCCGCGAGTCAGCACACGCGGTCGCTGATAGAAGAAGGAGTTATGAAGACGACCAAGTACATCACCGGGCTGCGATTATTCGGCGCTTGCGATTGCCCTCCAGTTCGCGATTCGAGAAGTCATTCCCTGTGTGCTCCCATTCAACATTCTCAACCTCTTTGTTAGTGGGCAGCATTGTGAATCTGGGACTGCTGCTCGCTACCGAAACGACAGGTGTCTGGGCCACTATCATCATTGTTTTGACAGCCCCGGTCATGGCGCGGCTTCAGCAGCACCTGCCTTCACGGATCATAATACCCCCGCTGCTTAGCTCTGGAAACTAGCTGGGAGCTGGAGTGCCCCTGTCGATGCGTCCAGCTCGTCAGCGATCATATCATAGACAACGTCCGAGATGTCTGCCATGCTGCGTTTGGCTGTGCTGGCTCTGTCAAATCCAGCCATGAACACACAGAGTACATAGGCTCGCTCCTGGCTCGTGACAACAAGTTCTGCGTCAAGCAACGAGCCGGGCATGCCACCGGTCTTCCCCGCGAGTCTTGCACTTCCGGGCAGAGGCCATGCAAGCAGGTCTTTGAGCTGATTGAGTTCGAGGAATTTAAGAACCCTTCGACTGACGTCTTCAGACACCAGGCGGTGCTGAAAGGCAAGCGTCAGCATTCCGGCGATTTCATCGGCGCTGACCGTGTTGTCGACGCCCTCCGCAAGAGGTTGGCGGTCCATCATCCTGCGCCGCACCTGAGTACTCTTGTACCCCAGACCGCTCAGGATGGTGTTCAGCCGCGGCACGCCAATCACCTCCATCAGCTGGTTGCATGCCATGTTATCCGATACACCCATCATCAGAGTGCAGAGGTCTTTCACTGACCACGCGCGGGAAGTGTCCAGATGTTCCAGAAGTCCAGTGCCGTGAGGCGGCCAGACTGTCAGGGGAATGGGACGATCCCACGAGAGCTGCCCTTTCTCCACAAGGTAGCATACACACACAAGAATGGGCAGCTTGATAATAGAGGCTGCTCCGACGATGGCGTCGCTGTGGTAGGAGACAAGCAGGTGCGTGTCAGTAAGGGTTGCTATCTCCAGCCGGAGGCTGCAGTGGAGTGGCAGAGGCCTGAGAATCCCCATCAGGGCATCTTCCAGTGCCTGGCTGAGCGAGTCGCTCTTCCTCAAGCTACCTCGGTTCCGACTCTGTCCCGGTAGGTGCGTGGAACCAGTTTGCCAACGATGCACAGTATCTCGTAGCTTATGGTTTGCGCAAGCGAGCCGAGGTCACCTGCGGTTATCCGCTGGTCGCCCGACTCCCCCATGAGAACAACCTCCTCCCCGCAAGCCACGCCAGGAACTTCTGTCAAGTCGATCATTGTCTGGTCCATCGTCACGCGGCCGATGACAGGCACTCTCTTGCCCCTGACAAGGACAGACGACTTGTTGGACAGCATGCGTGAGTAGCCGTCGGCATACCCCACCGGTAGGACTCCCACCACCGTCGGACGATAGGTAAGATAGGTGCGGCCATAGCTGATACCGTAGCCCGGAGGCACCGTCTTGAACCCCACCAGACGCGTCTTCAGCGACATCGCAGGTCGCAGCCCTTCAATAGGAACGCCTTCGATTGGCGAACAGCCATATAGGAGAAGCCCCGGCCGCACGCCATCGAACATCGCAGATTTGATCATCAGAATGCCAGCCGAGTTGGAGAGATGTGCAATCGGGGGGCGTATTCCCTCGACTGTGGCCTGGTGCAGCACTTTCTCAAACCTGCGCAACTGCATTGATGAATAGGACTCGTCGGAATCAGCACACGAGAAGTGCGAGTAGATTCCTTCTATCCGAAGTCTCCGCATGTCGTTGAGAGCGCGCAATACGATGGGCGCCTCGTCGGAGAGAACGCCATTTCTCCCCATGCCAGTGTCGACCTTCAGGTGCACCTTCAGGCGTTTTCCCGCGGGCACGACCGAGGCGAACTCCGAGGCTGCACCGTCGCCTGGAACACTGAGAGCGATGTCCTGTTCTATTGCAGCACGGACCCCCTCCGCGGGTACGCTCCCGAAGACCAGCATATGTCCGACAATCCCGGCGCTCCTGAGTTCAAGTGCTTCGTCCAGGGTCGAGAGCGCAAACCAGTCCGCACCCTCCTCCTGAAGAACCGTTGCAACGCGCTTCGCCCCATGGCCGTACGCGTCGTCCTTGACAACACACAATATGCGCGCCTTGCTTGGAACCATCCCGCGAATGACACGGTAGTTGCCCCGGATTCGCGCCAGGTCTACCTCCAGCCACGTAGGACGTCCAAATCCCCTGCGCTCATCACTATCTAGAGTTTTCATGCGAAAACATTAGCACGTTTCACGGGCTGTTCAACACAGAATCATGGCCACAAAGAATCAGAACGCCAGCGTGTCTAGGTACCACGTCACTGTAGAGCCATCATCATTGACATACCGCGCGTCGCTTCTGTAGTGATGAGCCAATCGGTAACTGCGTTATCGATTACCTGCCTGCCTCGAAAACAGCCTGGACCGCAATCGCGCCTCAGGCTGTTTCCTTGTTGCCATCAGAAGTACCGTACCGGCTGGTAGTCAGCAGTGGACTGGTATAGCGGAGGCAGGTCCATGTCTCCAGCTTCTTCGCGCAGTGCCCGCTCCATTGCCGCGCCGAAGAAACGTTCGGAACTATAGTGGTCGACAATGACGATGCACGCCCCTGTCTGCGCAACGTCGAGCGCTGTGTGATAGGTAACATCGCCGGTGATCAGCACCTGAGCACCTGCCTTCACGGCGGCAGAGGCCAGTGACGATCCAGAACCCGAGCAGAATGCCACACGTTCGACTGTTGCCGGCAGCGTGCCAGCCACAGGGAGAATGCGCACATTGAAGAACGATTTAATGAACGCAACAAACGCCTCTTGGCTCAGCGCTTCCGGAAACTCGCCGACATGCCCGATGCCTCGCGACGGACCGGTAGCAACGTGTTCCTCAAAAACGTCGATAACCGGCTCTTCGTAGGGGTGCGCATGCCGCACGGCATCAACGACAGCCGCCACACACTGCTCCGTCGCGATTGTCTCGACCCTGTCCTCGGCGACTTCTGTCAAGGTTTTTGGTGAACCAACATGTGGATGTGTCCCCGTCCCCGGAACGAAGGCGCCAATACCACCAACACGAAATGACGTGTGAGAGTACAAGCCGACCTGCCCCGCACCAGCCCTGAACATTGCATTCAGGACATTGTCCCTGAACTCAGCAGGGACAAATGTGACAACCTTGAACCAGCGGTACTGTTCCCGCACGTCCAACATGTGCACATCCGTGAGTCCCATCTGCTCAACGACGTAGGCGTTCAGTCCACGAGGCGACGCGTCGAAATTCGTGTGTGCCACAAGAATGTCCATCTCCATGCGGATTGCAGCCATCAACGCCCCGTTCTGGGTCGGGTCTAGCTTCTTCAGCGCCTTGAAGATCGGGGGGTGGTGACTGAGAATGAGGTTCGCGCCAAGAGCCCTAGCCTCCTCCACGGTCTCGTGCGTCACGTCAAGGCATAGCAGTACCCCGCGCAGTTCATCCTCCTGTGCGCCAATAACCAGCCCGGCATTGTCATAGTCCTCCTGGAAGCGAAATGGCGCAAACGCGTCGACAACGTTGTAAAGGTCGCGGGTACGCATGATGATCCTCCAACTACTTGTTGGGAGTGGCCTGTTCCGAATCCCGCACGGGCTGCTGTCCCTGACCGACTGCTGGCTTACGAACCATTCCATAGACCAGAAGGGCTTCCCCGGCCAGGGCAACCAGGTCGCCGATGCTGTAGGCGGACCCCAGGCTGCCAAGGAAAGGTAGCACGATGTAGTCGCCAAGCGCATTGAGGTGTGTTCTGTCACTCATCAGAACGACGTTTGCTGCTGCACCTTCCCGAATTAGCAGTTCGGCTCGGTCTGCCTGGCCAGTAGCAATGAGCGCCTGCGGGCTTGCCGGCATGCGCCCGCCATTGGCCCCTATAACCACCATATTGAGCAGCAGCCCTGTGAGAAGAACTGGTACGCCAGCCACCTTCCAGTTCACGCCCAGGAAAGTCAGCAGCATCAACAAGGAACACATGTACGCGAATGGCAGGAAGCTACCAAGCAGCAGTTCTCCCCGTTCGGTGAACATCAATACCTGCAGGAGAAACGCTCCAATCCCCAACGGCAACAGGCGGAAGCGAAACCCTTCTACGTAACGGAGTCGCCCTCCGGTCGCCAGACTGAGGATGAGAGAGCACACGAGAACAATCAGAACAAACACGACCGGCCTCTCGATGAACCGTCATCCATCCCGACAGCGAAGAGCAATCTTCTCGGGGTGTCTGACCTCCGCCGCTGGAAGAATGCGTGGCTTTGGCTCGTTTCACCCATGAACGCCTGCCGCGGTCGATACGGCTTCGCCGTCCCCAATCTCTGTCCCCGGCGGGAAATTCGCCATATTACCAACTACAAGGTGTTTTCGGATCAGCCCCGAGAACACGGTCACAAGCTCAGGGTCAAACTGAGCCCCCCGCTCGCGGTCCAGAACTCCAAGAGCCTCCTCTACGGTGAGGCTTTTGGCCCTGTAGGGCCGCATACTGACCATGGCATCGAACGAGTCGGCGATCGCAATGATGCGTGCACCGAGTGGAATTCCCTCTCCCTTGAGGTGGTCGGGATATCCATTGCCATCGTACCGTTCATGATGGTGCAGAACAATGTCACGTCCGCCCTGAAAAAGTGTCAGCCCGTCCAGTAGCCCTGCTGAAACCGCAGAATGCCCCAAGATCTGCTGAAACTCCTCGGGACTCAGCCCAGGCTTACGCAGTAACTGATCATCCAGACCGACCTTACCCAGGTCGTGCAGGACTGCAGCCTGAACAACGACGACCGAATCCGAGTATTCGAGTCCGAGTTCCCGGCAGATCTCTTCAACCCAGGCCCGCACACGCTTTGAATGTTGTGCAGTCTCTGGGCTCTTGCTTTCCAGAACGTCAACAAGCTTCTCAAGAATCGTCTGAGTCTGAGTGTGAAGAGCTTCCTCTCTCCTCAATGCGCTGTACAACAGGAGAAACGTAGGAACAAGAAGAAGCATAGCCAGTGGATTGACCCTGAAGAGTGCCGCTAAGACAATGCCAAGCGGAATCAGCGCCGCGGAGTCCAGCCAGCTCTGCCTTACGAATGAACCCAGCGCCCTTGGCCAACTCTCGTGCGAGATGTTTGAGAACAAACCAGAGAAAACTATTGCATCAACTGCGAAATAGAGAAGTGCACAGACAATGATTGCCAGCAGGTTTTGTCCCTCGAGAAACCCGGCGCTGTTGGCGCTCAACCTCTGATATGCAATGCTTGTGACCCCAACCGTCAGCGCGTAGTGCGACGCATTGAAGATGACCTTCTCCCAAGCCTTCCGGCCAACCAGGTCGCTGATAACGGATCCCAGTGCCACCAGCGCCATGCCCTCCAACGGAGGCCAGATGCAAGCCACTGCGAAGGTAATCGCCAGCGAAACCGTAACTTCGGCCGCGGTCCCCCCGAATCCGAAACTCACAATCGGAAAGATGTCTGCAGCAACAACACAACCCACCACAACGAAAAACCAGACCAGATTGAACCCGCTCGCGTTCGACACGAACCCGGATCCTGCAAATCCCACCAACGCCGCCACCACTGCGACGGCGGCGATGTATACCCTTACACCACGAGTCAGTTTCTCGCCCAATGCTCCACTTCCTCCACTCCAGACGACTTGCAGCCCGGTGAAACGCCCCTTCCCCCACTAACATATCGCTACTACTATAGCACGGACTCCACTTGGCACTATCGCGGCTAACGCCACTTCCAGTTGGCAAGGACGGACAGGACGATGGTAGCGATCGAGACAGCGGTTGCGGTGACTTTGGTTCCCCACTTCATAGCAGACCTCCTGGGTGAAAGAGATGGGAAGGGGCTAACGCCACTTCCAGTTGGCAA
>DHFO01000047.1 GCA_002402295.1 Caldiserica bacterium UBA4822
TACGATTCGACCCTTACCGTCGATGCAATAAGCAAGGAGCTTGAGCATGTCTTGTGGCCCCCGATCGGCGTTGACATCATCACCCTCAAGATGGTTAAGTACATTGGCATCGACGGCGGTGCTGTCAGGGTGGAAATCAGCGTGGGTTCTGACGAAAAGTACCTCGAACCCACAGTAAACGAGATCATCGAACACGTGAGTAAGATTAAGGGAGTCAAGTCCGTGAGCGTGGACAACGTTTGATGGGCTGCAGGGATGGAAGATCAGAAATGTGCTGGAGGCTGGAATGATTGACTTTCGTTCTGATACGGTAACAAAACCGACGCAGGCCATGCGTGACGCAATGGCTACGGCGGAAGTCGGCGACGACGTCTATCGCGAAGATCCCACCGTCATCAGGCTTGAAGAACTTGGCGCNNCGCCTGCTCGGCAAGGAGGCGGGACTGTTTGTCTGCTCGGGGACTATGGGCAATCAGGTGGCTATCATGACGCACACACAGCGGGGTGATGAACTCATTACTGAGGCGGAGAGTCACATCTTCTACTACGAGGTAGGCGACATCGCTGCGCTCTCCGGCGTACAGGCGAGGCAGGTTCCTGGCAAGCGGGGCATCATGGACCCTGATGATGTCAAGAAAGCCATTCGCGACAAAGACAACATCCACTTTCCAAGAACCTCGCTCATTGCAGTGGAGAATACCCACAATCGTGGTGGGGGATCGGTGTGGCCAATTGAATATGTGCGTGAAATCGCTGCTCTTGCCTGGGAGCACGGGATTGCTGTTCATATGGATGGCGCCAGGATCTTCAATGCCGCGGTTGCTTCGGGTATTGCAGCGGACGTCTGGGCATCCTATGCGGATTCAGTCATGTTCTGCCTCTCCAAGGGACTCTGCGCCCCGGTCGGCTCGCTCCTGGTTGGCTCAAGGGACTACATCGAACGTGCGCGCAAGAACCGCAAACGCCTGGGTGGAGGCATGCGTCAGGCTGGTATCCTGGCGGCGGCAGGCATTGTTGCCCTGGAAACGATGGTGGATCGCCTAAAAGAGGACCATGAGAACGCAAAATTCCTTGCGCAGGAACTCGGAAACCTTGGGTATGGGGTTGACCCTCTCGACGTACAAACCAACATGGTCATCGTGGATGTGACTGCTACTGGTAAAAACGCACCTTCATTTGCTGACGCAATAAAAGAAAAGGGCGTTCTGTGCAATGCCGTTACACCGACCAGTGTCCGGCTGGTTACTCACCATGATGTGACGACCGACCAGTGTCATGAGGCGGTGACCATGTTCCGGTCGTTGCTGCTTGCGTAGCCATTGAAAACCCAAGGAGGAGAAGTGTTGGAACCGATTCATGTGGATGGAACTCATGCCAAGCATGCTGTGCTGTTGTACACGCTCAGCACGTGCGGATGGTGCCGCAAGACGAAAGCACTGCTTCAGGAGCTTGGCGTTGCATACGACTACGTGGATGTAGACCTTCAGGAAGGTGGCAACAAGGAGCTTGTTCGTGAGGAAGTCCTCAAGTGGAATCCTGCGTCGTCCTTTCCAACGGTAGTGGTAGATGGTAAGGATGCCTTCGTTGGATTCCAGGAGGATAGAATCCGCGAACTTGCAGAGGAATGAGCGAGATATCGGAACGCGAGGTATCGGAGGTATGGCAGCGGCTTGCCGAGGAAGCCGCTGCGTCGGGCTACCATGTGAATCCCGACGAGACCTTTGGCAAGGACCTTGTCAGGGGCCTCCTGGAGAATGAGGGGCGGTACGGTTATCGGTCATGCCCCTGCCGTCTGGCCTCGGGCACTCGCAGTCAGGACCTGGATATCATCTGCCCGTGCGACTACCGAGATACTGACCTCGATGAATATGGTGCGTGTTACTGCGCGCTGTATGTTTCGGAGGAGGTCAGTCGAGGTGACAAGCCGACAGCGTCTATCCCTGAGCGCAGGCCCGTCGGCGGGCCGCAACCACACACTGGAGAGCTGGAAAGGATTGACGTCCGTGGACTCGGGTTTCCTGTCTGGCGGTGCCGAGTGTGCGGATATCTCTGTGCCAGGCCGGAACCTCCGCTGGTGTGCCCTGTCTGCAAGGCGAGCAAAGACCGCTTCGAACGCTTCGTATAGGCGCACTGCACAGTCCTGGGACAACGCAAGGCCTTTCCGCGCTTCCTCTGACCGTTGACAGACGGGTCTGAACTCAGTATAGTCTGGAGTCTTGTTCGGCCAGGGGCTGTGGGCCACGGAGGTCGTGCGCATGGACTATGCTATCACTGTTGATCAGGTCACAAGAGTTTTCACACGTCGTGGTTCTGAGCCGTTTCACGCGCTGCGGGGCATCAGTTTTGATGTGCCATATGGCGAAATCTTCGGGTTTCTCGGCCCAAACGGGGCCGGCAAGACGACGACCATTCGGATCCTTGCGACCTTGCTCCTGCCAACGTCCGGGCGGGCTACAGTCGCTGGGTATGACGTTGAACGAGACTTTGCAGCCGTTCGACCGCTGATTGGTCTCGTTTCCGGCGGAGAGACGTCCGGATACGGTATTCTAACGGTAGAGGAACAGCTGTGGATGTTCAGTCAGTTCTACGGAATGCCGACGCGAGAGGCGCGGGACAAGATTGAAGCATACCTGAGGCTGGTCGGCATGTGGGACAGCAGACGCCTGCAGATGAACCGGCTGTCCACCGGAATGCGTCAGAAGGTCAATCTGGTACGGGGCCTGGTGACAGACCCGAAGGTCCTCTTCCTGGATGAGCCAACCTTGGGCGTGGATGTCGAGGCGAGCGTGGTCATACGACATATTGTCCGGGACTGGGTGGCGGCGAGAGCAGACCGATGTGTCATTCTGACAACGCACTATATGGCTGAGGCCGACGAACTGTGTTCGCGCGTAGCTATTGTGAACCGTGGCCTTATTCTCGCCAACGCAGCGCCTTCACAACTCAAACAGGGACTCGATTCAAAAGTGCACTACGAGATTACGCTCGATCGGCTTGACTCAACTCGTGTGCAGCAGCTTGCCGCAAGGACGGGACTTGGAAGCGAGCTCACCCTTACGACGGACAAAGTCACGAACAAACCCATGCTCATAGCCCATCTGCAGCATGAGGCAGATATAGGAGTGCTTATTGCTGCCCTTTCTGGTGCGGGCAGTACGCTGGAGTACATGCGCAAGTTGGAGCCGAGCCTCGAGGATGCGTTTCTGAACCTGGTAGGCAGGACATTCGAGGATGAGGAAGAAGAGAGTCCTGCTGTTTCTTAAGACACTGACTGCCCGAGCATATGTGCGGGTTTTTGGCCAGATGCGTGAGGCCACCTGGATCGTGGCGAGCATCCTCGGCGGTTTCTTCATGATGGCCAGCTACGTGTACCTCTACCGCAGCATAGGAACGGGCGCGGATTTCACAGGCATGGTTGTGCTGGGCGGGTTTATGGCGCCCTTCTTTGCAAACGTCCTCTGGGGGGTTGCGACGCAATTGTACTGGGAGAAGGAGATGGGCAACCTGGAACTCATGCTCGTGAGTCCGGCGCCGCTTTCTGCATTCTTGGTGGGCCTGTCCGTGGGTGGTGCGATGCATACGATGCTGCGCGCACTGGCTGTTCTCTTTTTTGGAGTAGCCGTGTTCAAGGTCCATTTCGTGACGGGACACCTTGGAGTTGCAGTTGTGGTTTTCCTGGTGACCCTATGGGCCATGTACGGCCTTGGCATTGTGTTCTCCTCCCTCTTCCTGTACCACGGTCGAGATGCATGGAGGACTGCAGACCTGATTATGGAACCAGTCAACGTGCTGTCAGGCAATTACTTCCCCGTGCGCTTTCTCGGTCTAGGCCTTGCCAGCGTAGCAATACTCATTCCGACTACACTTGGACTTGATGCGCTGCGCCAGTTGCTGGTCCCTTCCTTTGGGCCTGTGCTCCTTCCGTGGCAGGTGGAAGCGCCCATTCTTGTCGCTCTTGCGTTCCTCTGGAGTATTGCTGGTGTCTGGGCGCTTAAGGCTGTGGAGTACAAGGCCCGACGTGATGCGCGCTTGACACTGAGATGGCAGTAGTGCGCGGATTTCTTGCATCCATGTACGTGGGTCTGCAAATCGAGAGCAACTGGACTAGAAAGTGGGTGTGGGCACTGTATCTGGTTGCATACCCGGTTGGGAGTTTTCTCTCTGTTCTAGTACTATATGGTGTCTTTGGCAGACAGACGGGCCTGTTACCGTTCGCACTGTACGGCAGCGTGTTCTATTACAGCATCAGCATGGTGGCGTTTGACACCGCGATGAGTGTTCACGACGACCGGGAACACTACCAGACCCTCAAGTACATCTTCCTGTCCAGCACCTCGTACGGTACGTACCTCTGCGGACGGGCGGCGACACGCTACCTCATTGCATTGGCGGGGATTGCTGTCAATCTCTGCTGGCTGGTGCCGGCGCTGCACTTGCCCTTCGCTCCAGACTGGGCAGTTCTCCTTGCTGGCTGTGCGCTGGGGTATCTCATTGGTTCTGGTCTGGGCATGGTCATGGCGTCGCTCTTTCTTCTAACGGCCAAGCTGGATACCGATGTCGTCGAGGCCCTGTTCGGGGGACTGTTCGTGATGAGCGGAGCGCTGTTTCCGCCCACCGCTTTTCCACCCTTGCTCGAAAGGATCGCCGAGGTCGTTCCTGTGAGCGGTTTTATCGAGCTCATGCGACGAGGAGTATCGGGAGTTCAGTTTACCGGATTCCTTGTTCGAGTGCCTCTGGGGAGCCTCATGCTCAGGGTAGCCGTTGGGGCAGGTACTGTTTTTGTTCTTGGCGTCGTGCTCGTCGGATTGGGAAGCCGCCAGGCTCAGCGCAAGGGATACGTGGACATGACGACAGCCTACTAGGGCTGCTGCAATGTCACGATGAACTCCTGCACGACTCAGGAAACCTTATCCCCGGGGCGGAAGTCAGGCATTTCGCCAAACCACTTCATGTACAGACTGTCATAGGTGCCGTCCCTGACGAGGTCGCCCAGTGCCTTGTCAATGGCCGCCCTGAGTTCAGCATTATCCCGTTTCACTGCTATGCCGTAATACTGTGTGAGGTTGGTCTGATTGATAGCAGGAACGTCCACGACAGACAGAGCAGCCGAGTCCCTGGCATAGTAGGCACAGACAGGATAATCATTGACAACGGCATCAATGCGCCCCATGTCCAGGTCAGTCATGGCTAACTGAATGTCCGGGTAGGATCTGATGTCCGTGAGACCTAGGATGAGGTGAGCACTCGTCTCACCGGTCGTTCCGATCTGGACACCGACCCTGAGCCCTGCAAGGTCGTCCGGCCCCGAGATGGCATGGAGCGTCCTGTCAAACACGATGCCCATGCCCGAACGGTAATACGGGGTTGAAAACAACACTTCCTTCTCGCGGTCCGGAGTAATGGTCATGGCTGAGATGACCGCCTCGAACTTGTCGGATTGCAGCGCGGGGATGATCCCATCCCAGGCAGTCGTGACAATCTGCGCCTTGAGCCCGAGTTCGGCAGCAACCGCGCTGATGAGTTCCACATCGAAACCCGTTGGAGCGTTGGAACTGTCTATGAACTCGAAGGGAGCGTACGTCGTATCGTTACCAACTGTCAGTACGCCGTCCTGCATGACGTGCTCCAGCTGCGAGGTTGCGCTGGACCCGCAGCCACACGATAGAAGGATTGCCGCTGCAACAATGGTACTGAAAACTGCTCCCCACCGTGATGTACGTTCTTCGCTCATGTTCCATCTCCTCACGCCGAATTATGACAATAGCGCACGGCTCACACCGTGCTGCTGCCAAGGGATACAGGATGAGAGTCCTGCCCGGTTGGTTGGGTGAAGTATAGGAGAGAGACGGGATTTACAAGGCGAACATTGCGGAAAGTGTGAACGAGAACGTCAGCGAGGATGAGGGGGCGAGGCTGCGCCGGGTGACGGGCTTTCCTCAGCAGCCAGGCGGCCCAGACGAGTATACATCTCGGCGTGTTCATGCAGGCTCCGCACTTCCTCAGGGGTGAGGCAACGGACGACCCTTGCCGGGAGACCCAGCGACAGACACTGTGCGGGCATGACCGCGTTCTCTGGAACCAGAGCTGCGGCACCGATGATGGCCTCGTCTCCGACGGTCGCTCCGGTCAGCACTGTGGCGTGCATGCCAATCATCGCGTGATGACCTATACTGCATGCGTGCAGGACCACGCAATGCCCGACTGTCGCTCCTTCGCCAACGACGAGGGGTATACCTTCATCTACGTGACAGACGGTGTTGTCCTGAATGTTCGCGTGCTTGCGTATGATGATGGGCGCAATGTCACCACGCAGGACGGCACCATACCAGATACTCGCCCCTTCTTCTACAGTAACGTCGCCGATAAGTACGGCGGTCGGCGCGACATATGCGTCTGGAGATATGACGGGAGTCTTGCCCGCGCATGAGTATATGATACCTGCCATTGCTTCTCCTCGCCCGCTTACATGCCGGAGTGCGAGAAATCTATCCAGCGAGCAATCAGGCTGAGCGCACCCAGCGCAAGTGCTGTCACCGCACCCACCAAACCGATAACGAACCACACAAACGGCCCGTGCGTCACTCTCACCCAGCATGCAGCAACCCCTGCTGCTAACCCCAAGGCCAGCAGCCCAATGGCCGCACCAGTAGTCTGGGAAACCGACGTTCTATGATGCTTTACTTTCTTCTCGTATTGCACAAACTCTAGAATAGCACTGTTTCAAGGATGGAGATAGGTACTGGCAGACCGGGGTGCAGGGGCCAGGTATTCCACTAGAGCGGGAGGAGAAAGCATGAAGCGCACTGTATCCGGGCACGTACTCGTTTCGGTTATACTCACTGTACTGGTGGTTTCTATGTTGGCAGGATGCGCGCCGAAATCCGCGACGCTGGACGCCATCAAGAAGGCAGGAGTCCTTGAATGGGGCAGTGACCCAACGTTTGAGCCTTTTGAGTTCATCGATGCCAACAATAAGCCTACCGGCTTCGACGTCGAGCTTGTAAACGCCATTGCAGCGAAGCTGGGAGTAACGGCTCATATGACCAGTGGAGCGTTCGATGGCTTGCTGATGGCGCTTGACACTCACAAGTTTGACCTTGTCTGTGCGGCCATGACAATCACTCCCGCCCGGCAGGAGAAAGTTCTCTTTTCGATCCCATACTACAGGGCGGACATGGGAATCATGTTCGACCCAAGCAAGAATACCATTTCCAAGCCTGAGGACTTAGTCGGGAAGACGGTGGGCGTTCAGACAGGTACGACCGGAGACATTTCCGCACGCAAGATCGCTGGCGTCAAAGTCAACTCATACCCTGACATCCAGTTGGCGACCCTGGACCTCGTCAATGGCAAGATCGATGCCGTTGTCAATGACTACCCCGTATGCACTGCATATGCAAGCACGCATCCCGAACTCAAGGTGATTGACACGACAACCATTGCAGGCGAGGATCTGACGCAGCTGTATGGTATCGCCGTGCGGAAGGATGATCCGGCATTCAAGGAAGCTGTGGACAAGGCGCTGTTGGATGTGGTTGCCGATGGGACCTATGCTACGCTCTACAGGAAGTACTTCTTTGTCGACCCTCCGTACTTGCCAAAGTAGCACGTGCTAGTCAAGCTGGCAGAAAATGGCTATTGATTTCCGTCTGATCTGGGAAAAGCTCCCCTTTCTACTTGGGGGAGCATGGACGACGTTCAGCCTGACGTGCGTGTCGATGGTGTTTGCAACGGTGGCAGGGTTAATTGTCGGGCTGCTCAACATGTTCGGGGGCAGGGTACTTGGAACGATTACCAGGGTGTACATTGAGGCAGTGCGAGGTACGCCGGCCCTGCTGCTTATTCTGATTGTATACTATGCTCTGCCTCGCTTCGGACTTAACTTTCCGCAGTTTCCTGCCGCAGCCGTATCTCTCGCGGTCTGCTACGCGGCGTATATTGCAGAAGTTTTCCGGTCGGCAGTCGAATCGATTCCCATGGGTCAGACCGAGGCTGCCTATTCTCTGGGGATGAGCAGGCTGCAGTCACTTCGGTACATTATCCTGCCCCAGACATTCCGGCGCGTTCTTCCACCGCTTGCAAATGAGTTTGCTGCGCTCATCAAGGATACGTCGCTGGTAGCGTTCATTTCCATGGAGGATCTGCTGTTCCGCTCGAAGATGGTGAGCGCCGCGACCTACGACTACTTTTCGCCGTTGGTCGGCGCTGCACTTATCTATCTGGTGATGACCCTTCCCATCATGCAGTGGTCTCGGAGTCTTGAGAAGAAGGTGGACTGACATGGCTGACGAGAAAACCTGTTCGACGGGGAGGATCCTGGATGTGGTTGACCTCCACAAGTCGTTCGGAACACTGGAGGTCATCAAGGGCGTCAGCTTTGGACTTGATCACAAGGAACGGCTCGTGCTCATGGGACCGTCAGGATCCGGCAAGAGCACGCTAGTGCGTTGTCTCAACTGGATAGAGCCTCCCACATCCGGCCGCATCGTCTTCGATGGCCAGGAAGTTCAGGCTGGAGCCTGCGATATTCGCAAGCTGCGTGAAGATATCGGCATGGTGTTCCAGCAGTTCAACGTGTTTCCGCATCTGACGGCGCTGCAAAACGTGGCTCTTGGACCAATTGTTGTGAAGAAGTTGCCTCGCGCCGATGCCGAAGCCGAGGCCAGAGAGCTTCTGGCCAAGGTCGGACTCGCTCACAGGGCTGACCACAAACCGGGGCAGATGAGCGGGGGTGAACAGCAGAGGGTTGCCATTGCGCGCGCCCTGGCGATGCACCCGAAACTCATGCTGTTCGACGAGCCCACATCATCCATAGACGTTGAGCTGATTCGCGAGGTACTTGATGTCATGGTAAAACTCGCCGATGAGGGTATGACCATGATCGTCGTGACACATGAAATGGGCTTTGCAAAGGAAGTCGCCGACCGGGTCATTTTTATGGACCGGGGACTGATCATAGAAACGGGAACTCCTGCCGAGGTGTTTGAGCATCCGCAGCAGGAAAGGACACAGAACTTTCTGAGCAAGGTACACCTCGCCTGAGCAGGGAACCACGAGGAAGAGCGCCTACGGGCGCTCTTCCTTTCCATCGGCCTTCTTTTGACTACACTGGAGCGAGAGGCTAACTGAAGACATGGATACGATCGTCTATCCGGGAACGTTTGACCCGGTTACTAATGGGCATGTTGACGTGATTGAACGTGGCGCCAGACTGTGTGACCAGCTCGTTGTCGGTGTTGCTGCCATCTCATACAAGACTCCCATCTGGTCGCTCAGCGAGCGCGTCGCGATGGTACGTGATGCGACTCGGCACCTTGCAAACGTGGAAGTAGAAGGGTTTGATGACCTTCTTGTCCATTTCATGCAACGGCATGGAGCTTGCTTTATGCTGCGGGGCCTTCGACCTGTGTCTGACTTCGAGTATGAGGTACAGTTTGCCTGGGCCAACAGGCATCTGGACCCTACCGTCGATATCGTGTATCTCATGAGCTCTCAGGATCATTTCTTCGTGTCCTCGACGCTGATAAAGCAGATTTACGAGGGCGGCGGCAACATCCGGGACCTTGTACCACCAGCGGTGGCAGACAGGATTGTGGCCGGACTTTCACGGGTCAGGGGAGGACAGCATGATTGAGAAGCTCACGCTTCAGGACATTATTGACCGCATCGATCAGGTACGTGAACGGAGCCCCAAGCTGTTTGGTTATCGAATCGTTAAAGACGAGGAACTGGCAGACGCAGTGGCCCATCTTCGGACTGCCTACCCGGAGCAGGTGAGGAACGCGTGTGCTTTGCTGGAGCAGAGGGATAGCCTCATTACCGACGCAAGGAGGCAGAGTGGTCGGCTGATCGAGGAGGGGCAGCAAATGCACGATGACCTTGTTGCGAACAGTGAGATCGTAAAGTCGGCAATCGCTGAACGAGAGCGGCTGCTGGCGGAGGTTGAAGCTGCACGCAAGGCTGCCGAAGACCAGGCCGATGAGTATTCGCTCAAGATGCTGAAACAGCTCGAGCAGATTCTGGCAAGGCTTGCAGATACAGTCCGGGACTCTGAGGCCCAATTTCACGAGGGAGATACGAAGAATGAAACTCGAACTCCAGAAGCTGAACATTGAAGAAGGCAGTAGCCAGTCTTTCGTTTTTGACGAGCCTTCCATCGGAGACCTTCCGGGCGTGACACTCCTGGCACCGGTGACCGGACAGTTTGTACTGAGCAATGTTGGTATCGGATATGAGCTCTCCGGGTCGTTCGACGCGAAGGTGAGTCAGCCCTGCGCTCGCTGCCTTGATCCTGTCGTCGAAGACGTATCTCTGGACATCAACGAGACATATGTCCTGAACCGTCAGCAGGAGTCGGAGCAGGAAGACATGTTTGCTCTCGAATCGGATGTGCTCGATGTTTCTGACGTCGTGCGGCAGAATCTGCTTGTTGAAATCACGCAGTTTCCTCTGTGTCGCCCGGACTGCAAGGGATTATGCCCGCAGTGCGGGGCGAACCTGAATCATACGACGTGTATACACCAGAAACCCAAGGAGGAAAAGTAACCATGTACATCGACAAGGCGGCAGCACATGTAGGCACGGAGCAGACTGTCGATGGCTGGGTCTACAACGTCCGGAGCAGTGGAAAAGTCGCATTTGTGCTTGTGCGTGACGGCACCGGCATCATGCAGTGTGTCTTCTCCAAGGCTGATGTTGATTCGGAAATGTTCGACACGGCGCGTCGTCTTACGCAGGAAACAAGCTTGAGTGTTACTGGAGTGGTCAGCACTGAACGAAGGGCACCTGGTGGTCACGAAATGCATGTGCAGCGTATTAGCGTGCACCAGGCGGCAGTCGATTACCCTATTACCCCCAAGGAACACGGCGTAGACTTCCTGATGAACAACCGGCACCTCTGGCTCCGATCTAGACGGCAGTGGGCAGTTCTGCGGATTCGGGCGGTGGTTATCACGAGCGTACGGGAGTACCTGGACGACAACGGTTTTGTGATTATGGACGCCCCCATTCTTTCGACCAACGCATGTGAAGGCTCTTCTACGTTATTTGCAACCGACTACTTCGGCATGCCAGCCTATCTGTCGCAGAGCGGGCAGCTGTACAATGAGGCTACAGCAATGGCCTTTGGGCGTGTCTACTGCTTTGGGCCAGCGTTCCGTGCTGAGAAATCCAAGACCCGGAGGCATCTTACGGAGTTCTGGATGGTTGAACCGGAGATGGCGTACTGCGACTGGTCTCAGAACTGCGATGTGCAGGAACAGTTTGTTGCGTACATTGTGCGTCAGGTGCTGAACAAGTGCGTCGAAGAGCTGTCGATTATTGAACGGGATACAGCGCCCCTTGAGAAGATTGTGACGCCTTTTCCGCGGATTTCTTATGATGAAGCGGTAGCCCTGCTCCAGCAGGCCGGGTCTTCCATCCAGTGGGGTGAGGATTTCGGGGGGGACGAAGAGACCCTGATTTCAAACCATTTCGAGCGTCCTGTGTTTGTATACGGCTATCCCAAGGCATGCAAGGCGTTCTATATGAAGACCAACCCATCAAATCCTGACACCGTGCTGTGCGCAGACCTGCTTGCTCCGGAAGGCTATGGCGAGATCATTGGGGGTGGCCAGCGTGAGGACGATTACCAGCTGCTCCTTGACCGGGTGAGAGCAGAGGGCTTGCGTGAGGATGACTACAAGTGGTATCTGGACCTGCGCAAGTACGGATCTGTCGTGCACAGCGGATTCGGACTTGGCATCGAGCGGACGGTCGCGTGGGTCTGTAAGCTGCCCCATCTCAGAGAGACCATTCCCTTTCCCCGCCTGCTGGACAAAATCTATCCCTGACTTGACTAGATGACTGGTTCTGGCAGAACGGCGTCGAACCATCGCGAGATCTCCGTCTCTCAGGGGCTCACGAGCCTCAGGGGGAACAGTCCTGCAGCGGTTTACGTGTTTGCTCCTGGGGACGACTACTTCAAGCCTCAGGCAAGGGATGCGGCAAGGTCGCTGGTTCCTGAGAACATGCGTGCCTTTGATTATGCCGAATATGACGGGGTCGAGGAGAGCGCCGAAGACATCGTGGAATTCCTTGGCAGCCCAAGCTTTGGACAGGGCAGGAAGGTGCTTGTACTGGACGGACTGGACGAAAGAACTGCGAAACGGCTCTCGGCTCATGTGCCGCTCTTTCTGTCGGGTCCCCTTACGGTTATCTTTGCTGATCCCGCGAGGGTGCCGGAGAGCCTGCTCGACAACGCCTGGGTTATAACGAACTATGTTCTACCACCTACGGATGTCCGATCCTGGGTGCGCAAGAGAGTCGGAAAACGCTTGATAGAAGATCAGGCCGTGCACGAACTCATTGAACGTACTGCGGGCAGTTTCTATCTAATGCGCAGTGAGATTGAGAAATTGCTGGCGTATACCGACCAGCAGATTACCGTTCGTGACGTTCGCGAAGTGGTAGCAAAGACGCATACGGTCGCCGCAGCAGACCTTGTGGAAGCCATCTCGTTAGGCAGAATTGACCGGGCGAATGTAGCGGTGGCCGATCTTGCTGCCGCAGGTGTCAGCGACACTACTGTCCTCTACGACGTGGAGATGGGCTTTATGAGACTGTTGAATGCCAAACTGGTGTCGAGGTCAAATCGTCCGAAGGCCGACCTCAAAGCCTGGTGCCTGCGAAACCAGCATCAGTACCTTGACGACCGGTCAGTTACAGCGGTACTGGCAGCAGCCGCACAGGTCAAGCTTCGGGACATTGAACTGCTGCTTGACAGACTCGAGGACATTGAATATGGAACAAAAAAAGGGCTTATCAGCAATGCGCTGATAGCCCTGGAGCAACTGCTTTCAGAAGTCGCGCTTACGACTCGGTCGGCTTAGGGGCAGAACCTGCGGCGTTTGCCTTTTTCATCAGGCGGGACTTCTTCCGCGCAGCGGCATTCTTGTGGACGATACCTTTCTGTGCAAGCTTGTCCAGCTGTCGTATCGCATCGACCACCTTCTCGGGTGCATAGTCTGACTTACGAGCCATGTCGAGGGCCAACTTGGTTTTTGCCGTGTGTTCCGTGTTAAAGGCGGTCCGGGCCTTGGTCTTGCGGACGTCCTTGATAGAAGCTTTCTTGATAGGCATGAAACTCTCCTTTGTGTCATGGGCGATATCTCATTTACTCTACCTTTTTTCATGGTGATGTCAATGGTTCAGAGCCTCCGCGGATGCTTCCGAGGGTAGATGGACCTGTAGCCGTAACTTCACGCTAAGAGCGGGTTCTGTCGGTGGCCACACCCCCGGCCTGCACGTCAGCGGGACAACTCGGACTTGATTTCCAGATACCTTGTTATAAACTTCACATTGGAAAAATGGCGGACATTGGTCCTGGCGGCTGAATATGTACGGGGCGCAAGTCCGCATTGGTGCGATCTGCGAAGTACTGGGAGGTCCCATGAACTGCTTACCGCCATCGTCGATTGCCGAAGCAACGGTGGCCTCAGGGGAATGCAAGTCCCGACTGGAAGGCGTCCAGGTAGCCATACTGGGTTTTCTTGGTGGAGCCTATATTGCGTTCGGGGCTCAGCTGTTCACACTGGTTACCAGTGATCTCGCGCAGGTAGTAGGCTATGGATGTAGTCGGCTGCTCGGCGGCCTGGCGTTCTCTGTTGGTCTGGTACTGGTCGTTGTGTGTGGGGCAGAACTGTTCACTGGCAACAGCCTTGTCGCCATGGCGGCGTTTTCGCACAGGGTCTCCTGGCGCAGAGTGCTGCGGAACTGGGGGTATGTGTACCTGGCGAATCTGGTCGGGTCCCTCGTCTTGGCTGTCATGCTGTTCGGCGCGCGGCAGTACGCGCTCAGCGACAATGCAGTTGGTGTAAACGCCCTCAAGATTGCAGTCGCCAAAGTGAATATGCCCTTGGGGACTGCGTTTCTTCGGGGAGTTCTCTGCAACTGGCTTGTGTGCCTAGGAGTATGGATGGCGACGGGAGCCCACGATGTGACGGGTAAGATACTGGGAGCTATGATTCCAGTCACGGTGTTTGTTGCCTCGGGCTTTGAACACAGTGTTGCCAACATGTTCTTCATTCCTATGGGGCTGTTGCTCAAGCGCGTTCCAGCAGTTGTACAGGCCGCTGGGCCAGTGGCGGGCCTTGACAAGCTGACATGGTGGGGGGGTTTGTGGGTACACAATCTGATACCCGTCACGCTTGGCAACCTGACCGGAGGCATGTTCTTCGTTGCATTCCTGTATTGGGCGTCGTATCTGCACTCAAGCGTGCTCACGAATGCTGGAGAAGGCTCTGCCCGCTAGAAGGCGTTTCTTCAGAGCAAGGGATATGCCGAATCAGTCGTACGTCGCGCGAGCGTCTGTGCCTACGAAGCGGAGATCAATGTTTGCATCTATGCCGCTGCTGCGCCAGAACGCAGATTTGACGGGGCGGTCGCTTTGTGGAGCAACCCCGGCGCAGGGACAACGGTGTCGGCAGTCTTTCACACTGATCACATCGACTGTATCCCAATAGGCGACGTCGCAGGTGCCTTGTTTGCATTGCTGACGTGTGGCAGCCCCGGGCGGTGCCATATTTCCTGGCAAGAGGGTAGAATAGCTTATTCCCTGACAACGGAAGGCCTGGAGGGGGTGTTTCCTTCGGGTGAACTGTCAGACCTGTGTGCGCAGCAGCTCCTGCTGTACTTCCTGAAGGAACAGGAGGCGAGCCTCGCGGTGGGGCCTCGCACAGCGATGGCGGCTTGTCGATGACATGAAGCAGGAGGCAACGCGTGAAAAGGTACAGTGTTGGAAGCGACATACCGATGCCTACGGTATCGCGCATGGCGGCGTATCTGGGCTGTCTGGCATCGCTGGAGCAGCAGCGTGTGACTGCTGTGTCGTCACGCGAACTGGCGCAGATGGCAGGTGTGACACCCGAACAGGTGAGACAAGACCTGGCCCTGTTTGGGCGTTTCGGTAAGCGCGGCAGTGGTTATGACGTTGGCCGTCTGCGTGAAGAGGTGGAGGGAATTTTCCGCGTAGACGGGAAACGCTGGGTGTGCTGCATGGTGGGAGCTGGGTCGCTTGGCACGGCACTCCTATCTAGTAGGATGAATCAGCGGTGGGGATTCCGATATGCTGCTGCCTTTGACTCGGACGCTCACAAGATCGGGACGCGCATAGGCCACGTGCCCGTTTATCACATCAATGACGCGAAGGCAGTGATTCGACGGGAGCGCGTCGAGATAGGTGTCATTGCCGTGCCGGCATCAAGTGCGCAGACCGTGGCTGGACTGCTGTGCGACGCTGGAGTGCAAGGAATCGTCAACTTTGCACCAGTGAACATCAAGGTGTCCCAGAAGACGCCGGTTATTCCTGTGGACATCTCCCAGGAGTTCCTCAAGCTGGCGTTCTGCATTCAGCGGGCAAGGCGGCGCGAACAGGAGGAGCGCCTTCAGATCGAGGCGGCTTCGGGGGCTGACTAACGCTCCACAGGCACCGGCATCTACGCTGCGCAGCCATTACCAGACTGGATGCGCACAAATCCCCGGAGCCAAGTGCTCTGGAGGAATCTTCTGGCAATCGCGCAGTTGCATTGTGACTGGCCGGATTGTATGATAGCGTTGGTTACAATAAATAAGGTGACTTCGGGAGGTCCCATGGGCAGAATTGTGGAGTACTATCGTGCTGATTCTATCGAGGACGCCGTGGCAACGGCCCGGCGCCTCGGATCATCAGCAGCATACGTTGGTGGTGGAGTGGAACTGGTCCTGCGCCGCAATCCGGAAGTCAGCACTCTCATCGATCTTTCGCAATGCGGCCTTGGGGAAATCCTGGAGGTTGAGGATGGTATCGAAGTTGGCTCGCAGGTGACACTGGCGGCCATAAGCAGGAGCGCTGTACTGAAGTGCTATGCAGGGGGTTCGCTAGCGCTATGGAGCGGCCGTATTGCCCAGAACAATCTGCGCAACATGATTACCGTGGGTGGCTCTATTGGCCGTAACCAGCCCTGGAATGACCTTGTGCCTCATCTCATCGCCCTCGGCGCTGAAGTACGCTTCTTTGACGGTGCCGAGCACCGGACACCACTTGTCTCCTATATTGATGCGAAGCGCACCGGGACTGTGATTGAGGGGATTGTGCTGCCTTCAGGCAACGCGAATGCAAAGGGATTCATGTGGCGATTCACGGCTACCCAGCAGGATATCTCGTTGCTTCACTGTTCGGCGTTGATTGACGTTGCGGGAGACGTCGTCAGGAAGGCGAGCATCGTGTTTGCAGGGCGGCCCGGTCACGCGGCGCTGTACCCGCAGCTGGGGCAGGAGCTGATGGAGGGAGGCGGTTCACAGGATGCGTTCGAAAGTCTGGCGAGAAGCGCAATGCAGGCAGTAGAGGTAGGAACGGACCACCGCGCCACGGCAGAGTATCGGCGGGACCTCGTGCGTGCCGCTATTATCAGTTTGGGAGACTGGATGACAGGAGATACGCAATGAGGATCTCAATGACGATAAACGGGACACAGTGTGTCATGGACGTCGACCCTGATGACGTGCTGTTGGATGTTCTCCGCGGAGCGGGCTACCTCGAGGTCAAGGGTTCGTGCCATGCTGGTGACTGCGGAGCCTGCACTGTACTGGTAGATGGTCGTCCTGTGGCGTCGTGCCTTACATTCGCAGCTCGGGTCGATGGACATTCGGTGACGACCGTCCGCGGAATTGGAGATGGAACTCATGCCCACCCTCTGCAGAGGGCGTTCGTTGAAAACGGGGCGGCGCAGTGCGGGTACTGTGTCCCTGGGGCCATCGTTTCTGCCAAGGCCCTGCTGGATGAAAACCCCGAACCGACAGAAGACGAAGTTCGCTTGGCGATGGATGCCAACTACTGCCGCTGTACTGGCTACGAGCAGCAGGTCGAAGCCGTTCTTGACGCTGCTGAACAACTTCGGAAGGAGGCGCGTCGATGAGCGACCACGTGAAGGGGTTCAGTCACGCAGCGGACGGGCTTCCCTCCGCCCATGTTGTTGGAACATCTGTCGACAAGGTTGATGGGTACTCCCTAGTAAGCGGAGCACCAGTGTATACCGACGATATCGCTGCCAAGGAGTTTCCTCATCGGCTTCATGGAAAGATCCTGCGAAGCCCCATAGCACATGGCGCCATTACGTCCATAGATACCCGTACTGCTGAGGAACTGTCCGGCGTGCACTTGGTTCTGACGTTCATGAACACGCCGAGGACTTTCTACACCACCGCAGGACAAGGCTGGCCGGAACCTTCGCCATATGATAATCAGATGTTTACCGAACGTATTCGCTTTGTGGGGGACCGCGTTGCTGCAGTGTTCGCCGAAACTGTCGAGGCAGCAGAGGAGGCTCTCCATCTCATCAAGGTAACATACCAGGAAGAACCGGCTGTACTTGACGCGTCAGATGCAATGAAACCAGGTGCTCCGCTCGTCCATCCTGAGAATCCAAAGGGAGCCTATGACTCCGCACACAATGTGGCGGCCCATGTCGACGTCGCTGTTGGCGATGTTGACGCGGCACTGGCGGCATCAGACGTTACGATCAGTGAAACGTTCGAGACACAGTATGCGCAGCACGTGCCAATGGAAACGCACACCTCGCTTGCCTATGTGGACGACACGGGCAAGATGACGATTGTTACGAGCACGCAGGTGCCGTGGCATGTACGGCGTATCGTGAGTCGGATTCTGGGGATTTCCATGAGCAGGTTGCGCGTCATCAAGCCACGTATCGGTGGCGGATTTGGGGCGAAGCAGGAGATACTGCTTGAAGATCTGGTGGCATATGCTGCTTTACGCACAGGGCTTCCCTGCGAAATCGAACTGACGCGCAAAGAAGAGTTCATCGCGTCCCGGACACGACATCCGATGAAGATTGACATAAGCATCGGGTCTGATGCTGCGGGGCACTTCAAGGCGCTGAAGATGTACGCGCTCAGCAATACTGGCGCCTACGGCAGTCACAGCTTGACGGTCATGTCCAACACAGGCAGCAAGACGCTGCCCTTGTACAACAAGGCGAAAGATGTCCGGTTCTTTGGAGATGCAGTGTATACCAACCTTCCTGTTGCTGGAGCCTATCGTGGCTACGGTGCAACCCAGGGATACGCTGCTCTGGAAACAACGATTGATGACCTCGCAGCCAAGCTCCATATGGACCCCATCGAGCTGCGCAAGATGAACATGATTCAAATCGGTGAGGGCTCACCAATCTTTGAGGCGCTAGGCGAGGGTCGTCAGGGTGTTGCCCAGACCATCAAGAGCAGTTCCCTACCAGAGCTGCTGGCTCTGGGCGCCCAGACCATCGGCTGGGAGGAGAAGCGTGGCAAGAGAATCCGGATGGGCCACAAGGTGCGCGGCGTAGGCATGTCGATGCACATGCAGGGGTCTGGAATTCCTCTGATTGACATGGGCTCAGCGTCCATGAAGCTTAACGAGGATGGCACGTACTTCCTGGCCGTTGGAGCCACAGACATCGGCACTGGGTCGGACACTATTCTGACGCAGATGGCCGCGGAGGTTCTGGGGGTCAGTGCCAACATGATCAATATACTCTCAAGCGATACGGATCTCACGCCCTTCGATGTCGGGGCGTATGCGTCGTCTACCACGTTTGTGTCCGGCGGTGCCGTCGTCAAGGCAGCCAAGGCTGTACGAAACCAGGTTTTTGCCGTTGCTGCCGAGATGCTCGGGGAGAATCTGGATCCGATACTAGTGACGAGTGAGCCGAAGGTTGAAGGTGACAACGATCAGCCAGACCCCATCCTCTCTTTCTACAGAATGGACAATGGCAATGTTGTTTCAGTGCGTAGCGGGAAGCATGTCTCTGTGTCTGATGTTGCCTATCGAGCCTATTACGAGGTTGGCCAGCACCAGATTGCATCGACCCAGTCATTTGTATCGCCATATTCTCCACCACCGTTTGCCGCACACTTTGCGGAGGTGGAGGTGGATGACCTGACCGGCAAGGTTGCCGTCGTGAACTATGTCGCCGCTGTTGACTGTGGGGTTTCAATCAACCCGAATCTGGTGCGTGGCCAGGTCATGGGGGCAGTGGCAAATGGCATCGGATATGCACTGACAGAGGAATACCGTTTCAGCGCCCGCGGCGCCATGACTAACCCATCGTTGTTTGACTACAAGATACTCTCACGGAGGGATATGCCTCCAGTCCAGGTGATTGTCGTGGACAACTACGAGCCGACAGGGCCGCTGGGTGCTAAGTCCGTGGCTGAGATTAACATCAATGGACCAATACCTGCGATCGGAAACGCCATCTTTGACGCCACTGGAGTACGGCTGCATCGAAGCCCCTACACGCCCGAGCGAGTTATGAATGCGCTGCGGGCGACCCAAGGATAGCAGGACAGGTACCTGAAGGGGCGGGAACCAGAGAGCCGCCTCCGTAACCTGCTACCTCTTGGGCTTAGTCTTGTGGCGAACCCGATGCAGCGAATGCCTCCGCTATACCCACGACGACCTGAACCGCTTTCTCCATGGACTGTATGACGACATACTCCAGCGGGCCGTGATAGTTATGCCCGCCAGTGAAGAGATTGGGACATGGCAACCCCATGTAGCTAAGCCGTGCACCATCCGTACCGCCTCGAATGGGCTTGATGATGGGAGTTATTCCAAGATGCTCCATGACGTTGCGCGCCACATCAATGAGCAGCATATGCTGTTCGATGATGTCGCGCATATTGTAGTATGTGTCGCGCACGCGGACGCTCACCGTTCCCTCCCCATACTTCGCATTCAGGAAGTCACAGATTGCGCCTGTGGTGCTCTTGCGCAGTTCGAACCGATGTCGGTCGTGGTCTCGAATGATATACTTGACCTCGGCACGCTCGCATGTTCCGGTGATGGAAGTCAGATGATAGAAGCCATTGTACTTTTCGGTCGCGCGCGGGGTCTCGTCTGCTGGAAAGAGTGCAGTAAGTTCTGCACCGATAAGCGCGGCGTTCTTCATGATGCCCTTAGCCGTACCGGGGTGAATACTCTTGCCGATGATACTGAAGTCTGCTGAAGCAGCGTTGAAATTCTCATACTCCAGGCCGCCCAGCTTGTCTCCGTCCAGTGTGTAGGAATACGTAGCACCGAACTTCTCAACATCAAACCGGTCGACTCCCTGTCCGACCTCTTCATCAGGTGTAAATGCCACCTTGATGACGCCATGGTGTACCTCGGGGTGAGCGAGCATATAAGCTAATGCCGTCATGATCTCAGCAATGCCAGCCTTGTCATCTGCCCCGAGTAGAGTTGTGCCATCCGTGACAATCAGGTCCTGGCCCTGGTACTCGAGGAGGTCCGGAAAGTCCCGAGGGCTCAAGACGAGCCCATTCTCCGTATTGAGAACGATATCGGTCCCTGCGTAGCCATGGACAATGCGTGGCTTGACTCCCGCGCCCGAAGCGTCGGGCGATGTGTCCATATGGGCAAGAAAGGCAAGGACAGGCACGCGGTCAGCGTTCTCACAATTGGCTGGCACTGTCGCGGTGACATATCCGTTTGTGTCTATCTGCGCATCGGACACGCCGAGCTCCGCCAGTTCCTTTACCAGTTGCTTACCAAGGACGAGTTGCTTGCTGGTGCTGGGAAACGTCACGGAGTTCTCGTCTGACTGCGTGTCAAAAGAAGTGTACCGCAGGAAGCGTTCTACAAGTTGGTTCATGTGGTCTCCTTTCCGGGCGATGATTGCATGGCGGGCCCTCCAGCATGAAGGCCAGCAAGCACGTCAAAAGCGGCATGTGGGTCAACAGTCTTGGAAACAGCGCGTTCCAGGGGACATGGTCCCGTACCAGTGCGGTTCAGCACGACTGGGATAGTCGCATCGCAACGGTACGGAATACCAGCAGCGGCCAGGACTTCCTGGGCGCCCGCGCTCATGGTGGAGCCGAACACAGACCTGGCTCGCAGCAGCGAGAACAGGAGAGCTGCAGCACGTCCCACAACTTTGTCACCCCAGTCAAGTGATCCCAGCGAGCTCAGGAACGGATCCTGAATGGCTGCTAGCAGGCACGTTACTCCCGAACCATCCTCCCGGACTACCACCCGTCCTCCTGTGGCAGCACACAGGTCTGCCTGCTGCGATCTAATCAACGACTCAACAAGTTCTTCGTCTTCCCTCATGTTTCCTCTCGTGTCCATTGTGCTCGTTGTCCATTGTATACCGAAAGAGCGGACCGTACAGTACAGCAGCCGGCCAGCCGTCTCAGTTTTTGTGCTGGTGTTTATTTCGGACGAGAGGTATACTGGGGACGTTGTTGCAATTCATTTGCATGTGGCGAGGATGGCCAATACCGATGAATGCTATTATTGATGCACTGAAAGATACACTGAACATGGTCCCGATTCTCCTGCTGCTCTACGTTGGGCTTGAGTATGTGGAAGCCCGCTGGCAGCAGCGCATCGTTGGTGCTGTCGAGCATGCCGGTAGAATTGGCCCTCTGGTTGCATCCCTGGGCGGCGCCATTCCGCAGTGCGGCTTCTCAGTCATGGCAAGTGCCTTGTACACCCAGCGGCTCATTACCATGGGCGCACTTGTCGCGACGTATCTTGCCACGTCAGATGAGGCCCTCCCCGTTCTGCTCTCGAAACCGGGCCAGTCTCATATCGTGCTGCCCCTGATCGCGGTGAAGGTTGTGATGGCTGTGGCGGGTGGGTACATGACTGACGCGGTCATGGCGGGGACCAACCGTCGGCGTATGAGGGAATGCTCCAATCCAATGCAGGCGGAGCAGACAGCCAGGCGCATTGGCGAAGACAGCTGCTCCTGCGAGGATACTCGCCGTTCGTGCGAATCAACAGGACGGACCGTTGTCTGGCGCGAAATCCTGTGGTCTGCATTGCGCCGGGCATTACAGGTTGCGCTTTTCGTGTTCCTGACATCTGTTGCCATCGGGTTGCTGATCAGCGGAATTGGCCAGGCTGAGCTCGCCCGTCTGTTTCTGAGCAACACGATATTGCAGCCTGTGCTGGCCGCCCTGATAGGGTTGATACCGAATTGCGCTGCCAGTGTCGCATTGACCGAATTGTATGTTGGTGGAGTCATTACCTTCGGCTCCGTGGTAGCAGGCCTCGGCGCTGCCGGTGGACTGGGACTCATCGTGCTTGTGCGGGAAAACCATAACGCCAGGAACACGGTCGCAGTTGTTAGCTGGCTTCTCGGCATCAGCATAGCGACGGGCATCTTCATTCAGCTTCTACAGAGAGCTCTGAGATGAACCGAGGGGGCGAAGGACCTCGTGGAGGCAGACGCTCTGCTCTGTCATGGAAGCAAGGGTTTCGCATGACCAGGGAACGGCACCTGCTACTCGATGTGCTAACACAGGCAACGGTGCCACTCAGCGCAGAGGACGTTTGCAGGCAGGTCCAGGAACGTCTGCAGACTGTCGCATTGTCAACCGTCTATCGCAATCTCAATGAGCTGATCCGTCGGGGTGCTGTTGAACCAGTGACAGTAGGTACTCATGGTCGCATGCTGTTTGTGTTCACGAAGGGGCGCCACCGGCACTACCTTGTCTGCATCCGTTGCCACCGCCTGATTCCCATTGAGCCATGCCCACTGAAACGGTACGAGCGCATAATGGAGGCGGGCCTGGACTGCGAGGTTATCGGGCACAGTTTGGTGTTTTACGGTTACTGTCCTCAGTGCCGGCAGGTGGAACTTCGGCTGGCGTCGGGCAAACGGTCAGCACAGCTCCGCGGCACAGGCGGTTAGCTGCTGGGGTATGGCAATATGCTGAGGGCAAGCGAGCTCGCACAGTCCGCACTGGATGCAATTATCCACGCTTGAATTGTTCGCCCTCATCGCCTTGTACCTGTCGCGTTGCAGTGCTATTGTACCAAACATGGAACCGTCGTTAACCAGGTGGAAAACTGCAGGTATGTTCACTCCCTGAGGACATGGCATGCAGTACCCGCACGACGTGCATGGAACACGGATGAGCGAGTTGTACGCGTCGCGTACCTGAGCGACCAGGGCGACTTCGTCGGGCGACAGCATATCAGGGTGTGAGGCATCGGCGTAGAGCAGATTCTGCTCTACTTGAGCCATTGTACTCATGCCGCTCAGCAGCAGCGATACCTCTGAATGGCTCCAGATCCAGTCCAGCGCCCATTCGGCTGGACTGCGGCGCGTCGGGGATGACTCCCAGAGCTTGGCCACCGAGGGGTTCGAGTCGGCCAATTTCCCTCCCCGGAGCGGCTCCATGACAACGACGGCCAGTCCTTTTGAGGCGGCGTAGCGCAGTCCCTCAGTGCCGGCCTGCGTCAGTTCATCAAGCAAGTTGTACTGGATTTGGCAGAAACTCCACCCGTCATAGGCGTCGACAATTTCGTGGAAGACTGTGTTTGTGTCATGAAAGGAAAAGCCCAGGCATCCAACCGTGCCGTTACGGATACGCGCCTCTGCCCAGTCAAGAACTCCTACGCTGGCAAGATGGTGCCAGCGATCTGCGGTCAGACCGTGGAGAAGATACAGATCTACGTGATCAGTTTTGAGACGATGCAATTGCTCGTCCAGATATCGTGTCATGTCGTCCTGTGACTTGATAAGCCATGACGGCATCTTCGTCGCCAGGTGGACTCGTTGGCGATATCCATCCTGGAGGGCCTTTCCAACGACGACCTCACTGTTTCCGCCATGATAGGGATAGGCCGTGTCTATATAGTTGATGCCTCCATCGATACCGGTGCGTATCATGTCGATTGCGAGGTTCGTGTCAACAGCGGTTGGGTCATCCCCGATGATGGGCAGGCGCATAGCACCGAATCCTAGAGCAGATACCTTCCAATCGAGCTTTCCGAAGTTCCTATAGTTCATGGTGTGCCCTTCCAGCAAATAATACGTATTTTAATATACGCCGTTGGCGACGCGCGTCAAACTGTCCAGCTATACCCCCGGAAGAAGCGTCCAAGAATGCTCTCGGGACTTGCGGACGTTGCAATTGGCAACGAACTAGATACACTGAAAAAACAGGTAATGATGCATTCAAGCGCATTTTGGCAGCAATCAGGTGAGGAGCGAGCCATGAAAAGAAGGGTTGCCGTCGTCTTCGGTTCCCGGTCGGTTGAACATGAGGTTTCCATCATAACCGCCGTGCAGGCAATGAACACTCTGGACGAGGAACGATTCGAAGCCGTTCCCGTCTACGTTGCCAAGGACGGACTATGGTACACGGGTTCGCTCCTCAAGACCATGGACGCATTCCAGGACCTTGGCAGCATCCCTTCAAGAGCCCAGCGGATATCACTGCGACCATTTTCTGGCCGGATGACGTTGTCTGTCGAGTCGCCGCGGCATGGACTTGCGGCTCATGGTGTGGACACAACTCCCCTTGGGGTTGATGTAGCCCTGCTTTGCAATCATGGCACCAACGGTGAGGACGGGACCATGCAAGGCATGTTTGAACTCCTTGGCATTCCGTACACAGGAGCCGGAGTGACTGGTTCTGCATTGGGGATGGACAAGGTCCTTCAGAAGAAGGTTTTCCTGCAGGCAGGTATTCCTGTCGTTCCTCATGTAGCATTCAGTAGAAGAGCCTGGCTGGAGAATCCGAACGACTGTCTCGTGTTGGCGGAACAGCACTTGCGGTACCCGATGTTCGTCAAGCCTGCTAACCTTGGCTCCAGTGTAGGCATCAGCCGTGCAACTGACCGGGAAACACTGCGGTACGCCGTGGATGTTGCCAGTCACTTCGACCGCAAACTGTTGGTCGAACAGGCTGTCCTCAATCCACGTGAGGTCAACTGCGCGGTTCTTGGCAACGACAATGTTGTTGCATCCGCATGTGAAGAAGTGTTCAGCACGCATGCCTTTCTTGACTACGACGCCAAGTACCGGGTCGGGTACAAAGCCTCCGACAGGGCGGTGGGTGTTGAGAAGGGTGAGGCGCGTCACGTGCCCGCAGAGCTCGGTGAGGAGCTCACACGCAGGGTGCAGAACCTTGCATGCCAGGCTTTCTCTGCATTGGATTGCCGGGGAGTTGCCCGCGTCGACTTCCTGATCGATGAGTCTCAGGTTGTCTTTGTCAACGAGATCAACACGATTCCAGGAGCTCTGTCGTACTACTTGTGGGAAGCCGCAGGTATGCGGTATCAGGATCTCCTCTCTCGGACAATCGATCTTGCTCTTGAGGCGTTTCACGACCGAAAGTCGAACATTGTGACGTATGACGTGTCCGACCTGCTGCAGTTGGGTTCGCGGGGAAAGTCTGGCTCGAAGAACCGCTGATTACTCCTATGGCGAGCATCGTTGTTGAGGGCATCAGGTTGGCATATGTTGACCAAGGCTCTGGTGACCCGGTTGTTCTCCTGCATGGCTGGGGAGGACAGGCCGCGAGCATGACGCCCTTGATCGCAGCCCTGCAGAAGAACTATCGAGTCGTTGCGTTCGATCTGCCGGGGTTTGGCGACAGCGACCGCCCTTCTGAGCCATGGGGCACGCCGGAGTATGCCGAGTTTGTGTGGAAGGCTGTCAACTGCCTTGGCGTCGTGTGCGCGACCTACGTCGGTCACTCCTTCGGAGGACGTGTCGCCACTTGGCTTGCAGCTCACCATCCTGAGGCTGTACAGGCGCTGGTCTTGATAGACGCGGCTGGAATCAAGCCGCCGGTGACCCTGCGGAGAAGGGTTCGCAGTTCCTTTTACAAGGTTGCTAAGGCGCTGCTAAGGCTGCCGTTCTGGCGGTCGGGAACCGTGGGGCTGCAGGAGCGTCTGGCAGCGAGGTTTGGAAGTCCTGACTACCGTGCGGCCTCGGGTGTGATGAGAGATACGTTCGTCAAGACCGTAACACTCGATCTCACGTCATGCCTGCCTGCTATCCAGGCTCCGACGCTGCTGCTGTGGGGAGACAAGGATGAAGAAACGCCTCTCAGTGACGGAAAGACCATGGAACGCCTGATCCCTGAGTCGCGGCTCATCGTTGTCGCTGGGGCCGGCCATTTCAGTTATCTTGACAAACCTGCATTCGTGGGTGCCGTGGTGCGCGCGTTCCTCGATGGAACAAGAGGCCCCGGAACAACATGAGAGTTGTTGCGGTGGTCCTGCTGGCGGTCGGTGGAGCAGGTACCTGTGCTTGCCTTGTTGTACGGACACTGTATCTCCTTCATATGCTGCAGTTGGAAGAATACAGTGCCCGCGCTCTTGTGCGCTGGTCAACAGGCCATGCAAGACGACTCGTAGCAAACCTCGGGGTGGACCTTCTTGCGATTGCAGGTCTCATGGCACTGGTCTTTTGTCCGGACTCGTTCCGTTCGCTGTGGGTTGCTGGATGTGTCGCCGCCCTCCTAGGAATTGTGGGATTCGTCATGGAATGGAGGCTCACGAGACGTACGCCTGCCAAGAAGCCGCTTGTGATGACGGGGCGAGCATGGCGTCTCCTTGTGAGCACAATGGTGGTGGATGGCGGTCTGGTTGTCGTCGGATGGTGCCACAGTGCGCCAACTGGATCTGCCGTGCTTGGGATACTTCCGCTGGCCGCCCCGGCAGTGCTTCTTGTTGGTCGAATGCTCGTGGAGCCGGTTGAGGCATTGATACGCCGCTGGTTCATCCGGGATGCGCAAAGAATTCTTGAGCAGTATGATCCAATCGTCATAGGCGTGACGGGCAGTTATGGCAAGACCAGCACCAAGTACTTCATCGAGCAACTAGTGCAGTCGCACTATCGCGTGCTGAAAACGCCGGCTAGTTACAACACAGCAATGGGAATCACGAGGACCATCCGAGAACAGCTGCGCCCAGAGCATGAGGTGTTCGTGGTAGAGCTTGCGGAAAACGAACCTGGTGGATTCGCTCATCTGCTCGAGATTGTGCCATGTGACATCTCCGTCGTGACGTCTGTCGGCATCCAGCACTTCGAGGAGTTCGGGTCAACGGATGCCATCGAGAGGACGATGAAGGACTTTGTCACGATGCCTCAGAGCGGAAAGACGGTGGTTCTGAACGGAAACGACGCGCTGCTTGCGCGAGTATGTTCTGTGCAGGGCAAGACACTCATTCGAGTCTGCACCGACGCCAGTGACACTACCAGCCAACTCTGCGCGGACAAGGTCGTGGTAAGGCCGGAGGGTCTGGCGTTTGAGGTAAGAGACACCGCTGAACAGGAAGATTATCAGTTCACTACAGGCGTTCTAGGCCGCTACAACGTCGTCAATGTGCTCCTGGCTCTCGCCGTCGCGCGGCGACTGGACGTCCCTTGGAAGGATCTGCAGGCAGGCGTATCCCTGCTCCAGTCTCCTCCCCATCGATTAGAGGTCCTCGCAACTTCGCCGGGGGTGCGCGTCATCGATGATGCTTTCAACGCCAACCCCGTTGGCTTTGCAATGGCTATGGAGGTCCTGGCGTCATTCCCGCCTCGCCGTATCCTCGTTACTCCCGGCCTTGTGTCGTTGGGGAAGCTAGAAGAGGAAGCAAATCGAGACGCGGGCATGCAGGCTGGCAGAGTGGCGGATCTTGTTGTTCTTGTGGGGGTCAGGCACACGCAGCCGCTGCGGGACGGTCTGATTGCGGCAGGTTTTCCCGAGGAAGCGATTGTGAGCGTGCACTCGCTGGACGAGGTGACACGCCTCATTGGAGAGATTGTACGCCCGGGCGATACGGTTCTCTTCGAGAATGACCTTCCCGAGACCTACAACGAGTAACGGGCGGTCATGGGTGCAGCAAGGCACGAGCCTGACTTGACGGGGCCTTGCACAGGATGAGAATGGTAGCGTTTGCAGGCAATGCTGCAGAAGTGGGGTGAAGGATGGGGGTGAAGTCCGACAGGTGGATTGAAGAACAGGCCCACCAGGGAATGATCGAACCGTTTGCCAACGCATGCCCGAAGGGTGTCGTTTCGTATGGCCTGTCGTCGTATGGCTACGACATGCGGGTCGCCGACGAGTTTAAGGTTTTCACGAATGTGTTCAGCACTGTTGTTGACCCCAAGGGGTTTCCGGAAGAAAGCTTCGTCGACCTCAAGGGGGCTTCGTGTATCATTCCGCCAAATTCCTTTGCGTTGGCTAGGAGTTTTGAGTATTTCAGGATTCCGCGCGACATACTGTGCCTTGTCATCGGCAAGAGTACCTACGCTCGCGCAGGGATCATTGTGAACGTCACACCACTCGAGCCCGAGTGGGAGGGATTCGTCACTATTGAAATCAGCAATACCACGCCGCTGCCAGTCAAGGTGTATGCAAACGAGGGCATCGCTCAAGTCGTTTTTGTGGGCTCCGACGACCTTTGCAGGGTGTCGTACCGCGACAAGAAGGGAAAGTACCAGAATCAGACGGGCATCTGGCTGCCAAAGGTAGAGTAGCCATGAAAGAAATCGCACGAAGGCTTGGCATTTCGACGAGTACGGTGTCGCGGGCGTTCTCGAAGCCAGAAATGGTTCGGCCTGAGCTGCGCGAGCGAATACTGGCGATGGCGAAGGAGCTCGACTACAAGCCAAATCCGATTGCTCGTGCGATGGTGAAAGGCCAGTCTGACTTCGTTGGCCTCGTGGTACCGGACATCACAAACCCGTTCTTTCCCTCGATTGTGAGAGGAGCTGAAGATGAGGCACGGAGGGCAGGCCTGAGTCTGATCATGTGCAACAGTGACGGCCGACTCGCCAAGGAGAAGCAGTACCTGAGGTCACTTCGAGATCTGAATGTGGTTGGAGTCATTGTGGCAAGTGCGTCACGAAGCGATACATACGTTACAGACCTTGCCAACAACCTTCCGGTTGTGGTGATGGACCGGACCCTGGCCGGTTCGCGGTTTGTACAGGTTACGGCTGACAACTGCGGGGGCAGCAGAGCTGTCGTTGACTACCTGGCTGAACTTGGCCACCGGCGTCTCATGTACTTGTCGGGGCCCGCAGGAATCTCCACGGCTGGTGATCGCCTGAAGGGCTTCACGGAACAGTGCCGGGCTCATGGGATGGATTTTACGGTAGTGCGCGCTGGGTTTAAGATTGATGATGGGTATGCCGCGATGAAAGAAGCTGAACCGTTGATGGATGGAGCAACAGGCGTCGTCTGTGCCAACGACCTGTGCGCGTTCGGGGCAATGTCCCGCCTGCAGGAGAGGGGTGTGTCCGTGCCGGAGGGGGTTTCGGTCACCGGCTTCGATGACATTGCCTTCTCAAGGTTTCTTTCTCCTCCTCTCACGACAATCCGACAACCAACGTATGCAATGGGCAGACAGGCTGTCAAAGCAATTGTTCACATGCGGGCATTCCACACGCTCCCCGTGCCAACGATGTTCGCCACTGAGCTGGTCGTGAGAGCTTCCACCGGGCCACAACGATCCGCCATCGGTGAGATCTGGAAGCAGGCCATCTGACATGGTCATTTCCTTCGGCAGTATCAATATGGATCTTGTCGTCTTGTGCGATCGGCTGCCGGTGGAAGGGGAAACACTTGTTGCAACGGGGTGGCTGGTCAACCCAGGGGGTAAGGGGGCGAACCAGGCGGTCCAGTCTGCACGCATGGGTGCGGAGACGGTGATGGTCGGGCGAGTCGGAGAGGACTCATTTGGACAACAGGCCATTGCTGGACTCGGGCGGTATGGTGTAGAGGTTCGAAGTGTGGCCGTGGACCCGGCCGCGCCCACCGGTGTTGCGTGCATTCTGGTTGAGCCGGGGGGTGAGAATCGCATCGTGGTCGTGCCGGGAGCCAATGGAGACGTGGGGCTGTCAGAGGTGGAGACCCTCCAGAGGCTGGTGACCACTGATGCCGTCGTCATGTTGCAGTGCGAGGTTCCCTTTTCTGCAGTGAGAGAAGCAGCCCGGATTGCTCATGCCAAGGGTGCAACCGTCCTTCTTGACCCGTCCCCATGGCAGCGTGTAGTGCTCGAGCCTCACGTGTTTGAGGATATTGACTATCTGACGCCGAACGAACATGAGGCGCAGGGTCTGAGTGGAACCAGCGACCTTCAGGATGCGGCCAGGCGACTCGGAGATATGGGAGCGCGGACGGTGATCATAAAGCGCGGAGTGGAAGGTGTCCTGCTTTTTCGTGGGGGCGTGTGCAAGGAGGTAGCAGCGTTTGCGGTAACTGCGATTGACACGACCGCGGCAGGCGATTCGTTTCAGGGAGCCCTTGCTGCGTCTCTGAACCGAGGGTTGAGCGAGGACGAGGCAGTCATGCGCGCCGTGGCCGCGGGAGCCTTGACGGTAACACGTCGCGGAGCTCAGCAATCCATGCCGGATGAAGCAGAGGTTACCCGGTTCCTGCGAGCGCGGTCGGGTAATGTGGTATTGGGTTTGGAAACAAGAATCATGGATCAGAAAGGAGAGGAAGAAACGTGAAGAGAATCTTGCGAACGATGCTTGTAGTGATGCTGGTTGTTGTTTCGGTTGGTGGCTGCAAACCCACGGCGTCGGGACCTCAGACAGACAAGGTCGTTTATCTCATCAACGGGGCCCTTGGAGACAATGCGTTCTATGACTCCGGTCAGAAGGGGATAGATACCCTCAAGAGTCAGTACGGTGTGGAGACACGAACCATTGAATGCAACTTCGATGCAGGCAAGTACGAACCGGGACTGGAAGCTGCAACCCAGTACAGTGACGTGGTTTTCGTCATCTCGTACGCATTTGAGGACAATCTCAAGGCCATGGCGGACAAGTATCCTGACAAGATCTTTGTCAATATCGATACAATCGTGCAGAACAGCAAGAACACCATCACTTCGGTCAAGTACATTGAAGAGGAGAGCGCGTTCCTCGCAGGTGTGTGCGCAGGCCTTACGACTACCGACACCAGTATCAAGAATATCAATCCGGACAAGATCGTTGGTGTTGTCGCCGCTGCGGATGATCCCGTAGTCATGGCATTCGTCCGCGCCTATGAAGATGGTGTCCACCACGTGGACAAGGACATCAAGGTGGAACGCGTCGTGCTTGCGGGCGTCTGGGATGACCCGGCCAAAGGGAAACAGGCGGCCTTGAGCCTGTACGACAAGAAGTGCGACGTCGTCTTCCAGGTGGCTGCAGCGACAGGACTTGGTGTATTGCAGGCAGCCAAGGAACGAGACCTGTATGCTATTGGTGTAGACACGAATCAGAATGATATCGAGCCTGGCCACGTGATTGCCTCGGATATCAAGGACGTGGGCAAGACGATCGAAGAAGTGTACAAGACCATCAAGGACGGAACCTATCAGCCAGGGCAGGTTATCCGGTATGGTCTCAAAACGGGGACGGTGGACCTGGTGACAGACGCACAGGTGCAGGTCCTGCCTCAGACTATTCTCGACCGTATCAGCGAGGTCCGCAAGGAGATTATTGACGGCACACTCGAGGTCCCCAAGTATCAGCAGTGAGCATGATGAACAGTGTCCTGATCGATCTGCAACATATTTCGAAGGTCTTTCCACCGGCAACCGTGGCGCTCTCAGATGTCTCCGTATCGTTCCGGTCCGGTGAGATTCACGCTCTGGTGGGCGAAAACGGTGCCGGAAAGACCACTCTCATGAAGGTTCTCTACGGTCTGGAGCGTCGCGACCGCGGGGACATTCTCTTGAGGGGTACTCACGTTGACTTCAGGAATCCTCGTGAGGCCATTGCTGCAGGTATCGGGATGGTGCACCAGGAGATTCTTCTGATTCCTGAGTACACAATCTGGCAGAATGTCGTCCTGGGTGCCGAGCCGGTGCATGCGCTCGGCGCCCTCGATATTCGAACGGCAAGGGAACGGGTGGCGCGAAAGATCGACGAGTTTCAGTTCAACCTTGACCCTGACGCTCCCGTCGGCAGCATTTCTGTGGCTGCCCGCCAGAAGGTAGAGATCCTGAAGCTGCTGTACCGCGACGTTTCTGTTCTGATTCTCGATGAACCGACGGCCGTCCTGGCACCTCAGGAGGTCGGCCAGTTGTTCTTGGAATTGCAACACCTGCGAGACAAGGGTCACACGATCATCTTTATCTCGCATCGGCTGGATGAGGTTCTTGGTTTGAGTGATCAGGTAACTGTGATGCGCAGAGGAAAAGCAGTTGCTACGTCCCCGGCATCCCGTCTGACCAAGGAGGAGCTGGCTCGTCAGATGGTCGGCAGGTCAGTCGTCTTTGCTGCGGAACGTTCACCGGCAGAACCCGGCGAGCCGGTCCTCGTTGCGCAGGGACTTACTGTCAGAACCACCGACGGGCGCGACGCGCTAGACCAAGTCAGTCTCCAGGTGCGGTCGGGAGAAATACTTGGTGTGGCCGGCGTCGAAGGAAACGGTCAGTTTGAGCTCGTGAATGCTATCATGGGCCTCTCTACCATCGCCGCGGGCAGTTTGTTCGTGCAGGGGATAGACCTTAGCCATGCGGACATTCTCACGCGGCGGAGGTTCATCTCGTTTGTCCCGCAGGATCGGGGGAGGATGGGGGCAAGCCTGCCTGCGTCGATTCTTGAGAATGCAATTATGACACATCACATCCTGGACCGCAGCTTTCGGCGTTGGAGAGGACTTGCGTTGAACTATCGGCGCGCAATCGCACTGACAAGGCAGATACAGCATCAGTTCGATGTCAGTATGGAGAACGCTGCGGCGCCATTTCAATCTCTATCCGGAGGGAATCAGCAGAAAGTGATCCTCGGGCGGGAGCTCCTTCTGGAGGCTCCCCTTGTACTCATGGACCAACCTACGCGCGGCCTGGACGTCGGCTCCACAGAGTACGTTCACGGGCTTCTTCTTGATCTGAGGAACCGAAAGAAGGCAGTACTTCTGGTTTCTGCAGACCTGGACGAGGTGTTCACTGTGGCCGACCGTATCATCGTGATGTCACGAGGACAACTCGTCGCGGACCTGCGTACGGAGGAGACGACTCGCGAGGAGGTTGGTTACTATATGCTGGGAGGAAAGGACGCTGTCCATGCGCAAGCAGACATTTAGTGGTATTCTCGGGGTCCTGGCGGCTCTCGTGATCGGAGGCGTCGTTCTTGCGCTCCAGAAGTTTAATCCCTTCTCGACTTACGGGGCGCTGCTTCAATACTCGCTGCTCAGTGCCTCGGGACTCTCTGCGATGTTGTCGCGCGCGGTGCCTCTCGTTCTGACCGGTTTGTCGGCATCGATCGCATTTGGCTCCGGGCTCAACAATCTTGGTCAGCCGGGTCAGCTTGTTATCGGTGCGCTGGGGGCTACGGTAGTAGGGTTGTTTGTTCCACTCCCGGCTGTTGCCCTGATTCCGGTGTGCATTGCAGCCGCAATGGTGGGCGGCATGCTCTGGTCCGGGCTGGCAGCCGGTCTCAGGAGAGCCTTTGCGATGGACGAATTCATCGTGACCCTGATGCTCAACTTCATCGCAGACTACTTCGCTCTGTGGGCTATCACCTACCCACTCTTTGACCCTGCCGCACTCAGCCCCATGACTCGCCCCATCAGAACATATGCATGGTTGTCCGAGGTCGGAGGTATCAACGCCAGTGTCCTGTACATGGTGGTGGCAACTGTCCTGTGCTGGCTTCTTATGAGTAAGGGAGTAAGTGGCTATGAGTGGCGCATCATGGGGCAGAACCGGCTGTTTGCACGAATAGGCGGTTGCAGAGTCGACGCCCACTATGTACGCGTAATGCTGGTCACAGGGGCACTGGCCGGGCTGGCGGGGGGACTTATGGTCATGGGCGGACCACACCGGTTTGTAAAAGGGTTGGGAGCCAACTACGCATGGGACGGTGTCATGATTGCCGTGGTTGCCAACAACAGCATCCCAGGGACATTCTTCTATGGGCTGCTCTTCAGCATGCTTCAGCAGGGAGCGATTGGTATGGAGTTGGTTACGGCGGTCCCGTCGGAGTTCATTGATGTCCTTCAGGCGATTATCGTACTGGTCGTTGTTGCCGGGAGGGTCAGCCTGAATCTCATGTTCGATCGCATCGCAACGCGGAAGAAACTGAGGGAAAGCCTCCAATGAGTGTGTTCTATGGACTCTATAGTGCGATGCTCGTAGGAGCCACACCCATTCTCCTTGCGGCCATCGGTGGGGCGTTTACGTACTATGCTGGTATCTTCAATATCGCCATGGAAGGCATGATGCTGGTTGGCGCGTTCTGCGCCGTACTGGGTTCGTTTTTTCTGCACAGCTGGATACTGGGCATTGTCTGCTCCATTGCAGGGGCGCTTGTAATGGCTGGCATTTTCGTTCTGTTTGCGGTGAGGCTCCACACGGACGAGTTTCTGACCGGTATTGCGTTGAACCTGTTTGCTGTGGGGCTCACGACCTTCCTGCTGCGGGACATTTTTCACGTCAAGGGAGCCTTTACAGACCCCCGCATTGTTGCGATCCCTGCTGTTACTGTGCCGTTCCTCGGGCAGATACCTGTTGTGGGGCGCCTTGTGAGCGGGTACAATGCTATCATCTACGTTGCACTGGCAGTAACGGTCGTTGCAGCCTATGTCATATTCAGAACCAGCTTCGGACTTCGCTTGCGTGCAGCGGGCTACAATGCAGCGTGCCTCAACTCGAGTGGGGTTCAGACACCTGCAATTCGCGTCTGGTCACTGATGCTCTGCGCCATCTGTTGCGGGCTCGCCGGCGCGTATCTGTCCCTCGGGTCGGTACGGCTTTTCGCGGAGAACATGTCCGCTGGGCGTGGGTGGATTTCACTGGCTGCCGTCATTCTTGTCAGCGGCAACCCCTGGGGCGTAGGCATCATTTCATTGCTGTTTGGTTTCTTTGACGGCCTTACAGTGTTCCTGCAGGGGAGTGCTATCCCTACGCAGTTCACGGCCATGATTCCCTATGTGGCCACGCTTGTTTCGCTATACTTCTACTCTGTTCGGAAAAGGAAAGCATGATGACCAGAAGAGCCTGGGAATTGGAACGTGACATGCGCGAATCTGCCATCCTGGTGGACCGGCGCGTCAACCCCAGCAGTTGGAGCCAACAGACTGGCGGTAACCTGGGGCAGGACGAGACGATGCGCATGCTCTGGCGCAGCCGAGTGCCGGGCTCTGGGGCTCCGGAATGCCTCTACCTGGAGGCGGCCCAGTCGATGGAGAGTCAAGGCTATGACGAGAGCGCCGCGGTTTCCTTGATTCCGCTCGCTCTGAAAGCCTTGGACGAACAGGATACGCCTCGCCTCAGAGTCTTGACAGGGCACTATCTGAGTGCCTTGTTCAGCGCCCCGCGTGACCGGGACTTCCCATACCTTACCTATGCTCGCCCAGAGAGCTGGGAGGATGTGAGCGGTCTGTTGCCAGATACCTCATGGCACACATCAGAACCTGCTCGTGCATCCGACGAGCAAACACTCTCCGGCTGGATTGGGCAATTGGCTGGTGGCGCGTTCGGAACAGCGATTGAAGGGTACACCGGAAGTCGTATTGCACAGGTCTACGGGGATGTTCGCTCCTACGTGACTGCTCCGGAGACCATGAACGACGATGTAGTCTACGAGCTGGCGCTGCTGGATGCCTGTGATGCTCACGGGCGCGACGTGAGCTCTGTGGACATCGCGGACGAATGGCTGCGTCAGATACCATTTGGCTGGTCTGCAGAGTGGGTTGCACTGCAGAATCTCAGAGCCGGCATCATGCCTCCAACATCGGGCACATACAGAAACCCCTTCTCAGACTGGATAGGAGTTCAGATGCGTGCTATGGTCTGTGGAATGCTTGCTCCAGCACGTCCCATGGAAGCCGCAAGGTTGGCGTACCTTGATGGGATAGTTTCGCACTCGGCTGGTGGCGTCTATGGCGGCATGTACGCTGCGGCACTCACAGCCCTGGCTTATGTGCAAGACGATCCACGGCAGCTGGTGAAAGAAGCCCTGTCCTGTATTCCTCAGGGAACCGAGTACAGCGCCGTTGTACGCGAGTGTCTGGAAGTCATGTCACATGAAACAAGCCCCGACGGGCCTCTTGCATGGTTGAGGAGTCGCTTCGAACAGTACAACTGGATTCATGCGTACCCGAATATCGTGGCTGACATGCTGGCACTGTGGTACGGCGAGGGGGACATGACCCAATCGTTCTCACTCCTCGCCCAGTGCGGATTGGATGTGGACTGCAATGCTGGGCTCGTCGGCAACGTTCTTGGCATCATGGGTGGCGTTCCGTCCAGCTGGGCAGAACCCATCGGAGACTGTTTGGAAACGTATGTTCCAGGGAAGGAACGGCTGTCAATTCGTACCCTTGCGAAGAGCACGTCAGCAGTTTCGAAAGTACTGCTGTCGTAACATCTGGAGGTAGAACCCATGGCCCAGTTTCATCTGAAGTTCGAGGCGAAGGACCTTTCACCGTACGTCATGCTCGTAGGCAATCCCCAGCGGGCAGAGCAGGTGGCCAGACTGATGGAGGATGCACGACTGGTCAATGACTACAGGTACCTGCTCGTGTTTACCGGAACCCATGGAGGGCAGAGACTGTCTGTAGCGACGACGGGCATGGGGGCGCCATCCACGGCCATTGTCGTGGAAGAATTGTGCAATCTTGGTGCGCGGGCCCTACTCAGGGTAGGCTCGGCGGGCGGAGTTGATCCGAACGTGGACGCAGGCGACCTTGTCGTCGCGACTGGCAGTATCCGCGACGACGGAACGACGCCGCAGTACCTCCCCTTGTCATTCCCGGCAGTCCCTGACGCTGAACTGTTTCACCTCACCATGGAGACGGCACGGGAGATGGCTCCGGCTGCTAAACACGGTGTAGTAATCAGTGGGGATGCCTTCTACCGGAATTATGACCCTGGGAAGATGTCGCTCATGATACAGTCCGGGGTGAAGGCTATCGAAATGGAGAGTGGCTGTGTATTCATCGTGGGCCAGTTCCGCGGTGTAAGAACATCTGCGCTGTTTGCTGTCGACGGAAGCGTTACCAAGAACGCGATCAAGCCCGAAGGGGCCGAAGGACTCTTTAAGCACGCCGAGGAACAGAGCATTCAGATTGGGCTGGCTACGCTGACCAAAGCCTCGGCAATGGGTCTGTAGAGGTTTTCTGCCAAGGACGGGCCCCCAGCAGATGCCCTTCCCGCGGAGGACTGTGCCTGACGCTCTCACGGAGCAGTGCGGTGCTGACTTGTAAGGGGGTCCAGTATCTGTCAGCCTCGGGCGTCGTTTCCAAGTGCGACAGTGCCTCCTGTCTCAACTGCCACAGCGACAGTGCTGTCTGTCGCTGAGTCAAGGGATGAAGTGCTGTTTATGTTTTTCCTCCCGGGCGATCCCCGCCGGCAGTGTGTTCCCGTCTCACAGGCACAGGAAAAGGGTCTGGTAGCCAGGCGACTAAGACTGCCAGGATCGTACCTGTGCCTCCATGTCCTTCAGACGGGACTGCTCCCGCTCGATCGTCGTATAGCTTGAGTAGATGTGCAGCACTGCCCGGTCTCTGTCTGGGGTCACCAGGGTGTAGCCATCGCTCTCGCGCAACTTGACACCCTCGATGAACTCACCCGAATCCCGTGCCGCTTCACTCAGGCGGCGCATAATCGTTCCTTTGAGCTCCCAAGGGCACGGAAGCTCCACATGGGCTGGGTCGCGTGAAGGGGTGTCCTGCTTGAGCGCGGCGAGGTCCTTCCCTGTCCGTGCGAGTGTTTCCAGCAGAAGCGCAATAGACAACATCCCGTCGTAGAACGGCAGAGAGCGCGAGAAAATGAACCCGCCCACCATGTCGGCCCCTGCGTCTGTGTTCGTCGTTTCCTGGACGATACTTCGCGGCAGTGTCGAACACCAGTGAATGTCGATGCCGAGCCCCCGCAGGTACTGCTCAAGCTCGATGGACGCCGTAACGGGAAGCGTAACTGAAGTCATCTCACTGGACACATGCCGGGCGCCGATCATGATAGCTGTGGCACGAGTGTCGGAGATGATTTCCCCGGTAGAATCAACAAGAAAGATCTTCTCGCCGGATGCGTCCAGAATGACGCCGAGTGATGCCTCCAGTGACTTTACCATCGCGGACAACTTACGCCTAGCGTCCCGGAACTCCGACGCGGTGCGTACCGCTCTTCGTCCGTCCGCGTAGGCGTTGAGGGAAATTATCTCCAGTCCAAGCTCGCCCGCAATTGCCGGGAAGAACTGAACGGTTGTACCATAGGAGTAGTCGATGACGAAACGAATTCCAGACGACTGAATCAGCGGTATGTCAAGCGAATGCAGGTAAAAGTCCCTGTATGACTCGACGATGCGCGGAGGAATATCGATGGTACCTACTTCCTCCACATCGGCACGCGCGAATTCCTCACGGAAGAAGATGCGTTCTATCGATGCTTCCTGCGCTGTGCTCAAGTCGAACCCGGATCGGTCATAGAAGCGTATGGTTGTGAGCTTGCGGTCAAATGGCGAACGCATGACGTGCACACCACCACCGGCTGCCACTGACTTCACGGCGAAACGTGCAAGCGGCACCGGTGCCGCTTGCAGGTCCAGAACGCGCACCCCGGTGCTCATCAACCCACCGATGACAGAGCGCTTCAACATGCGCGACGACTGATGGTCATCGCGCGCTGCGAAGGCGATGGAACCTTTTCCCAGATAGGTGCCATAGGCGCATCCGAGTTTGGCGCACATTTCTGGTGTCACTTCAATGTTGTTTACACCCACGATGCCATAGGAGCCGAACAGCGCCCGCGACCAGGCCTTTCCCCAGACGACGTTGCTGGTCACAATCGATCCCGCTTCGACAATCTTGCCAGGCCAGATCTGGACCTGTGACTTCAGAGTCGACCCCTGGCCTACATTGCAGTCATCCGCCACGATGTTGTCGCCTTCGAGCAGAACGTCCCTGCCAATGTGGACGTTCTTGCCAACAATGGAGTTGAACACGCGTGCCCCGGGCTCTATAGTGGCTCCCTCCCAGAGAATTGAATTCTCGACGACTGCACCGTTTTGTATCGAGACATGGTCTCCAACAAAGGAACTCTGAATGCGAGCTTCACCGATTGAGACCCCCTTGCCGATGAGGACTGAGCCGTCGAAGCCCTTGAAACTTGCAATCTTGCTGTCGTCTCCAACCCAAATGTCACTTCCAATGCGTCCAATACGTTCTCCCTGAGGCTCAAGGTCGACCTTGCCCTTCAGGACGTCCGAGTGCGCATGTTTGTACTCGCGGATATTACCGACGTCACACCAGTACCCAGGCGCAATGTATCCAAACAGCGGCCGATGATGTGTCAACAATGAGGGAAACACATTCTTGGAGAAGTCAACTTCCCGATCTTCAGGGATTTCCTGCCAGATGGATGGTTCAAGCACATAGATCCCCGTGTTGACTGTATCTGAGAAGACCTCTCCCCAGGAGGGTTTCTCAAGGAAGCGCACGATGTGCCCGTCAGAATCCGTGATGACAATGCCGTACTCCAGCGGATCATCGACGCGTGACAAGGTGATGGTCGCGTCCGCCTGGTGGTCATGGTGATACTGAATTGCGTGCGAGAGATCAATGTCTGTAACGATGTCCGCAGCGATAACAAGAAAGGTATCCTGTAGGAACGCGCGGGCCAGCCCTACCGCTCCTGCAGTTCCAAGATCCTCCTCGCTGACAACATACTCAATGTGTACGCCGAAGGCGCTACCGTCGCCGAAATAGGTGCGGATGGCATCTGGCTGGTGATAGAGAATGACTACCAGGTCGTCAAGTCCGTGCTTTTTCAGGAGCCGTACGACGTGCTGCATCATAGGGCGGTTGGCAAAGGGTACCATAGGCTTCGGAGCGTTGACGGTCAGTGGTCTCAGCCTCGTGCCGAACCCACCGGCAAGAATGACCGCTTTCATTGGTCTCCCTCCGACATTGACTGGTAGAGAGCAAGATAGTCGCGTGCGCTTGCCTGCCATGAGTAGTCACATGTAGCCCCGATGGCTTGGACTCGTCGATATGCATCAGGTGTGGCATACAGCTGTACCGCACGCTTTACAGCGTCCAGAAAGGAGGAAGGGGTGGCTTCGTCGAAGCTGATACCGTTGCCGACGCCTGTCTTCGGGTGAACGTCCTGAATCGTATCCTTGAGTCCGCCAGTTCTCCGCACGACCGGGACACTGCCGTAGCGCAAAGCAATCATCTGTGACAAGCCGCAAGGTTCAAAGCGCGACGGCATGAGAAAGAAGTCCGACCCGGCATACAGGCGGTGTGCCAGTCCTTCGTCAAATCGTCTGTTCAGAACAAACCGGTCCGGGTACTGGCTCGCCTTTTCCTGCAGTGCTGCCTCAATCCCGGGGTCGCCGGTTCCAAGCACAATAAGGTTCAATGGCAGTGCCATCATCTCGTCCCACGCGCCAAGCATCAGGTCAATTCCCTTCTGGCTGACGAGGCGAGAAATAACTGCAAACAGCGGAAAGTCTGGGTGCGACGTGATGCCTGCTTCCTGGAGAACATGTTGTTTGTTCCGTTCCTTTCCCTCTAGTGAGGATGCGCTGTACAGGAACGGCAGGGCGGCATCTGTTGCCGGGTCCCAGTAGGAGTAGTCAATTCCGTTGAGAATGCCCGTGAGGTGCTCGCGACGGACCTCCAGTATGCCATTCAGACGAAAGCCCAGTTCCGGCGTAAGAATCTCATGCGCGTATGTGGGCGACACGGTGCTGATTTCATCCGACCAGACGATACCGCCCTTGAGATAGTTCAATTTGCCATAGAACTCAAGGCCATGGATGGTGAAAACGGACTCTGGCAACTGGATGTCCGCGAGGACAGATGCAGGAAAGATGCCCTGGTAGGCGATATTGTGGATAGTGAGAAGTGTCTTCTCGGTTCGCTCTGGCATGACCGTCCGAAGATAGACGGGGAGAAGAGCCGCTTGCCAGTCATGGACGTGAATCACGTCCGCCCCGCCCAGCGCCGCGATGGTCTCTAAAGCGGCACGGGCAAAGAAAGCGAATCTCAGCCAATTGTCAGGATAGTCCCCCTCCCGGGTCGAGTAGACGCTGTCGCGCCCGTACAGCTCTGGTTGGGAAACAAAGTACACGCAGTCGTGCCGGAGGACGGTGTATGGCAAGACCCGCCCGCCCATTGTCAGCGATCCAGACCTGACCTTTTCGAATCCAGATGTGGAAGGGACAATCTTGTCATAGAAGGGCACCACGAGCAACGAATCAACTCCCAGAGACCGCAGGGCCGCCGGAAGACTCCCCATAACATCACCAAGACCGCCTGTCTTGACGTATGGAACTGCTTCTGAGGCAACATGGAATACCCTCATCGCCGTGCTCCTCCTTTCCTAAAGTTTGATATCTCGAAGATACTGTGCAGTCTCCTCTGGAATCGTAGGGTTGATGTAGAATCCGGTGCCTCGCTCAAATCCACCAGTGTGTGCAATGCGAGGGAATATCTCAAAGTGCCAGTGATATGAAGGAACAGGATCTAGATTGACGGGCGCCGTATGCAGCACAAGATTGTACGGTGGGTCATCGAGTGCTTGAGACAAACGCTGGAGGGTCCGCTTGAGGACTCTCGACAACTCGCCTGCATCGGTCGAGCTCAGGCGCCCATAGTCGCTTTCGTGGCTTTTTGGCAGGATCCAGGTTTCGAATGGGAACCGCTGGGCAAACGGGACCACAGTCACAAAGTGGTCGGAATCTTCGATGATGCGTCTGCGGTCGGCCAGCTCCTGTGCAATCAGGTCGCAGAAGACGCACCTGTCTCGGTACCTGTAGTACTCAAGAGCGCCTGCAAGTTCTTCCTGAACATGGAAGGGGACGACTGGAAGCGCCATGATCTGGGAGTGGGGATGAGCAAGCATGGCGCCCGCTCGTGCACCCTTGTTCTTGAAGACCATTACGAACCTGAAGCGGCCGTCGCGCGCAAGGTCAAGAATGCGATCATGCCATGTCCACAAGACATCCCTGATGTGCGACTCGGGCATGACGGCCAGCTCCTCGGCATGGTTCGGCGTCTCGATGACTATTTCATGTGCCCCGATGCCGTTCATGATGTCGTACATGCCTTCAGCGCGCTTGTCTATCTGTCCCTCGACTTTGAGGGCCGGCGAACGGTTAGGAACAACACGTACCCACCACCCTGGCTCGTTCGCACGTGTGCCGAAATCGCGCAGTGCTGTGATTTCCGGCGGCGTGTAGCGCTCATTCCCTGGCTCGAACGGACAAGTCGACAAGTCGGCTGGCGGTTGCTGACGCTCTGCTGCCAGGTCAGCAGGACGCAAAGGACGGTCCGACGTGATGATAACCCATCGCCCAGTGATTGGGTCCTTTCTCAGTTCTGACACGCAGGCCTCCTTAGATTCTGCAGGTGGAGGTGGGCAAAGACGGCGTCGGGCTGGTTGTCAGACTCGACAGCATTGTATGGCTGCCCTTCTGCAACAGCCAGCAACGCGCGGACTTTCCGGTGGTGTTCGAGAAAGCGGGACATGCCATACGAACGGGCCTGTCCGGTCGTAATCAGGAATGGCCAGTCAGAGCTTTCTTCAAGCAGAATCTCGCGGAGAATCATATCTCCCACTTCGCCCGAAAGGGACGGGAGCAGCCTGGTGAATCGCCGCTGATCTTCGTGTATCACGTCCCACATCCAGGAAGTCTCCGAGTTCATCCAAGTTTCGTGGCCGCCACCGGCGCCCCAGCTGGATTCACGCAAGCGGCCAGCCGGGAAGGCTCGCTCCTGCAATACTGTCTCCGGTGCGCACGCTGAAACGGAACCGCTTCCTGCCAGGTCGCGCAGTACCGCCGAGATCCATCCAGGTCCCTCGTACCACCAGTGTCCAAACAGCTCGGTGTCGTATGCTGCTACTACTATTCCAGGATCGCCGGTTGTCTCCTCGCGCCGGGCACAAAGATCTTGCACAAGTCCGGCAAAGTGGCGAGCGTGTTCCCTTGCCCTTTCCTGGCCCGCTTCTGGCTCATACCACTGTTTGTCGCTCATGTCTATATGCTTGTCGGTAATGCGCCAGTACTGCCATCCAGATCCTTCGGCTCTGCGGTGAAACTCGCGGTAGACTCCATCTCCAGGATAGCCTCGATCCCGTGACCAGACCTGCTCGCTGGTCGCCGGATTCCGAAGAAACGCTGCAACGCCCGAACCAATGTCCCAGGGCGTCCATGGAGCGTCTTCATTCGTGGGCAGAAGGGCGTAGCCGCTGGGAAGTTCTTGTGTAGTCGTGTCGAGTGCAGAAGCGTCAGCAAAGAAGTAGCGAAGCCCGCTTTCTTTGAGCAAGCGCTCAACTCCAGGGAGGTACCCGCATTCGGGCAGCCAGAATCCAGTCGGCTTCTGCCCCAACCAGTGTTCGTAGGTGGCAACTCCTGCACGGATCTGCAATCTCCTCGACTCATCGTTGCTGAAGAGCGGCAGGTATCCATGCGTGGCGCATGATGTCAGCACCGCGAGGCGACCAGTGGTCTGGAGCGCCGCAAATGCCGCGACGATGTCACCATCAATGGCATTGAACCCCTGGATTCGTCGGTCGAGCTCAGAGCGGTAGTAGGCATTGAGACTCCTTGCCTCGGATGACATATTCCCAATGCGGGATGTGTCCAGGAGGAGTTCGGCCTGTTTCATGCTGGCCCAGGCCCGGAAACTCGCCGCGTAGTCAGGCGACTTCAATTGTTCCATCAGGATTGGCGTCAGGCCGACGGCTATCGAGCCCGCCACCCCGTCATGATCGAGTGTCTGGAGTTCTTCCAGGAGAGGCAGATAGGTGTCCAGAACGATCTCATGCAGCCACTCTTCTCCGAAAGGCCACCGGCCCTTGCCAAGCACGTATGGAAGGTGCGAATGCAGAACCAGGACAAACCGTCCACTCATGTCAGCTCCTTAGATCAATGGTCAAGTGCCGTGTTTGTTTCAAGTCCAGCCCGAGCATGACCTGCATGCCCTGATAGATTGTTTCGATACCACTCTCGGAATTGGATACGGTACGTATCTGAGACAAGTCGACTCGTACGGGGAAACTGGTCTGGAGTGAGATGCAGTGCTCTGGTGTGCCCAGGCTGAAGGAATCAGACGTGAAGGAGCGTTCCCGGTCCTCCCACCATACGGCAAGGTTCAGTTCGCACACGTACCAATCGCCAGGAGCATCAATCTGGAGGTCTACCCGCATGCCGTCCTCGGTCAATGCAAACGTCTTTGAAATGACGCCCGGCTTGTCAAAGCGGGCCCCTGTCTGACTGATAGACGCCTCATAGTGCGTGGTATCAGGAGTAGTCACGGCTGCTGTTTCGGGTGTCAGGCAAAAATGGTCCAGAAAACTGAGGCGCGTATAGTCGTCAAACTGGAGGGCCTCCAGAGCATCGGTATCCTTGACCCGAAGGGACTCGTGAATATTCGCTGCCTTGCCAAACTCACCCTGTGCTGCTGATGCGCTCTTCATCTTGTCATGATACGCCTCGTGATAGCGGGTCATGACGTTGGTCCACGACCACTGCTGTGGGAGACTGTCCCACTGGGCAAGGCAGCCTCCCCTGCTGCGCAGGAAGACCGTCTGGTCGCTATCGGTAAGAACCGTTTCACTGCGTCCATCGCCATCGACGTCCTCGAACCAGATACCTTCACGCCTGTCCCGCAAGAGGCGCTCGGCTGTCAGCAGTTCGGCGTACACTGCATCGCGAAGGTGCGGGAGGTAAAGTCCTCCAAAGATACCGTGCCAGTATGCGCAGTTGCACTGACTGCGGAGATAGTGGGTGCGCGCTTCGCCCGTGGCGTTCCCTAGTTCCCTTCCCACGAACAACATTCGCTTCTGCATGCGGTTGGCCTCGTCATACCGAGCAAGATAGTTGCGGAAGGTACCACCGGTGACGAAGGGACGCTCGTTCGGACCAACGCTTGCGCGAAGGTCCCTGTACATGTGCTGACGCGTGGCAGCAAGTGACCACTCTTCCATTTCCTCATATGAGCATGCGGGCAGATAGATTCTGTCAGCGGGATGAAACAGCTGAACTGCTTCACCGGCGGTGATAGTTTCGATATCGTCTGCGTTGCTCAAGGCACCGAGGAACCGCCGAAGCCAGCCGTCAGTATACACATGATCGTATGTGCCAGGCCACAGGCCGAACTTTTCTCCGTCGTCTCCATAAACAAACAGCTCGGCGTCGTCGAGGGATGCCCGCACATAGTTCAGGGTTTCCTCAGGTTCACTCCACGGGATCATATACCGCAGTTCCTTCAGGATTGGGAGCAGGACCACCGGGTAATTCTCCTCTTCGGTCACGTAGGTATGAAACAGATCACTGCCACTGACCCCTGCCTTTTCAAACCCATTGTCATCCAGAAGAGTCCATCGCGCGCCTGCGAGCGCAAGTGACCGCGCCAGTTGAGGTTCCCATACTCTTTCGGTCATCCAGAGTCCCGTTGGACGAACTCCGAAAAGCCTTTCCAACTCCTTGCTCATCAGTTGTATCTGTTCAACGCGGTCTCTCTCGGGGAGCAGCTGCAGAACCGGTTCATAGTAACCGCCGCCCACTAACTCAACCTGCCCGCGGTTGACGAGCGTTCGTACCGTATCGAGGTAGGCGTCGATGTGATGCTGCTCGATGAACTCGAGCAGAGGCCCTGATGTATGAAGGGATATTCGGACGCGTGGATAGTCCAGCAGGGTCTGGAGGAACGGCAGGTACGACCTGTTGATGGCTTCGAGGAAGACGTGGTCGAAGTTTCCCACGGGTTGGTGGTTGTGAATGCACAGACACAGACGTTTCATCTCACACCTCCCAGTGTCGGAGATCGTAGTCCGGTCCAGGCAGGAGAACGGAGAGCGTTCCCCGGCTGGGTATGCTCGCTATAAGGCGTCCGCCACCAAGAACAAGAATAGTGAGTTCAATCTGCTCGCCGGGTGTAGCCAGCAGTGCTGCAAATGGCAATCCGAACTGAAGCGTATCCAGAAGCTCCCAGCGGAAGCTGGTCTCAGGTTCTGACCAGGCGGAGACCTGGTCGTGGTGTTTCTGTATGACGAAGTGGGTCAAGCGAGCTGCTGTCTGAATGCGAATTTCAACCCGGAAATCCTCTGTGGCAGAAACACTGTCATGGAACTTCAGGAGCACGTACAGTGTCGTCCTGCCGCACCCGATGTGGACTGACGATACAGCCGCGATTCCGAACGTCATAGCCCCTGTTCCACTGACGGCCGGCACTTTGCAGGAAGAAGCCCAATCGAGATAGCGGACGGGACCCCCATCAACAGGCGGCTCCATGATTGCAATCGGGTCAAGGACAACGCTGGAGGGACTATCGCCGGCCACGGGCCGCAGGAGCAGGTCCGGAACTGTCCTGCCAGCTTGTGTGTAGACATTGATTAAGTGTCGGCGGTAAAGGTCATCAAACTGAGCAGCCACGTCCGAGGTACGGTCTCTGCCATACCACCAGTTCCAGTCGGATCCTTCGGCTGCCATCAGGGATATGCGTGAACTTGTCTGCTCGTCAGCAGTGAACTTTTCCCAGTCATCTCGCGTTGTGCGCAGGTACTGCCAGGAACTGTTGTCCTCCTGGTCTCCGATCCAGACCTTGAAATCGCCGTCTATCCAGGATCCGGGCCGGATAGTGGGGAGGGGCAGCGGAGGTACGTCTGCAAGCGCTTCGCTCACGGTTGTCAGCCGAATGCCCGGCTCCGTGACAAGAGTGTTGTACAGCAGACGGAGAAAAGAGGCTCCACCTCCAGGATAGAACTCCCAGGCGTTTTCACCGTCCATGATGATGGAAAGCACACCGGGTTCACTCAGGCCGTCGCGAATTGTACGCACGTGTTCCATGAACTGCGCCACAGAATCTTCCTCTCTCATGGACGCATACTGAAAGCCAATTGCGTCCGAGAGACCTCTGTCACGAAACAGCATCGACAGACTGTTCGCCGTCGTCTTCGTTACATACGGCTTGTACAACGTGGAACGCGGTGCTCCGTGCAGCTCGCGGAGCAGTATAGTCTCGTCCGTTGCCGCCCACGAGAAACCAGACCGGGTGATCTGGTCGAGCGCTTCGGTTGATACGCTGCCTTCGGATGGCCAGCATCCATAGATGGGTAGCCCAAGCAGGTGCTCAATGTAGGTTTTCCCCATCTCTAACTGAAGCAGCGAGTCCTCGGGGCGCCGGAAAGCCGGATGGGGGAGGGGTGTCCGCTGGACAGCGGCTGCCGTATCAGTATCGATGAGCAGCGGCAGAATCGGGTGAGCAAAGGGAGACGTTGCAACTTCAACCTGGCCAGTCCGCGCAAGCCGCCCGAGTCGTGGAAGAAATCCCTGTACCTGATTGGCCTGGGCCAGCACCAGTGCTTGTCGGTCCTGCTGCGAAAAGTGTGCAGGATGAGCCTGCCCGGTGTCTGTACCCGTTCCCTCACTGTAGGTCCAGCTTCTCGTGAACAGGCACTGCAGGTCCAGAAGATCCTGGTCAGACCACGTTGTGGCATCCTCATCTCTACGACTTGCCAGGTTTTGGTACAGCTCATCCTGCTCGATGACCCTGTTCGGGTTCACATCGAAGAAGTGTTTTACAAGGTCTCGCTTCTGGTCGGGAGAGAGGGATGACACGTCAGTGCTGGCCAGCTGCCACCAGTCGTCGGTGCACTCCTTTCTCGCATAGGCGTCGATCTGATACGCCAGCACGGGCGTCAGATTGATGGTGACATGAGCGTGTGGCTGTTCCTCCAGCAGGGCAACCATCATCGCATAGTTGCGCGCACAGTGCAGTCTGACCCATGGCAGGACAGAGCGTGCGGTTGCAAGGTCTATGTAGAGCGGCTGGTGAAAGTGCCAAACCAGGCAGACATCAAGCTGTGGGGACATGCATGTCTTCCTTTCATGCCGTGTGGAAGTGACGAACCACAGGAACTCCTCAAGGCCTTAGCCGAAATACTGCTGTAGCATCTTTGTCGTGACTCCTCCGTTCTTGGCGATGTCACCGTAAAACCATCCGCTGGTCCGTACACTGCGCTCCAGTGTCGATGGATCGACGGCAATCAAGCCAAATCTGGCACTCAACCCTTCCAGCCACTCGAACCCGTCGAGGAGAGACCAATAATAGTACCGCTGCACGTCCACACCGTCCTCTAGCAACTGATGAACCTGCCAGAGGTGCTTATAGATAAAGTCAGCGCGAAAAGCGTCAGTCGCATCTGCCGTGCCGTTTTCCATGATAAAGACAGGAATATGATACCGGTCCCAGTACCTCCTGCACACCCGATAGAGGCCCTCCGGATAGATTTCCCAGCCCAGGTTACTGGTAGGAGCTCCATCGCGTACCTCGCGCCTGCCCAGGGGAGCAGCCGGAGCATCGGCGCAGTTCACGATGTCTCTCGTGTAGTAGTTGACCCCAAAGAAATCGCAGTACCGTCCCTCGCCCAGAGGATAGCCGGAGCCAAGCGGCTGTAGCAGTCTGCCCTCGCACATTCCACTGACAAACAGCTCCTGAAACAACCTGTCCGAGATCGCTGCTGCGCGCCGCTCGTGGCCCGTGCCGTGTTTTGGATCAAATGGTCGCAGGTGGAGGGCAGTTCCCACTGAGGTGTTCTGGTATCCTGCTGCTGCCCGGACCTGGTGCAACTTGCGATAAGCGCGGATGTGGGCTGCTATCATGGTGCGGGCTGCCCTCAGGTAGCGGGTCAGTCCGACCTCGTTGGGCGGCCAGCCGCCGATAAGATATGCCTGAGCCAGGTACTGGTTTGGCGCATTGATGGTGCACCAGTCGCTGACCAGATCTCCGAGGTTTTCGACCACGTAGGTGGTGTAGCCCTCGAACCAGTCTGCAGCCTCCGGATTGAGCCAACCACCGGCGTCCTCTACCCAAAGCGGGTTGGTGAAGTAGTGCAGGGTAACGAGCGGCCTGATCCCTGTAGCCACCAGCATCTCGAGTTCTCTCCGGTAATGCTGCATAGCATGACTGTCAAAGTGGCCCTGTTCTGGTTCTATTCTGCTCCATTCCAGGCTCATGCGGTAGGTCTGGAGATGAAGCTGCTGCATTAGTGCAATGTCCTCTGGGAAGCGGTTCCAGTGGTCGGCAGCAATAAAAGAGGTCGTGCCGTCTTTGACGTGGCCCGTCTGACCCCAGCGATACCAACTGTTGTTTCTGTCTCCACCCTCTATCTGGAGCGACGACGTGGCGGTTCCAAGCAGAAAACCCTTGGGCAGCGCAAATATCTCCATCGTGCAACCTCCTTGTCAGGAACAGCTACTACTATCAGTATGCCTGAATCGAGGTCGCGCGCAACGATGCCAGCTTTTATACTCCCTGCTAGTGGAAGAACACCGGTTGCTTCACAGGAAGAAACAGCAGGTGCGAGAAGACGTGGAGCCGCTAGACGCTCCTGTAACCTCGTGCACGCCGTCGCTCGTCTGTACGGCGTAGAACGCTGGCTCCAGCCCTGTGGCTTCGATGTAGCGGGATCGCACCTGCTGTGTAAAGGCATCAACAGAGCCAGAGCGCACGAGAGCAAGCGCACACCCGCCGAACCCTGCGCCCGTCATACGTGCACCGAGGCATCCCGGTGCTTCCTGTGCGGCTGCAACAATGGTGTCCAGATGGAATCCACTGACTTCATAGTCGTCTCGCAGGGACGCATGAGACTCATTGAGGAGTTGGCCAAACGCCAGCAGGTTTCCTTCTGCCAGCTCCCGTACTGCTTGCGTGACCCGAGCTTGCTCGGTGATGACATGACGTGCACGACGCAGCAGAACAGGGTCTTCGACGCAGGATGCTACATCGTTCCACTCTGCATGCGCGAGGCCTTGAGGAGGAGCCCTGGTCCCTAGCAGAGCGATGACGCGGTCACACTCCGTGCGGCGTTCGTTATACTTGGAATCCGTCAGACGCCGTGCTTTTCGAGTATCCATGATAAGCAGTGTACAATCGCCCAGTCGGACGGGGACATACTGGTACTCTAACGATCCACAGTCCAGCAGCAAGGCACAGTGGTGCTTTCCCAGGGCGACCGAGAACTGGTCCATGATCCCTGAATTGACACCAATGAAGGTATTCTCGGCTGTCTGGCATAGGAGGGCTACCATCTTCAGGTCAACGGCAGTGTTTCCAGCCAGTGTGAGCAGAAGGAACGCAGTAAGCACCTCAATGGCTGCGGAAGATGACAAACCCGCGCCTTGTGGCAGCGTTGTCGTAAACAGTACGTCAGTTCCCTGCAGGGGCACATCCCGGACGAGCAGCTCACGGACAATACCTGCAGGATAGTTGCCCCAGCCACGCGTACAGTCCGGTTCGATGAGCTCGTCAAGCTGCACTGTGGTCACGAGAGGCTCCCCGGCCGAGGCGAAGTGAATGATGCGATCGCGTCGAGGGCGACACGTGGCTGTGATGCCCAGCGAAATGGCAGCTGGCATGACGAGGCCCCCGTTGTAGTCGATATGCTCACCAATAAGGTTTACCCTGCCAGGTCCGAAGAACTGTCGGATACTCGTGTCGCTGTCACCGTACATGTCGGTGAATCTGGCGATATCATTCCGGGCCAGCGTCATGATTCCCTGTGAGCCTCAGCAAATACCTGACAAGCTTGGGCGAGCAGCGGGGCGGTGTCTTCTACCCGGAGAGGATTAGTCGCCGCCCAGGCACCCATCTCCGATGACGCATAGTACTTAACTGCTGTCGCGCTGCGAAGTGGCGGATAGAACTCGATGTGGAAGTGGTAATACAGGTCACAGCCTTCGTCCTCTGGACTGTTCACTGGTGTCTGGTGAACGCACATCATGTAGGGAAAATGCCTGGCAAACAGAAGATCGAATCCTCCCGTGAGGGTTTTGAGCATGCGGGCGAGGTCTACGCGTTCGCTGTCCGAGAAGTCCAGGAACGAACCTCGATGTGCACTGCTGGACACGAACACCCCGTACGGGTAGTCGGTAAACGAGGGAATATACGCAATGAAACTCTCGTTCTGAAGGATCAGGCGACGACCATCGGTCAGCTCGTCGTGGGCGAGGTCACAGAACAGGCAGGTTCCATGGTCGTGGTACCACATCCTGGCGTTCTCGAGTTCTGTGCGCACCTTCAGTGGAACATATGGAAATGCGTAGATTTGTCCATGTGGATGATTCATTGTTGTACCCACTTCTTCTCCGCGATTCTCGAAAGGATAGATGTAGCGGATGCGCGGATTGGCAGAAAGGACCCGCTGTCGCTGCGTCCACAACTCGACTAGTCTGGTGATGTGGGGCACACTGAGGTCGTAGAGGTTCGCATCGTGCTGCGGGCTGTACAAGATGACCTCGCACTTGCCGTAGTTGGGGGCCACGGGAGACAGGTCTGTTCCAACGGGGTCCGGTTCTCCAGGGTCCAATCGGAGAGCAGGGAAGTCATTGTCATACTCCATGACGTCATACGTGTCGGGGACCCTGCCTGATCCCGGGCAGAAAGGGCACGCCTCAGAACTCAGGTTGGGTCGGTCCTGTCTGTTGCTCGCGACAATAGTCCAAGTGCGCAGCAATGGGTTCCACCGCAGTTCAGCCATGACACTCCTCCAGTCTTCCCACACGAGTGGCGCCGATCTCTTCTGAAGCAGTATATGCCAACCTCCTCACACGCATAGCAGTGCTGCCGCTCCGTTGTTCCGTGACGCGTCCCCGCTATACTCATACCTGGGCTGGGCCAATGGAGGCAAGTATGGATGGAAGAGTTCTCGTCACAGGCGGTGCGGGATACATAGGTTCTCACACGGTACGACGTCTACTCCAGAACGGCTACAAGGTTGTGGTGCTCGACAACCTTTCAAAAGGACACACCTGGGCTGTTCCTCTCGAGGTGCCACTCGTCATCGGAGATATTGCCGATATTGGTCTGGTGGCCCAGACGATACGGCAGTTGGGCGTCACAAGTGTCATTCACTTTGCGGCATTCAGCCTGGTCGGCGAGTCCATGAGCGACCCGCGCGCGTACTACAGCAACAACGTGGCTGGGACTCTGCGGCTTCTGGATGCCATGAGAGTAACCGGTACCAGTTGCATCGTGTTCTCAAGCACCGCTGCCGTCTACGGTGAGCCGGCGCGGGTTCCCATTGATGAGGACAGTGTTCTCCACCCGACAAGCGTCTATGGCAGGACAAAGCTTGCGATTGAAGGAATGCTGGAGGACTATGCTGCCGCCTATGGCCTGCGCTACATATCCCTGAGGTACTTCAACGCTGCGGGAGCAGACCCGGGTGGGGGCATCGGGGAAGTTCACAATCCGGAGACACATCTGATACCGCTTGTACTCCAGGCGGCTAGCGGCAGACGGCCGTTTGTGGAAGTGTTCGGCACAGATTATGCAACTGCGGACGGTACGTGCATACGGGACTACATCCATGTAAGCGACCTGGCGGATGCTCACATCCTGGCTCTCCAGTCATTGGACAAACAGCAGAAGGGGGTCTACAACCTGGGCAGCAGCCAGGGATTTTCTGTCCGACAGATTGTCAGCACAGCAGAAGGAGTAGTCGGACACCCCATACCTGTGGTCGAATCCGGACGTCGCTCTGGCGACCCGGCAGTGCTTGTAGCCAGCAATGTGCGGGCCCGGGCTGAATTGGGCTGGAACCCCTCCATGACGGACCTCGAAATGATTCTTCGAACGGCGTGGGAATGGGAGCAGAACCGGCCCCGCACATAGCCATGTGTTTCCAGGAGCGCCGCTGCCAGGGCCTTTGACGCGAAAAGGTGCTATCGTAGAATACTAGCGTTGTTCCTTGCAGGCGCACTCGAAAACTGAATTCCGGAGGTTCGTATGCCTGGCAGCCAGTATGTGACGTTGGCCATGAATCTTGTAATTGGACTGTCCTTCTTCCTGTACGGCATGAAACTGCTCGGGGATGGTCTGCAGAAGGCTGCCGGGGATTCATTGAGACGCGTCCTTCAGGCGCTTACCAACAAACCTATACGTGGCGTGCTGGTCGGGATGGTGGTTACTGGCATCATCCAGAGCAGCAGCGCGACAACGGTGATGGTTGTGGGCTTCGCCAACGCTGGACTCATGACGCTGAAGCAGGCCATGGGTGTCATTTTTGGCGCGAACGTCGGCACAACGATTACCGCCCAGATTATTGTGCTCAAGCTGGACAGACTGGTATGGCTGTTCATGCTCATTGGCGTAATGATGGAGTTCTTCGTCAAGCGCAAGACGAGCAAGGCAATCGGAGAGGCGATCCTCGGCTTTGGAATCCTTTTCTTCGGGCTCTACTTCATGTCTGACACGCTCTTGCCCCTGAAAGACAACCAGGCGTTCATCGACTTTCTGACACGATTCGGGCAGGTTCCATTCCTCGGGGTTGTAGCTGGTGCAATATTCACCGCGCTGATTCAGAGTTCGTCAGTCACCACAAGCCTCGTGGTTGCACTTGCCATGAAGAACATGGTTACTCTTCCGTCTTCCATTGCATTGATTCTTGGAGCCAACATTGGAACAACTGTCACCGCTGGCTTGGCAAGCCTTGGGGGCAATATTACCAGCAAGAGAGCCGCGCTGACCCACTTCCTGTTCAATGTCATGGGTACGGTCATCATGTTTCCCTTCCTGAAACCGTTTGCACGTCTGGTACAGCTAGGTGCGTCAACACTACCGCACCAGGTTGCCAACGCGCACACGCTGTTCAATGTTCTGATGATGAGCATCGCTGTTATCCTGATCAACCCATTTGAGAAACTGGTCGTACATCTGCTACCCTCGACAGAGAAAGAAGCGGAGAGCAGGGTGGTGCACTATATTGATGACCGCGTGCTGGTAACCCCGTCAGTTGCTCTTTCGCAGGCCACCCAGGAGCTGTACCGCATGGGACGGGTAACCTATGAGATGGTCAACGACTGTAGAACAGCCCTCTTTGACAATCGCATGAGCCTGCTGGAAACCGTTCTTGTGAACGAGGATCTCGTCAACTCCATGCAGAAGGAGATAACCGCATACCTGACGAAGATTACTGAGCATGACCTGTCAGAGGCGCAGGGCACCCGTGTCATGGCCCTCATGCATGCTGTCAACGACATCGAACGTGTGGGTGACCATGCGACGAACCTCGTGGAACTCATCCAGATCAAGGATGACAAGCGTCTCAAGTTCAACGCAGGAACAATCGAGGATCTCAAGGCGGAGTTCGAACATGTACTCAATACTCTGGACGAGGCCATGACTGCACTTCGCGACTACGACGTCGACCGGGCGCATCGCGTCAAGGAGATGGAGGACCGGTGCGACGTCATGACCAAGGAGTGCATGTCTCGCAATATCTCGCGGCTGAATGCACATGAAACCGGCCCTCAGGTCGGCGTTGTCGTGGTTGACCTGTTTACAAATCTGGAGCGTGTGTCGGACCACGCGGACAACATCGCAGATGTTGTCCTGGGAGTGTACTAGAACCCGTGTTTCGGAGGTCCGTGCTGGGAGCGTTGCTGCTGGATAAACGGTCAGTAACGTTCCCATGACGAGAAACAGGTCCGCGTCCTAGGCTTCGTCCACCCTCGAGACTGGCTCGCCGTAGGACATAATATTAGGCTTGAGGACACCTCCGCACGTGTCACAGCGAGGTATCCGGGAACTCTGTAGCTTGTCCTTGAGTTCGAGGTACGACTAGTCCCTTCGGCAGGTTCTGCAGTGCGCATGCTGGAAACTGCCATGAATCTCAAGAACGTTGACGCCGCCGGACTTCTGATGAAGTCCGTCGGTATTGTGCGTAATGACTGCGGCCACACGGCCTTGGTGTTCGAGTTCTGCCGGAAATCTATGAGCTCGGGTCGGTTGTGCGTGGTCGCACAGGGGAATGAAGTCATGCACAAACCCGAAGAAACGGGAAGGGTTTCTGTCGAACCACTCAACGGCGAACGCCCCCGTCCGAGTCATAGGCGCGTGTTGTGTAGATGCCATGGGGTCCTCGGAAGTCCGGGATGCCGGAGGCTGTAGAAGTCTCTGCTCCGGTTAGCACAACCGCATGAGTGGGGCGGCGAATGAGTTCAGCAAGTTCTCCTGCCGTCATTGGCGTAGCTTTCTTGGATCTGTTTCCGTAGAGTGTTGCGCGCCAGTAGGGAGGAGCATGGTCTGAAGGTCTCGTGCATTCCTGACCGCCTGGCCGCGATGGCAGTTGTTGGTCATGATGAACATGCGGGTGGCATGTGCGGCCATGGCCCTGATCGATGGCAGCAACTCAGCGAGTTCTTCATGGGTGTACAGATAGTCATAGCGCTCTTCGCGACTTGCTCCGAACCAGTTGGGGTTGCGCCCGTGCAGTCTAAGATACGCGGTATCGGTCGTCACCGCGGGCACGAGTGGCGGCAGGTTGCGCACTTGGGGTTCGTCAACAGCTACATAGCCAAGATGTTCATGCTTCAGGAATGCGACTGCTTCAGGAACATGCCAGCTGCGGTCACGGAACTCAATCGATAAGGGGTACTGAGGCAACAACTGAGGAACTGCCGTCAGAAATGCTCGGTTTTCCGCTGTGTCTCGGAACCATGGTGGAAACTGGAGGACGACCGAGCCCAGGCGTCCGGCGTCGGCAAGGGGCACCAGAGCTTCCCAGAAGGCCACAAAACTGGAGGAGATGGCCGGGATGCTCTTGAGGCCTGACGCAAGGTCAGGGAGTGGGGGCATTCCTGGTCGTGCTGGCCTGGTGTCGTTCCACAGGTCGTGAGTCATGCTTCGGTGGGCTTTGATGGTAAGAAGGAACTGCTGGGGTGTCTTCTGCAGGAGTACCTGCACAAGAGGCACAGTAGGCATGTGATAGAAGCTGCTGTCGAGCTCTACGGTGTTGAAACCGAGTGTACGGGCGTAGTAGACGAGGTACATGGAGGGGCGCAGGTTGACTGGATACACCGCACCTTTCCAGTCCGGGAATGAATAACCGCATGTGCCGATGTAGAGTTCAGCGGTCACAACCGCGCCTCCTTGTTGAGTTCCTGTCTCTCATGCGAGGGGACCTCTGTCAGGATTCCATCTGTCAGAGAGTAGTATAGGACTGTTTCACGCTCAGGCGGTGCAAGTTTGTTCTTGACAACCCGCAGTTGAACGGCAAAGCCTGCAGCCTCTCCCTCCTCCGTGAGAACCTGCTGTTGCGTTGCTCGCAGACGCAAGGATGCAAAGCTGCGCAGAGCATGTCCACCAATAGATGCAACCGAATCAGGAACAGCCATGAGATAGCTCCGGCTGAGAAACAGCATGACACAGTTGCTATGTGCAACCAGCACAGTAAGCTTTCGCAGAGCTCGCCCGACCATTTCGGCGCGTGCCATGTTGGAAGGCAGGTTCTGTGACTGATGTGAGGGTTGCATTGCTAGTGCAGAGTCCATGACCAGAAGGTCAATGGGAACCCGCTCCAGAAGAATGGCGGCCATGTCAACAGCGTCTTCAGAGGTTTGTGGCTCAAGTAGCAGAATGTCATGTACGGATGGTCCGGGATTGAGCGGCAGTTTTGCCACGAGGGTGTGTTCGAGGTCTATCCAGACTGCCGTGAATCCCTGGGCTGCTGCAGTTAGACAACAGGTCAGTGCAAGAGCTGATTTTCCGGAGCTGGCTGTTCCGAACAATTCTGTAACTCGACCTCGTGGATAGCCGCCAATACCGGTCATGCGGTCTACTGCCGGTATGCCGCTGCCAATGACGGCCACAGGCGTGGCAGGCCGTCGGCGGTATGTATCTTCAGGTATATTCCTGATCATGGCAGGTCTTCTGACTGCCGGGAACAAAGCGGAGACCATCCAGACGCTTTACGATAATACTTGGACTGCCTTCTTCATTCTGGAGTTCGCCATACAGTCGCATCATGCGATTCTGCTTGAGTGCTGCAGCATACTTGCGCTGTGCATCCTCGAACATGACTGCTTCCACCATCCCTTCCTCGTCTTCGAGGGTGAAGAAAAAGACCCGTTTGCCGGATTTGGTAGGTGGCGTCTGAACGCGGACCATGACGCCCTGTACCCATACGTTGGAACCGTGTGGCCACGTGTGCAGCTGTGTACTGCGCAGGACGGGTGCGTGCACCTGAGCTGGTGTCGGTGTGTCCGCCGTGCTTGTTGTGGCCAGGTCAAGCAAAATGGCCAGGCTGGCTGACACGGGATAGCCGATGCCTGCTATCTCACCAAGAACGGCATGCAGTCGTGGATCCTGATCGTCTCCTGCAATGTTCCTGATTTCGCCCGGGTTCAACCCGAGGTCTGCAGCAACCGTCTCTGGTGTGCCAAGGTCATCGAATGCTCCAGCCAGAACAAGGTGCCATAGTACCCGACGGTTGACGTGTGTCCGGTTCCTGAAGTCGAGTGCTGATTCAAAGGGCCGTAACTCCCGGGCGGCTATGATGGAGTCGCCGTCTTTCGAGGACAACATACTGAACAGATTCAACCCAAGCTGAAGGTTCATTCCATGTGCAACAGTCTGGACCATGCTGCGTGTTATCAGTGGCTTTTCAATGGTGACATGGCAGCGGCGCGCTTCGTCCAGCAAGACAAACGGAGGATAGAAACCGACCGGCATAGCATTAAGGAGCCCTGCGATATACTGAGCGGGCCAATGTGCTTTGAGGTACGCGGTACGGTAAGCAAGCAGACTGAATGAAGCAGCATGCCCCTTGTTGAACCCATAGCTGGCAAATCCTTTGAGTTGGTCGTAGACATGGTGGGCCGTTTCAGGATCTGTTCCCTTGGCGGCGGCGCGCTCCAGAAACAGCTTCTCAAATCGAGCCAGTTCGGCTTTGGGTGTGTGCTCTGTCATGGTGCGCCGAAGAATATCCGCTTCTGCAAGAGAGAGGTCCGCAACAGCATTGGCGACCTCAAGCACCTGTTCCTGAAAGATAATTACACCATAGGTTTCCTTGAGAATAGGTTCCAGGCGCGAGTCCTCGAATGTCACTGGCACCTTGCCGTTTCTTCTGGCCAGATATAACTTGTCCATGTTCATTGCCATGGGGCCCGGGCGGAACAGAGAAACATTGGCCATGATGTCGGCGTAACATGCAGGTTGAAGCTTGAGGAGCAAATTGCGCATGCCCGGCGACTCGAGTTGAAAGACACCCAGCGTTCGTGCTTCACGTAACAGCTGATACGTTGGATGGTCATCCATGGGAATCATTGAAAGACTGAGTTGCGAGCCCGTTTCTGCCCGGACCATCGTCGTTGCATCTACCACAGCGGACAATGTGCGCAAACCCAAAAGGTCCATTTTGACCAGGCCAAGGCGCTCAATATCATCCTTGTCATACTGCGTAATGAGAAATCCGGTTCCAGACGGCTCCAGAGGAACCAGAGTGGTAAGAGGAAAGGGGGCAATGACCAACCCTGCCAGGTGCGTAGACAACGTGCGGGGCAGTCCCATGATGCGTTCTGCGAGAGAGACCCAGCGCTTGATGCTTTTGTATGGAAAGCTGGCAAGCTCAGGCAGGCTGGCGATGACCTCAGAGATGCGGCGATGGCTGTACCATGGCAGAAGCCGGGTGGCATCATCAACCTCTTCTTTGCTGTATCCCAGCGCTTTGCCTACGTCGCGGAAAGCTCCTCGTATGTTGTACGTGTTGACATTTGCTACCCGGCAAACCCTGTCTTCCCCGTAAAGAGCAAACAGCTCGGATACGACCTCATTACGGCGCAGTGCGTCAAAATCGATATCAACGTCTGGCAGGCTCCTGCGCCCTTCATTCAGAAAACGCTCGAAGAGAAGATGCTCCCGGATAGGGTCGACCTGGGTTGCGTCAATGCAGTAGCAGACAACGGAATTAGTTCCTGAGCCACGCCCCGAGTATGCAACTCCCCTGCGGCGGGCTATCTCGACAATGTCGCGTATGATGAGAAAGTACTCCTCCATGTGCATGCGCTGGATAGTGTCGAGTTCGTGCTCGATACGTTGCTGTACTGTCGGGGCAATGCTGCCATATTTCTCGTGTGCACCTGCATAAACAATGTCGCTGAGGCTGCGCGTTGCTGTCAGGACAGAACTGGGCGTCTTGAATCCATCCAATGGCAACGTGACCTGGCATTCCTCGGCGATGGCGCCACTGGCGGCAAGTGCTTCAGGCCAATCGCTGAACAATTCCTGCATATCGTCAGGACCCTTGAACCAGCTTTCCGCGTTAACATGCGGGTGCATCCTGCTGCGGTCGTCCACCTGTTCCAGCAAGCCGATAGCAAGGAGCATCTCGCGTACTTCCGCATCAGCACGACGCAGATGAGTAACCCCGCCAGTGGCACACGCAGGAACGTGGGTTTCATCAGAGAGTTGATGCAGGCGGTAGAGTAAGCGGAGCGAGTCGGGGAACATGGGATTCTGAACATCGAGGTACAGATTACTTCCAAACAGTGTTTGCATGCGTTCCAGCAGGCAACGTGCCCTTTCCGGACGACGCGCTGACAACGATTGATACAGCGAGCTCTCGGGACTTCCATACAAAGCGGTCAGATGACCTGCAAGCGGGATCAACTGGTCAAACATCAATCCAGGGTGCGTACGACCATGTGCCTGCGCCTGTGTTACCAGGCGGCACAGATTGCTGTAACCCTCCAGATCGCGTGCCAGAACAACGATATGGTCATCCCCGCCGTCCTTGAGCAGGGTCAGCTCACAGCCAAAGACAGGGGTAATGCCAGCAGAACGCGCTGCGTGGTCAAAGCGGATGACACCCGCCAGTGTATTGCTGTCAGTGATAGCACAGGAGGTATACCCAAATTCAAGGTTGCGCTGGACAAGGTCCTCGATGTGGATGGGACTCTCGTGAAAACTGAAGCTGGTGTGGACGTGCAGATGAGCAAAGGGCATACCAATCCACTCATGCCAGCCGTGTCAATCCATGAGGCGGATCATGTACCAGTGACGGTGAACATTGTCTCTCGCAATTGTCGCTATCATCCGGTCCTCGCTGATAACGGTGTAGTAGGTGGTATCTTCTGTTTGCTCTGAGGTAAAACGGCCGCTGGCCCACATCTTGAGAACGCGGCTTACGTATTTGACTTCACCACGAAAAACGAATGCAGTGAGATGGCCATTCCGTTCTTCAACGTAGAGAAGTGACTGCTTGTCAGAAAGTGCTGGTACAGGAGGAAGCTCATGTGTGGAGTTCATGGACACTATCCTCAGGACAGGTGTTCGCGAATGAGACCAACTACCTTGCCAATAATGCTGACCTCGTTGGTAACCGGGATCGGATGATATGCTGGATTTGCGGGCATGAGGAAAATGCCGTTCTTTGCCTGGTGCAGTTTTTTGACCGTTGCCTCATCCCCAAGCAATGCAACAACGATATCACCATTATCGGCGGTCTGCTGTTTATGAACGATGACAATATCCCCGGGTATGATGTGCTCATCAATCATGGAATCTCCCTTGACCTTGAGCCCGAAATAATCTGTAGTCGCTGGTGTTGGTGGAGTCACAAACATCCACTTCTCGATGTTCTCCTCGGCGAGAATGGGAGTTCCTGCCGCGACTGTGCCCAGCACCGGAATCATGAGTGAGGGCGTAGCCGGGGTACCCTTGATGAGGTCCGGCTGGGGGAGATACCCTTTTCGCTCAAGTGTTTTGACGTACGTGACAACCGAGTTAAGGGAATTGAAACCAAAATGCCGGCGTATATCTTCCAGGCTTGGACGGAATCCCGTCTGGCGCGCACGCGCCTCGATGAAATCCAGTACTGCCCGTTGCTTACTGGTCAGTTCTTCCACCGCTCATCTCCCACAATAGTGTAGGTACTACAGTTGTAGTGTATACACTATTGAGAAAATGCAAGAGGGTAGAACGGATGACCGACAGGTTTCGAGAAGTAGTCTGCTTGATCAGGAAATAATAACCTCGTCTTTGATACAAAGCCAAGCCTCTCTTCGCACGCTGCAAGCAATTCAGCGAACACTGCCTCTGCCTGCTCTGGGTCAACTGGCAGAATCTGAAGAAGCCTGTCAATTTCCCTGGCACGTGCCTCAAGTAGCTGGATGAAGGCTTGGACTTCTGGCATGTGTCGAGCATGATCGCTGTCCACTGCAGTCGCCAACAGCCGGAAGGTCCAGAATGCGGAACCTGTATCGAGGCGGTTCGAGTCTGCAGTAGTATAAGGGCGCCATCTCTCAATTCAGTGACAGAAGATTCCTGTGTCGTTCAGACCGAAATCGGCCGCATGGTCGTCTGGGCCACGTTTCTGTGAAAACTCCCTGGCAGTGCTGCCGCGTGCCGGGTATTGTGACCGTAGGGAGTGACGCAGCGGCAGACAGGTCATGATATCGCTGATGCTGGCACGATGCTGTGCAACACAGGAGAACGGCAGGTCATTGAGCGGAAATTCCTGGCCCGTGAGCAGGAAGAGACCGGTCTGCAATCAGGACGCCGTCATGTGCAGAGTGGGCCTGTTCGGCGATGAGCAGTGGAGGGAGGTGACCGATACCCTCTTGAATGAGCTCCGGCTGAAGTGCGCGTGTTCCTGAAGCGCTATCGCAGCAGATACTGACGCCTTCGCTGTTCAGAAAACTGTCGCCAAAGTCCTCTCCGGCCAACTCTGTCCAGTCATATGTCGGATTTTCAACGGGGATAGGCACTACCAGCGGAGTGTGCGGTTCACGGTGCACGCAGGTCCCGTCTCTCAGCAATGTGGCAAACGGATGCTCGCCGGCGTTGACGATATGATGCGGGACCGCCAACCGGTGTGCGTCATCTTCGTTGTGACCTACAATAATGTGTTCAGATTCAGATGCACGCCTGCCGGCAACAACAGTAGTACAGTCAAGTTCCTCGGGGAACCTGTCCTGCCGTGCCCATCAGTTTGTGTCCAGTCTGGCTAGTGCACCGGCGATGCGATTGAGCCCTTCCTGCAGAGTTGTGCGTGGGCACGCGATGTTCATGCGTGCGAAACCTTCCCCACCGGGCCCGAACACGTAGCCTTCATCCAGGCCTACTTTGGCTTGTGCCCGAAGGAAATCCGAGAGCTGCGGTGTGCTCATGCCCAGTGCGCGGAAGTCCAGCCACACGAGATATGTCCCCTCAATAGGAGTGACCTTGACCTGGGGCATGTGATCCCGAACGAATAACTGCACATAGGTGACGTTGCCTTCAATGTAGTGCAGCACCTGGGTGAGCCAATCATCGCCGTCCCGGAATGCCGCCTCGAGAGCGACGTAGCCAAAGGGCGAAATGTTTCCGGCGGATCCGCTGATGCGTCGTTGCATTGCTGCCCGAAGTCTGGGGTTGGGGACAATGATGAAACTTGTCGCCAGGCCTGCGAGGTTGAATGTTTTCGAGGGCGCCATGCAGGTAATACTGCCTTGTTCGAATTCGGGGCTCAAGGTAGCCAGAGGAACATGACGTGCTCCGTTCAACATGAGTTCGCAGTGGATCTCGTCAGAAACCACAATAGCGTCATGAGCCAGCGCAGTCTCGCCGACGGCACGCAGCTCGTCACGCGTCCACACCCGTCCTACAGGGTTGTGCGGGTTGCTTAGGATGATCATCCTGATGCGCGACGGACCGTGGGACATGCCGGACACTGCAGGTTGGAAAAGGTTGTCCAGCCCTTGAATGTCCATCTCGTACTTTGCCCCATTCCACTGGAGCTGGTTGATTGCTACGTGGCATCCGTTTTCTCGTACGGCCGACCAGAATGGATAGTAGACAGGACTCTGCAGAACAACTTCGTCCCCGGGGGATGTGAAGGAGCGTACCGCTGCATGAAGGGCAGGAACGACGCCAGGAGTAAACAGGAGCCAGTCGGGGTCCACCTTCCAATGGTAGTTTTTCCAGAGCCGCTCGGTAATGGCCTCGATTGTCGATAGTTGTGGACAGGAGTAGCCATAGCACTCATGCTGTGCGCGCCGGACCAGCGCCTCAGTAATGGGCCTCGCAATTGGAAAATCCATGTCGGCAATCCACATCGGGAGGACGCCCTCGCCGAACGTCTCGGTTGCCTGGTCCCACTTGACGCTGCCTGTGTTGTGTCGTTCAATGCCTCGATCGAAGTCGTAATTCATCTTCTCTCCTCGTCTTCTGCCATGTGGCGTGTGTCTTCTGTCAACCGATCGACAGTATACCTGCCTTTCAGTTAACATGGCAGCACTCCTGCAATCCTGAACGCCACGAGGGTTGCCATGACCGCTATGCCTGCACCCACGCACATTTGCGCTGGCGAGTGCTCCTTGATGCTGACCTTTGCCTTGCCAACCACCAGAAGAAGCAGAAACGTGAGTGCGCCCGGCCACCCGTAGAGGATGGTCAGTGCAGTTGCAGGCCCGGCAATACCTGCTCCGTGTCCTGAAGCCTTGTAATGCAGGAGGTTAACCAGACTCAGTCCAATGACGGTGAACAGGTAAGACAACATGAGCGCGAGATTCTGACGGGATGATCGAAAGAAGATGAGCATGACGACAGTGCCAATGACGTATCCTGCGATGCTCATGATAAAGCCAAGCTTCCGTTCTCCCGCATAGTCGCCGGGGTGACGGACCATGTAGAACCAGGCGCTCAAGGGAATGAAACCCAAGCAGAAGACTCCCGTGAGGCATGCACCAAGGTTCCTGTAGGCCGGACTGGCGGCATATACCAGGATAAACATCAGAATAGCGACAACCGGAGGGTCAAGCACAAATGTGACGAGACGCATGCAGCTCTTTTTGGTAAGCATCAGACGCTCCCATTGTTGTTGAGATGATGACTCAATTATAGACACGAACCGATGATGTGCCTCGGGGTGTCCGTTTCGCTGCCATGAAGGGTGAGCTGTCGCTCTTCAGTCCACGGTCGCAGGCCAAGTCAGCGCCACCGTTGCTGCATACCCAATGTCTGTCCTTATGACCGACGAGACCAGAAACGTATGGAATGTAGCTGGTGCCATGGCTTGGAGCACAAGAAGGACCATGCCTGTTGCTGTCGAGATACCTGTCACGACAACACCCAGGTCGTAGAGGATGGCATCAGCTACGTTATGGTGCCCATGGTGGAACGCTCTCAACAGCCCAGGCAAGCTGGTGAACATGGTCTGAAAACCTCCAACCGACCATCGGTAGTGCTGACGGCAGCGACTGCCAAGCCGTTACTGGCTGTTCGTCGCAAAAGATAGCATCGGGTGCATAGGCAATCAGATTCCTGGTATTTCAGGACGAAAGCATGGGAGCGGGGCGGGCGGTTCTACGAGGACCACGTTCCTATCAATCGATGGAAGGACAGGCTTGCCACGGTCGATGGGTTTACTGCTGTCTCCAAGAAGAGACTTGCAGGTGTGTCGGCAGACTCCCCACGTATGAACAATCGTCGAGACAACCGTCTTTACCCTCTGGAATCCACCAGCCATCTTCTGGGCAGTCTTCGTCATCGGTGGCCTGTGCAACCTTCCTTTCATCATGGTGCAACGCTACAACAGGCCACGACTTGAGGAACTCTTGGCAGAGGTCGAACACAGCAAGTGGGCCAGTTCTGTCAGCGCCTCTGCCTGACCATTGCATGCTGCTCCGGGATGGAAGGCAGGCGGGTTCCTGGCCATTTGCCTGGGTAATACGTCTCTGACAGGTGCTTGCAAGAAGTGAGGCACTGATTTCTTGGTGGGTGCAGGCTAGACCATTGGCCTGGACAGAAGGAAGGAAAGTTCACAGGTCAGTGGAAGCAAGAGTGGTGGAGATAGGGAGGCTCGAACTCCCGACCTCCTGCATGCCATGCAGGCGCTCTCCCAGCTGAGCTATATCCCCACGTGAGGAAATTGTACGGAAAGAGTATAACGGGAAGAATCCAGGTGTCAACCGCTGGTGAGCACTATGCACAGCGCCGCGGTGCGCTAGTATGACTCTTGGGTATGCTGTTGACCGGGAGGTAATCCATGCGGGCTGTGGTACAGCGAGTAACCAGTGCGAGTGTCAGTGCGGAAGGGCGGGAGGTCGGCCGTATCGGCGGAGGGCTGCTGGTACTGCTGGGCGTTGCTTCAGATGACGGCCAACAGGATGTTGCCTTCATGGTCCGCAAGCTTACCGGGCTTCGCGTCTTCGCTGACGGCGATGGGATGATGAATCGTTCCGTTATGGACACGGGTGGATCAATACTGGTGGTCAGTCAGTTCACCCTCTATGGCGATGTCACGCGCGGCAATAGGCCAAGTTTTACTCGTGCTGCAGGAGGCAGCGTTGCCGACATATTGTATAAGGACCTCTGTTCTGGTTTGAGAAGGGCGGGCTGTGACGTGCAGACCGGAGTCTTTGGAGCTCATATGCTTGTCACGCTAGTGAACGATGGTCCGGTGACCATCATCATCGACAGCGGCGACCGAAGGTCACAGACCTCATCGTGATGTCCATTGGTTTATGAACAGGGGCCGGAGTTCGCGCTCCGGCCCCTGTGGTCGATCCACCCCTCAGGAATGAAAGCTCTCAGCGCGACGCGTTGGCGCGGGCTACGGCCGTCTCCATGACACCAAATGCCTCAGTCAACTGGGCATCAGTAATCTCAAGAGAAACAAGCATGCGGATGCAGTTTCCATAGATTCCTGAACCTGCGACCAGAACGCCGTTTCGTACACATTCCTTGATGATTTCACCATTCAGCTGAGTGGCAGGCTCTCGGGTAGCACGGTCCTTGACAAATTCGATTGCTTGCATGGCTCCGATTCCCCGGACGTCTCCTATGATCTCGTACCTATCCTTCCACGCATTCCAGTGGGAGCGGATGAGCGTGCCGAGGGCGACAGCCCGCTCAAGCAGGTGTTCATCCTCAATGATGTCGATAACCTCTGACGCAGCGCGACACGCGACAGGGTTGCCCACATAGGTTCCGCCAATGCTGCTGCCCGGCAGCTGGTCCATGATGTCCTTGCGGGCAATGACTGCAGACAGTGGCATTCCTGCCGCCAGCGACTTTGCTGAGCAGATCATGTCTGGAACAACGTTCCAGTTTTCAATCGAGAAGAACTTGCCAGTGCGCCCTGCCCCCGTCTGGATTTCATCCGCCACGAGCAGGATGCCGTATTTTCTGGAAACCTCACGGAGCATCTCCAGGAAGCCATCAGAGGGCACCCTGAATCCTCCCTCTCCCTGGATTGGCTCCACGACAATGCAGGCAACCGTTGAAGGATCCACATAGGTCGTCAGGAGTTTCTCCCATTCGTTGACCTCTATGGTCGGATGATATGAGGTAATAAACGGCATCCGGTAAACGTCAGACGCAAACGGACCAAAACCGACCTTGTACGGCTTGGCCTTGTGTGTCATTGTCATGGTCAGCAGCGTACGACCATGAAATGCACGGTCGAAGACGACGACGCCAGACCGGCCGGTCGTGTGACGTGCGATTTTGACGGCGTTTTCTATAGCTTCTGCCCCGCTGTTGAACAGTGCCACAGATTTCTCAAAGGTACCTGGGGCAAGACGGGCCAGCTTCTCACAGACCGCAACATATGCTTCATAGGGAACCGAGGTAAAGTCTGTGTGCAGGAAATGGTCAGCCTGATCCTTGATTGCGGCGACAACACGAGGGTGTGAGTGTCCGACTGCCATGCAACCCCAGCCTCCAGTGAGATCGATGAAGGTGTTTCCATCGACATCTGTCACCAGTGCGCCATGTCCCTCGGCAATCCATGCAGGCGAAAGTGCGTCACACATGGGTGCTGCAACGACGGCAGCTTCTCGCTTGCTGAGTTCGAGGGACTTCGGTCCCGGAATTGCAGTCTTGAGTGAAATAAACTGTGCCACGATTACCTCCCTTTCCTTCTCCACGAAAACGGCGTACTACAACGTTTTCTCGGGTGCTTTCAGGATACTGTGACAAACACAGTTGTCAACACACTCTAGGTACAAAGGGCTCGCGGGGCTGCGCCCGGTGAGGCAGGCTGTCTGCATGGATGATGTGCTGCGCTTGTTGAGCCTCGCGTTTCATGTATCATGAAAGTGTCCGCGCAGGCAGGGTGACAACGTTGCGGCGAAAGGATGCTGTTCCATGCTGATACTTGGGCACAGGGGTGAACCGCGACTGGCTCCGGAGAACACGCTTGCGTCCTTTGCGTTAGTTCGTGATTACCTTAGCCGCGGTGTGGGCGGCGCAGAATGCGATGTTCAGATGACGAGGGATGGTGTGCTCGTCGTTATTCACGACGAAACGGTTGACCGAACTACGGATGGGACCGGCTGGGTAAAGGACTTCACGCTGCAGCAGATTCGCAGGCTGAATGCCGCGCATCATTTTGCTGGCTCCTCGCACCCGATGCAATCCCAACGATGGCTGAGGTACTTGAGCTGTTTGATGGGACCGGGGCGACTCTGAACATCGAGCTCAAGAACTCCAAGGTTCCCTATGATGGTATGGAGCAACGGCTGCTCCGGCTTGTCGACCAGTACCATGTTATGGTCATGTTCTCTTCCTTCAACCATGACAGCATGGGGCTTATCAGGACATTGAGGCCTTCGGCATGGACAGGCCTGCTGTACGGCCCATGGCTCAGAGCGCCGGATGTTGCTGCTGCCGCACGGCAGCAGCGTGCAAGTGCTGTGCATCCGTTCTATATCAACACGACTCGCCATCTTGTCCAAGAGCTGCATGACTGCGGGGTTGCCGTTGCTCTGTGGACGGTTGACACGGCGGTGGCCGTCAGGCGCAGTGCTCAACTGCGCGTTGACACTATTATCACCAACAATCCTCGAGCGGCAGTCGCGGTGCTTGCACCGTAAGGCGCAGAGGAAAGAGGACGTCCGATGGAGAAGTACATTCTGGCGTTGGATCAGGGGACATCAAGCTCGCGGGCTATTCTGTTTGACAACAGAGGGGTGGCTGTCGCTGCAGTCGCTCAGCCCTTTACCCAGATCTATCCAAAACCAGGATGGGTGGAACAGAATCCCGAGGAAATCTGGAGTTCACAGCTTGCCGTTGCGCGGGCGGTCATCGCTCAGGCGGGCATCACACCGCAGCAGATCGCTGGCATTGGGATTACGAACCAGCGGGAGACTACGATTGTCTGGGACCGTGCAACGGGGCGTCCCGTGTGCAACGCAATTGTGTGGCAATGCCGGCGCACTGCTTCTGCATGTGAAAGGCTGAAGGTGCAGGGATATGAGGACCTGATACGGGAGCGTACGGGGCTTGTTCTTGATTCCTATTTCTCAGGAACCAAGATAGCATGGATCCTCAATGACATCGAAGGTGTCCGCGTCCGCGCAGAGCGGGGCGAGTTGGCGTTTGGCACCGTTGACTCGTGGCTTATCTGGAACCTGACAGGTGGCAAACTCCATGTGACGGACGCGAGCAACGCCTCCAGAACAATGGTATTCAACATCCAGCGCCAGGAGTGGGACGAAGAGCTCCTTGAGCTCCTGGACATTCCGCGGTCAATGATGCCCGACGTAGTGGATTCCAGCATGGTACTGGGAAGTACAACTGCCAACTTGCTTGGTGCTGAGATTCCCATCGCGGGAGTGGCGGGCGACCAGCAGGCGGCATTGTTCGGGCAGACATGCACCGAACCGGGTGATGTGAAGGTGACCTACGGGACAGGCAGTTTCATTCTGGTCAACACCGGCAATCGGATTGTCCGGTCCTCAAGGGGCATGTTGTCAACCGTTGCCTGGAGAATACATGGCGTCCCGGCCTATGCGCTGGAGGGGAGTATTTTCGTGGCGGGAGCAGCCGTGCAATGGTTGCGCGATCGCCTGGGACTCATTACGGCGTCGTCCGACACAGAGGCGCTGGCGATGTCTGTGCCTGACAGCGGCGGCGTGGTGGTCGTTCCTGCTTTCACGGGACTTGGTGCTCCCGAATGGGACATGTATGCACGTGGTGCCATCCTTGGCCTGACCCTTGGAACGACGAGGGCGCACATCGTACGGGCAACGCTGGAGGGAATCGCTTTTTCCGTCAAGGACGTTGTCGACACCATGGAGCAGGAAGCAGGTGCTCCCGTTGCAGGTCTCAGAGCAGACGGCGGCGCTAGCTGCAATCGCTTCCTCATGCAGTTTCAAAGCGACATTCTTGGCAGTCCCGTGACCGTTCCGGCGAATATCGAGTCTACTGCCCGGGGCGCTGCGTTTCTGGCTGGTCTGGCAGTGGGCATATGGAACGAGGAACGAGAGTTGCGCAACCTCTACAGCGTTGGCCAGTCCTACGCTCCAACGTGGTCCCCGCAGGAACGGGAACGAATGTATGCTCGGTGGCGCAAGGGCGTCGCGAGGGCGAGGGCATGGGCTGATGAGTGACATGACGCAACAACGCGAGTCTCTCGATGTTGTTGTCATTGGCGCCGGGGTCGTAGGGTGCGCAGCAGCGCGGGAGCTCTCTAGATACCGCCTCAGCGTTGTCGTCTGCGAGCAGGGGGCTGAGGCTGGCCAGGGAGGCGCTACCAAAGCAAACACCGGCATCATTCACGCAGGGTACGACCCTGCGCCGGGGACACTGATGGCGCGTATGAACGTGCGCGGCAATGCCCTGTACACCGGCCTCTGTCAGGACCTGGGCGTGCGTCTGGACAGGTCTGGAACCTTGGTGGTGGCACTCTCTCAGGAGGACCGGCCGTACCTTGATGCTCTGCTGGCTCGAGGCCGGGTGAACGGGGTACCAGGACTTTGTCTTGTTGGTCACGATGAACTAATGAAGCTGGAACCCAATGTCCATCGCCAGGCTGACAGTGCTCTGTTCGCTCCGACTGGTGGGGCGGTAGAGCCCTACGAGGTCGCGCTTGCGCTAGCGGAGAATGCAGCACGAAATGGTGTCTGGTTTCTCTTCGACCGTGCGGTTTCCGGCCTGGAACCCCTGGACGACGGGTGGTGCGTCCATCTTGGTACTCAGGAACTCAGGACGAGGTTTGTCGTCAATGCGGCGGGCCTGTCAGCCGCGAAGATAAGTCAGGCGGCAGTTCCGGAAAAACACTTTCACATGCATCCGCGGCTTGGACAGTATGTACTGCTTGAGAACCGTCCAGAGTATGACATCCGGCACCCGGTTTTTCAGGTTCCTGGTCCTACGGGCAAGGGAGTCGTGGTAAGTCGCACACCAGATGGCAACATTATTGTCGGTCCTACAGCGGAAGACACTGATAGCGACCGTGACCTTGCCACAACAGACGCGGGGCTCAGGTCTGTGCTCGCACAGGCGCACCGGAGTGTCCCGACGCTTGACGAGCGACTGGCAATAACAGAGTTCTGCGGAGCACGGGCAATCATAGACGAACGCGATGACTTTCTCATCGAGGAATCTGCTCCAGGCTTTTTCAACGCCGCTGGTATCAAGTCACCGGGTCTTACCGCTGCGCCGGCCATCGCGGAAGAGCTGGTCCGGCTGATGGCAAACGGAGGGCTCGAACTCGTTGCCAATCCTGCATTTATCCCCACCAACGAGCCTGCGATACTGTTCCGCGACTGTCGCACTGAGGAGCAGGTACAGATGATTCACGAGAACCCGGCCTTCGGGCGTATTGTCTGCCGGTGTGAAACCGTGACTGAAGGCGATGTCGTGCGGGCCATCCACCGACCGCTCGGTGCGCGCACGCTGGACGGTGTCAAGTTCCGTACCCGGGCGGGCATGGGCCGGTGCCAGGGCGGATTCTGCGGGCCTCGGGTCTTGGAGATTTTGTCCCGGGAACTGAACGTGGATCCGCTCCTCATCACCAAGTGTGGACCCGGCTCTGAGATTCTGGCAACGCGGCTGCGGCCCGAAGGAGATTCCTGTGCTTGACCTGACTATTCGCAATGCTCGCCTCTCTCCGCCCCAGACAGAGCTGTCCGACATAGGTGTTCAGGACGGAGTGTTTATAGCCGTTCAGCCCCACATAGAGGTGGAAGCCAGACAGGCCATGGATGCAACGGGCTTGTTCGTTACGCCCGCTCTTGTCGAATCACATGTGCACCTCGATACTGCAATGACAGCAGGTCAACTGCAGTGGAACGAGAGCGGAACCCTGTTCGAGGGCATTCAACGTTGGTCAGAACACAAAGCACTTCTTACTGAGCAGGACGTGCTGGAGCGTGCGACTGCTGCTGTCACGCGGGAGGTTGTGCACGGGGTCCTGCGAGAATCAAAGAAATGACCCAGATGGGAATCAATTTCAGTCCTGGCCATGATGACATTCTGGACCCGTGGTATCCGATATCGTCAGCCAGACTGTACCAGCACACACAAGCGTGAACCTTGGTAACGGCGACCACGAAGTGAACTTCCGGATGTTGGGGGCAGGCAACCTGAGTGAAGAGTGACTATGATTTGATTATCATTGGTGGTGGTCCCGCTGGTCTGGCAGCTGCTGTCGGGGCGGTCGAAAACGGCGTTCACGACATCCTGATTATTGAGCGGGAGCGCTTTCTCGGAGGAATCCTCAATCAGTGCATCCACACCGGCTTCGGCTTGCGCGAGTTCGGGGAAGAACTGACGGGACCAGAATATGCGCAGCGCTTTGAGGACCGGGTCCTGCAGGCAGGAATCTCCTGCCTGGTAGACGCGATGGTGCTGGATGTCACGAGAGACAAGCATGTCGTGGTCATATCACCTGTGCACGGAAGACTGGAGTTTACTGCACGTGCCATTGTGCTCGCAATGGGGTGTCGCGAGAGGACACGCGGAGCTCTGATGGTGGCGGGCACCAGGCCCGCCGGCGTCATGACCGCGGGGACAGCTCAACGGCTGATGAACCTGGAGGGATATCTGCCTGGTCAGAACATCGTCATCCTTGGGTCAGGTGATATCGGCCTCATTATGGCACGCCGGTTTACCCTTGAAGGAGCCAATGTAAGTGCCGTTCTTGAGGTCATGCCATACTCCACCGGACTTACGCGCAACGTCGTTCAGTGCCTGAATGACTATGGGATTCCACTCATGTTGAGTCACACAGTTACAAGCGTGCACGGTGCAAAGCGCGTCAGCGGGGTGACCGTTTCAGAAGTGGATATAGGCCGCAATCCACTGCCCGGGACAGAGCAGGACATTGCATGTGACACCCTGATCACCTCCGTGGGCCTCATTCCCGAGAACGAGCTCAGCAGGCGTGCTGGCGTTGAGCTGGACTTGGCGACCGGCGGAGCTATCGTTAATCAGAGGCTGGAAACGAGCGTACCGGGGGTCTTCGCATGCGGTAACGTGCTTCAGGTGCACGACCTGGTAGACAATGTGTCAGAGGAAGCCCGTCATGCCGGAGCAAACGCTGCAGATTTGATCGCGGGCAGACTCGCTCCGAAGCAGCGCACGATACGTGTAATTCCGGGCCGCGGCATTCGGTATGTGGTTCCACAGTACGTCGATGTACATGAGGCGGATGAGCATACTGTGCTCTCGATGCGACCTGACGATGTGTTCCGTCAGGCTACTGTGGAGGTTGTGGCCGATGGGCGCGATGTACCTCTTGCTCGATTTCGGAGACGGCATCTGACACCGGGAGAGATGGTCACGGTGAACGTGGACTCAGCGGTCTTCCGTACGTGTGCACAGTACGTGTCGGTGCGTGTGGTATGAGCAGTACGACGCGTATCGTCACTTGTATTGTATGTCCCGAAGGTTGCAAGGTGTCTGTGTCCACGGACGGGGACACCATCACGGCAGTCTCGGGCCATGGATGTAGGCGTGGTCTCGGCTACGCCAGGCAGGAAGCCGTTGCTCCCATGAGAACACTGACAACAAGTGTAAGAGTCTCTGGAGGTGTCCTGTCGCTGGTCTCGGTAAAGACATCCGCTCCAGTTCCGCGTGAGCGCCTGCTCGATATCATGACCTGTGTGCGGAGGTGCTGCCTTTCAGCGCCGGTGAGCCAAGGACAAGTCGTTCTCACCAACGTGCTGGAACTTGGGGTTGACCTGGTGGCCACGCGAAGTGTTGAGAGGGGTTCACCTGCCACAGTTCATGAGCCCCCGCATGGCGGGTAGATGAGATACTGTTCCTCAAGTGTCGCGGACGAGGTCCACGAACTGCTGTGTGGTAAGAATCTGGACACCCATCGCAGTCATGTCCTCCAGATTGGACTGCTGAACGTCTACTGTTTGTGACCCCGTCGCGTCGGAAAGAACAGTTACTGCATAATCGAGCGAAAGGGCGTCCACGGCAGTTGCGCGAATGCAGTTCGGAGTCTGCAGGCCCATAAGCACAATGTGCCTGACTTCCATGCGGCGCAGCACCAGGTCGAGGTCCGTTGCAAAGAAGCCGGACCAGCGAGTCTTGGCGATAACGACTTCCGAGTCCAGCGGTCTGAGAGCTCCGGGTGCCTCTGCCCCCAGGCTATCTGTCACCAGGAAACCACCGGTTCGTTCAAACAATTCCTTGCGGCACATGTCGACGTCGATGCCGGTGGACCGGTGCCTCCGGACGACGTGAACGACGGGCATGCCTGCGGCGCGGGCAGCCTCGAGGGCTCTGACAACATTTGCGAGGACATCAGGTCCCTGGGCTACAAACAGGGGTGACGAGGGTTGCAGGAAATCCCGTTGCATGTCCACCATCACGAGTGCAGTCTGTTTCATGTCTGTGTCACCTCCGCATTCATAGCTGCTTACGTGTGAGTATAAGCGGATTTGTCACGCCTGCACCTGTCGTAACCGGCTACTTGCAGTTTTCCGAAGGCCTCCTATAATTCGCTTACCGAAGAAAAGCGCGGGGGCGGCCCCGCGAGAAAGGAGACCTATGATTCTGATTCGTGGTGGTACCGTACTTACTGTAAGTGACGGCGTCATTGAGGACGGTTCGGTCTTGCTTGGAGATGATGGCAAGATCTCGGATGTCTTCCCTGGACGCAAAGATGTGCCTGGAACCGAGGTCGTGGACGCTGTGGGTAAGGTTGTTACACCAGGGTTCGTCGATGCGCATACGCACCTGGGCATTTGCAACCTTGAGGTCGGAGAAATCGGCGAGGACGAAAACGAGATGACGAACCCGGCGACGCCTGGGTGTCGCGCAATTGATGCCGTGTACATTTGGGACTCTGGATTCTCTGATGCACTGTCAGGTGGCGTCACAACCGTGTTTACGGGACCAGGGAGCGGCAATGTGATAGGCGGACAGAGCATCACTATGAAGACTGCCGGCCGTTCACTCGAGGACATGGTACTGCAGGACCCTGCGGGCCTGAAGACTGCGTCCGGGGAGAATCCAAAGCGAGTCTACAAGACAAAAAACCAGTTGCCGAGCACACGAATGGGAACCGCCAAGGTACTGAGAGAGGCACTGCTCAAAGCTCGTGACTATCGCGAGCGCCGGGCCGGGGCGGAGCCCCCTGCGGTGGACCTTGACATGGAGATTCTGTGCAGGGTGCTCGACCGCGAGATTCCACTCCGCACACACTCTCACCGCGCCGATGACATTATGACCATGGTTCGCATTCGCGATGAGTTTGGGATTCGAATGGTTATCGAGCATGGGACGGATAGTGCTCGTGTGCGCAATGAGCTGGCGAAAGCAGGGATTCCGGTCATCACCGGGCCCCTGCTCGATGTCTCGCCAAAGGTGGAAACTGCTTCTTCGAGCTTTCAGACACCGCATCTGCTAGCACAAGCTGGCGTTCTTGCAGCAATCATGACCGATCACCCGGTGATCCCCATCGAATCACTTCGCCTCGAGGCCGCCATAGCCGCGTATGAAGGCGGAGCAGGGGAAGAAGAGGCTCTGGAGTTCATCACGATCAACCCAGCGAGAATCCTTGGGCTGGAAGACCGAATTGGCAGTCTTTCGAAAGGCAAGGACGCCGACGTGGTCATCTGGAGCGGACATCCGTTCAAGTCAAGCAGCGTGGCGGAGCGCACGTATGTGAACGGAAGACTGGCATGGGAGGCGCAGGCATGATCACCATTGGCGCGCAGCACCTGTTTGATGGACATGCAATTGCTGGTGAAACCGTCGTGATGATCGAAGGTGACCGTGTTGTATCGGTAGATGCAGCCGGATCGACGGCGATTGAAGACTGCGACTATCATGCGGCTTGGTTGACCCCTGGCTTCATCGACATCGACTCGGGCATTGGCCTCAAGGAAGAGTCACTGGGAGTTGAGGGGAACGACTGGAACGAAAGCACCGATGCTGTCACGCCCGAAATGCAGGCCCTCGACGGTCTTACTCCCTATGATACCAGTCTCACCAAGGCACTCATGGGCGGCGTGACGACTGCTTTGGTCATGCCGGGTGGAGCCAACGTCGTTGGGGGCAGGGGTGCGATAGTGCACCTGGCCGGCCCCACCGTAACCGAGATGTGTATCAGAGCTCCTTTTGGCGTCAAGTTCTCACTGGGGAACGATCCCAAACGGACCCATGGTCAGAAGCGAACACCTATGACCCGGATGGGAAACGCGTTTCTGATCCGGGACCTCTTGATGCGAGCACGTGACTACAAGGAGAAGAAGAAAGAGTTCAACATGAAGTACGAGGCTCTCCTGCCTCTGCTTGCAGGAGATGACATTGCTTTCATCCGGGCCTTGAGATCGGATGATATCGTGACAGCCATGCGGCTGGCCGGGGAATTCGGGTTGCGGTACGTCATAACCGGGGCTTACGATGCCGATCTTGTGACCGACCAACTCAAGGCGGGCCACGTTTCCGTGGCCTTCGGTCCGCTCATCATGTCCAGAACCGATGAGGAGGCCCGACGCCTGCATCCAGCCAACGCTGGCAAGTTGCTCGAGGCCGGTGTCGACATGGCGGTCATTTCCGGGCATCCGAATTACCCCGAGAAGTACCTTCACACGTCTCTCGGGTTCCTCGTCGGTCAGGGGCTGTCCGCTGAACGAGTACTGAGCACAGTGACGAGCGTGCCGGCTCGCATACTCGGACTCGAAGGACTTGGAGAGATTCGGCCTGGCGCGGCCGCTGACCTAGCACTGTTTGGTGCGGAACCCTGGGAACCGGCGGGGGTCGCTACTCTGACCATGATAGCCGGAAAACCTGTGTATACGCGGTCCTGAAAGGTATACGGTACCAGGGTTCTGAAAACCCTGGTACCGTGTCCATGAGTTCAGGCTGTATCGTTCGTGTCCTTATCTGTGTTCTGTGTATCTGCAGTGTGGGCTGTTCTACGAACCCGCTCCGCTCCCAGGTGGAACTGACTGCCCTTGAGGAGAATCAATGCAGCGAGTGTGGCAACAATAATGTAATCCGGGTACCAGGGTTTGTGGTGGACGATCCATGCAACTGCGGGAATCGCGCCGACGGCTGTCATGAAAGGTGATACGTGGAGCTTCTTCTTCAGGGCAGGTACAAGGATCCATGCGATCCCGGCTGCAGCAGCGAAGGGGAGGGCCCACAGCACCGCCAGTGGGTAGTTGTCAACGAGGATACCGATCGTCGTGGCAATACCACCACCACCCCGGAACTGGAAGAAGACTGGCCAATTGTGTCCCACGATCACGGCAATGAAGGAAGCGATCCACACCCACGGCGGAACAGCGGCCAAGTGAAGCACGACACTCACGGCGTACCCTTTGAGTAGATCGAGTACGCCGACCGCGAGGCCATATGGCCAACCATATTGTCTGATGCTGCCTGACAGTCCAGGATTGTCTTTGAGGCGTATGTCTTCGTGCCTCAGGGAGTAGCTGAGGATGATGCCCCAGCACAGCGATCCCCACAGGTACGATGCCAGAACAAGAGCCCCGTACTTGAGCCAGCTGTTCATCAGTCCTCCAGGCGAGCGTTGGATTCGGGCAAGGTACGGCTCGTCTACCGTTTTCTAGTCGTTAGTCTAGGTCACAACTCTCGCTTGTAAAGCATGCAGTGGCCGATATACTTGTCTGAATGATGTTTCAGGGATTGCGAGGCGTGCAGTTCTGCCCGGCAGTGTCTGGGCCCGCGCACGTGCTGAATTGGAGGAGCAGTGGAGTTCTGGACGATTCTGGTGATAGCAGTTGGGTTGTCTATGGATGCGTTTGCCATTTCGCTGGCGAGTGGGTGTACTGTTCAGCATCTCACGGCTCAAAGAGCGCTCAAGACGGGGTGGTGGTTTGGCGGGTTCCAGATGCTGATGCCGATTGTCGGCTGGCTGGCCGGTCTTGCACTTCGAGGACCAGTACAAAACGTCAGCCACTGGGTAGCTTTTGCTCTGTTGAGCGTTATTGGGGTCAAAATGATCGTGGAAAGTCTGCGTGGCCGTGCCGCTGGCGAGGCTCCAGTGCGTGGAGATGCCACGTGGCGAGAGATGCTGGTGCTTGCTATCGCGACAAGCATTGACGCCCTTGCTGTTGGAGTAAGCCTTTCCATATTGCAGATTTCCATCTGGTGGCCAGCACTGTTGATTGGCATAGTGACCTTCTCTCTGTCGGTCGCCGGGACTCTGCTTGGGTGTCAGGTCGGTGGGTTGCTTCAAGACAAGGCCGAGGTTGTAGGCGGCGTAGCTCTCGTGGGCATCGGTGTCAAGATCCTTCTCGAAGGGCTGCTCTAGCGAAACAGCCAGGAGGCAGGAAGCATGGGTCATACGCTGTTTGATGGCGAATACAAGTACCACATCAAGGTGCGTCAGGGGGACGTGGGAAGGTACGTGCTGCTTCCAGGGGACCCTGGTCGATGCGAACTCATTGCGGGAGCTTTCGACAATCCCGTAAGGGTCGCCCAGAACAGGGAGTACGTGACCTACTCCGGGACTCTTCTGGGAGAGCGGGTTTCGGTGACATCCACAGGGATCGGGGGGCCATCCACAGCCATCGCTGTTGAGGAGCTCTCCATGGTTGGTGCCGATACATTCATTCGGGTTGGAACGTCTGGCGCGATGCAGTCCGGCATGAATGTTGGCGACCTTGCGATCGTTACGGCGGCCATTCGGGATGAAGGGACGAGCCGGCAGTACCTGCCTGTCGAGTTTCCGGCAGTTGCTGACATGGCCGTAACGTTGGCTCTCAAGACAGCGGCTGCTCGTCTCCGGTACCCCGCTCACCTGGGCATTACGCAGTCGAAGGACTCGTTCTATGGTGAGATCAACCCTGACCGACAACCTATCGGTGAAGAACTCAGGGCGCGGCGAAGAGCGTGGATCGCAGGCGGAGCGATTTGTTCTGAAATGGAATCATCAACACTATTCATCATTGCCAGTATACTCAGGCGACGGGCGGGTGGTGTGATGCTGGTCGTGAACAACGACGAGGAAGTGGAGCATGGACAGATCCGCGAGGCTCCGCTGGAGAGGCTTGTGCTGACCGGCGTGGAAGCACTCAAGGTGCTTATTCAACAGGATCGTGCATCTGCGTAGCACTAGACGCTCGTCCGGCTTCCGCAGCTTATGCTCTTGCCTTGACACCAGGTTGAACATAGGCTGTACCTAGCTGACTGTTGCTATGGAGGAGTGATGTATCTTCTGGTTATTATCACGACGCAGGAGGAGAAGACCTATGAGTACCTGCGGCTCTTGCCTGCAGTTGGGGTACGAGGCGCCACTGTTGTCGACGGAAAAGGGATGGGACGTATTCTCCGGGACCACGACACTGTTTACACATCACTTGAACAGGTCCTCAGCGCCAGCATCGACCTGAGAGACAATGTTATCATCCTGTCTCTGCTGGAGGGCGGCAAATCTCTTGAGGCCGCCCGGCGCCTGGCTCATCGAGTCTTCGGGGATTTTTCGAGGCCAAATACCGGGGTGATGTTCGTGCTGCCTATCACGGACGCAGAAGGCCTTACCGCAGTGTCGAGTGAGGCAGAGAATTCTCCCTCATCGAAGCGACTCTAGTCTGAGCAATCTGTTGTGGTGCCTTTCTCAGCCGCCGCCTAGAAAGGGCATGATGAAGAGACTGTCGCCGTCGTGCAGTGTCGTATCATATGGGATTCGTTGACCATTAACAAGAACGAAGCCCGCCCGTGTTGCACCAATGCCGAGAATAGCCAGAACATTCTTCACGGTCGTCCCCTCAGGCACGTTGATACTGTGAGGGTCACCCGTCTGTTCGGCAACTATCGGGTGCAGGTTCAGGACGATGGTCATGGTACGCTTGTTCAACAGTCAAAGTACAGCTCAAATTCCTTGGGATGCGGTAGTCGGCGAAGCACTTCCTCCTCATGCTGGAGTTTATACCGGCAGAAGGTGTCGACAAAGGAGGCAGGAAAGACTCCGGGTCCAGTCAGGAACCCACTGTCCTGCCGTAGAGCCACAAATGCTTCGCGAAGAGACGTGGGCAGTACGGGAATCTCTGCGATGACATCGTCAGGAAGCTGCTCAATGTCGCCAGTATATGGGCCCAGATGCAGCGGCACAGGGTCAAGCCCCCGTTCGATCCCGTCAATTCCCGCGAGGAGCATGGCGCTCATGGCAAGGTACACGTTTGTTGTGGCATCTGGCGGTCTGAACTCAATGCGCTTTTCTTCTGGCGTGTCCGCATAGATGGGAACTCGCACGGCAGCACTGCGATTACCAAGGGAGAAGAATGCGCGAACTGGGGCCTCGAATCCTGGTACGAGCCTCTTGTAACTGATTGTCGAGGGATTTGTAATGCCCAGCAGCGCGGACGCATGGCTGAGAATCCCAGCGATGTAGGAAACCGCAAGCCTCGATAGGTCATAGGGCTCTGCACCTGCGTCATAGAACGTAGGCTGCCCGTTTCTGGTCAGGTATTGGTGGAAGTGCATGCCGGTTCCCGCCTGACCGGCCAGGGGTTTCGGCATGAATGTCGCGGTCATGCCCATCTGGAGAGCCAAGTTCTTGGCGAAGTACTTGATTGTCTGTGATGCGTCTCCCATGGTCCGCAGCGTACGAGGCATGACTTCTAGCTCAACCTGCCCGTTTTCCCCGCTCTCATGGTGGTGGTAGCGGATGGATATCCCGATAGACTCCAACATCTGCACGAGCGTACTGCGGTAGTCGACAAGGCGGTCGAGAGGTCTTTCCGTGTGGTAACCGCGACCATGGCGGATTGAGTACCCCTGGAGGCCCATGTCTTCGGAATGCGGAGCAGCACTTGACTCTGCGCTTCTTACCGTGAAGAATGCTCCTGTTTCGGACGAGCCAAAGTCAGTACTTTGAAACACATAGAACTCGAATTCCGGGGCAAACCACGCTGTATCGGCGTAGGGCGTTGATGCCAACATCGCTTCTGCCTGTTCTGCAATAAAACGTGGATCAAGGGCAAATCGCTGATGCGTGTGAGGTTCCAGGATATCACAATAGACCGCGACAGTTGTAACGCGGGCGAACGGATCCACAAAGGCAGACGACAGGTCCGGTTGGAGTAGCATGTCGCTCCGCTCTACAGAAGCGAAGCCGGGAATGCTCGAGCCGTCAAAGGCGACGCCCCGGGCCAGAAACGCTTCATCGAATCGTGAAAGGGGAACCGTCACATGATGAAGCCCGCCGAACAGGTCGGTGAACTTGAGGTCGACTTGACTCGCGCCACAAGCGTCAACAAAACCCAGGAACTCTCTGAGTGATCTCATGCCTCGTACCCTCCATAAACACAGCCCTGACCCGCGTGTCAACGCATCATGAGGGCCGATGCAATACTGTTCTGGTGTGCAATCAATTCCGGAAGGTCGACGTTCGCGAAGTTTCCTTGCTCAATCACGACCTGTCCATTGACCATGCTGAAATCCACCTGCTTGGCGTCGCACATGACAGGCGCAGTGAAGGGGTCATGGAGAGCACCGGCGAACTCTAGAGTGTCGAGATTCCACATGATGAGGTCAGCCGCCTTGCCAGCCTCAATGCTGCCAATGTCGCTGTCCATCCGCAGAACCCGTGCCCCGCCCATCGTGGCCATTCCGAGTGCCTCCCGCGAGGTCAGGGCGCCCGCCCCGTATCGTACTCGCTGCAGCAGTGTGGCAAGACGGATTTCTCCGATGTACGAGTTGGTGTCGTTGCTGGCGCTTCCATCGACCCCGATGCCAATGCGCATTGCAGTCTGCTTCATCGCCGTTACTGGAGCAATTCCTGAACCGAGACGCATGTTGCTGGCTGGACAGTGAGCCATTCCACACTCGTGCTCGGCGAGCTTCCGGATATCTTCTTCAGAGGCCCAGACGACGTGAGCAAACCACGTGCGCGGAGTCAGCCATCCAACGTGTTCCATGTACTCGGTGGGGCGTGCGCCAAATGTTTCCAGACAGAAGGCTTCTTCGTCCTGTGTCTCGGCGAGGTGTGTGTGCAGGAGCACGTCTTCTTTCTCTGCAAGAGCTGCGGTTTCTTTCATGAGGCGGGTGGTAACAGAGAACGGTGAGCAGGGCGCGAGGGCGACACGTGTCATGGCGTAGCGGCCTCGATCATGGTACTGATGGATGACCCGCTCTGATTCGCTCAGTATCTCATCATCGGTCTGAACCACGGTGTCCGGAGGCAATCCTCCATCCTTCCTGCTCAGCGACATGCTTCCTCGTGTGGGGTAAAAACGTACACCAATGTTCCGCGCTGCCGTGACCTCAGCGTCAAACAGCGCGTTGTTGCCGTGAGGATACAGGTACAAGTGGTCCGTTGTAGTCGTGACACCTGTCTTGAGCATCTCACAAAGGCCTGTCTGGGCGCTCACATATACGGCTTCCTCATCAATGTACTGCCAGTGGTTGTAGAGAAAAGTCAGCCAGTCAAACAGCTTTGCATGTTCAACCTGGGGCACGTTGCGGAAGAGCGTCTGAAAGAGGTGGTGGTGGGTGTTGACGAAGCCAGGCATCATGAGCTTGTGTGCTCCCGAAAGAGTGCGATCAGGGCTTATATTTGGCGGAAGAGGACCAGTGCCGACCGAACTGATGACATTGTCGTCGATGACGACATACGCGTCAGTCAATTCCTCCTGACGGCTGTTCCCTGTCATCAGGAAAGCGATGTCTCGAATCAGCGTGCGCATAGGCAACCTCCATTATCCTGTGGTATTGTACCGGCATCGGAGATGCATGCAAACGCTGTCGTCTTACACTGGCAGCTTGGACGGCAGACCACTGGTGGGCGTGTAGTGTGGAAGATGACTCGTGACAGGAGAAGGCGGGTGGGAAGATACATCGGGCGGTGCTGGTGCCGAAGGAGGGAATTGAACCCACACGGGTGTTGCCCCGGCAGATTTTGAGTCTGCTGCGTCTGCCAGTTCCGCCACTTCGGCACTGGCCCATTATACCTGCGCCAGGGTGACTGTCAAACGACGGTGTGGAGCCTGTAAAGCCAGCGTTCGCCCTATGCATGGGGCAGCGAACTCATATAATGGCAGCATGGATGACATGCCGCATCTCGAAGACACAATCAGCCAGGTCATCATGGGCAGAACCGACCTGTATGAGAACATTGTTCGGTATTATGAACAATACGTGTTCTCTGTGGCCGTACGCGTGACCTTTGACCGTGACCTAGCGTATGACATCACGCAGGAGACTTTCGTGAAGTTGTACTCCAGCCTAGCGCGCTTTCGTGGCACGTCGAAGCTGTCCTCCTATCTGTACCGTATAGCCAGCAACTGCGCAATTGACGCAGTTCGAAGAAAGCCCCAGCATCCCGTGGCGTCTGGCGAAACACAGGCAGATCTTCTTACCGCAGAGGCGCCTGCAATGGAGGAAGACCATGACGGTCCCTCAGATGATGAGGTGCGTGAGCGGGTGCGCACCGCCTTGCAGAAGATAGATCCTCGTTTCAGGGCCGCGTTTTCGCTGGTGGACCTGGATGGACTCACATACGACGAGGCTGCGGTTACTCTTGGTGTTCCGTCTGGAACCGTCAAGAGCAGAGTATTTCGAGCCCGGGAACAGCTCCGTGAACTCCTGGCGGGAACCTTTCGCCAGCCTCCCCGTCCTAAAAGCGGAGAATGATGATGAGACAGCATACACGAACCCGAGAAACGGAAGATACAAACAACGTACGCAGCGAGGTGCGGCAGCAGGCTGCCGACCTGTTCGCTCCGATGGAATGTTCTGTGGCAGATGCCGTAATGGAGTGTATCAATCGGACTCGGGTCCGACGCCGCCATATTCAGGGCCTGGTGCTGGGCTTGTCGCCAGTTGTGGCCGTTGCTGTCGTGCTGGTACTGTACCTTGGTGCAGGTGTCGCTCCATGGGGCACAGGCGGAAGTACGACGGTGGGTCCTCTTAAGTCTGCACCTTTGGCGAGCGGGCAGCGGCTGGGGGCCCAGGCCGAGCTGGACACCAACTTTGCGGCAGCCATGGTTTCTCCTGCGTGGGACTATACAGTTGATGTGCGCGGTGACAGAGTACGCAGGCAGTTGCTTGTGAGCTGGCTAATGAGTGACCACGAGGATGCCGCCCGGCAACTGAGCGACGTGGAAGCACCCCAGTCGCTTGTTCTGGACCTGGGGCCTCATGAGGATTCTGAACTGGAGGCTTTTCTGAAGCTGCACCATTACGTGGTGGAGGAGCAGTCGGGGTTGGAGAGGGCCGCGACATGGTATTGGACCGGTCGAAACGGAGATGGAACAGGTCACGTGACGATACGGATCATTGGCTAGGGACAGATACTCGTTTCCGGAGGTTTTCATGCAGAAGGGCGCGCGCTTTCGGCAGGGCCTTGTGCTTGTCACCGTATGTGTTCTGGCTGTGGCACTCGTGGGAGGATGTTCGAGGCAGGCCTCTCAACCTCCAGCTCCTGACCAGACGACCACGGGGCGCGAGAGCGGATTCCTCAACAGCTCGGACAAGGCGTCCTCATCTGGGCTCCCATCTACCGCGGAACCAACGATTGTTGACCGCAAAATAGTGATGAGCGCCAGCGTCAGTCTCGAGGTGGCAGACGCCGAGGCGACAATAGCTGACTGTGAGAGGCTTGCTACTAAGTTGGGTGGGTATGTGGCTGAGTCTTCATTGCGAAAATCAGGCGACCGCATTGTGGGAAGCGTCACAGTGCGCATACCAGCTGCGGCCACCGCACAGGCTCTTCAGGAGCTCGCTGCACTTGGAACGGTAACGAGCCGGAGCAGTGGTTCACAGGACGTTACAGCCCAGTATATCGATGTCGACGCCCGCTTGAAGGTGCTCCGCGCAGAGGAAGAACAGTTGCTGGGATTTCTGAAGAAGGCGGGCACCATCAAGGACATGCTGGCTGTGCAGGAACAACTGCGAACAGTACGCACAGAAATTGAGCAGTACGAGGGTCAGCAACGCTACCTTGACAATGCGACATCCCTCGCGACAGTGAGCGTCGAGCTTGTCCAGACGGTTGCCGCTTTTGTTTCTCCCCGTGGATTCGGCGAAGCATTTGCCGATTCCCTGGTCCGGTTTGGCCACGGACTGGCTACGTTCTGGACATGGCTGGGCGGTGCAATCGTCTATCTGGCGTTCTGGGGAGTGCTGTTGTGGGGCTGTGCCCTGCTTGTGCGCAGGGTTGCCAGGCGAAGGCCGGGCAAGCCCGTACCCCCGGCGCCATGACTAGCGGCTGAGGACTACCGAACATTGGCCGGGACGGGTGCCCCGGCCTTACCGTTCTTTGGGCAAGGCTCGTGGAACGCCGATATTGGCCTGCAGGTTGCGCAATGGTCAGCCGCGCGTATAGTAAACTATGTCTATGCGAAACCTCTTTGGCACGGATGGTGTCCGCGGTGTGGTGAACACCCAAATCACCTCGAGGCTTGCCTTGCTTCTTGGAACCGCAGCCTCAATGTTCTTCGATGGGCGTCGGCCGCAGGAGGCCGAGCGGACTGTTGCCGTCGCCTGGGATCCCCGCGTTTCTTCTGAGATGCTGGCAGCCGCGCTCGGCGCTGGCTTCATGGAGACTGGGGTGACTGTCGACTATCTGGGCGTACTTCCAACGCCTGGGCTGGCCCTGGTGCTGGCGAATGATCCCCACTACGTGGCCGGGGCGATGATCTCTGCTTCGCACAATCCTCCGGAGTACAACGGCATTAAGTTCTTTGGCGCGGGGGGGAGAAAGCTGGCGGATGCCGACGAGGAAGCTATCGAAGGTAATCTTGCGTTGTTGCAGGTGAATACGTCGTGCAGGGTACGCGGCGACGAGGTGGGGGCGGCGCGCTGGGCAGACGATGCTCGGGAACAGTACCTTGGAATCCTGGAGCGTAAGAACCCAGGGCTGAGTCTCGCTGGTCTCCGGATTGTAGTTGATACTGCTCATGGCGCGACGAGCCGAACGACGCCTGTCTTGCTTCGCAGGCTTGGAGCCTGCGTGATTGAGATGAATACGGATGAGGACGGTCGCGTGATCAACAAGGATTGCGGATCAACGCACCCAGCTGCTGTTTCAGCCCGTGTGCTCGCGGAGGGTGCCGACGTCGGGGTTGCGCATGATGGGGACGGCGACAGGGTCATCATGATCGACCATATGGGGCGTCGAGTTTCAGGCGACGTCATGCTCTTTGTTCTGGCAACAGGCCTCGCTGAAGAGCAGCGGCTGACTGGGAATACTGTCGTCGGCACGGTGCTCACCAATCTTGGGCTCGAAAGGGCTCTTGCACAGTACGGGATCAGGCTCGAGCGTACCGATGTGGGAGACAGATACATCCTGGACAGACTGCACGATGGAGGCTTCGTCCTGGGGGGCGAGGAGTCTGGCCACATCATCAACCTGTACGAGAATGTAACAGGTGATGGACTGGCTACGACGCTCATGGTACTCTCGTATCTGAAGAAGTCCGGGCGTCGTCTCGCCGATGTGCTCGACAGCGTAGAGCTGTACCCTCAGATTGCGGAAAACGTGCGTGTCAAGGACAAACAGATAGTCTCATGTCCGACGTTTCTGCATGCGGTTGACGCTGCGCGCACCGAATTGGGCGACGCCGCCCGTCTTGTCGTCCGTGCGTCAGGAACGGAGCCTCTGGTCCGTATCTTCCTGGAGGGGCAGGACACCGACCGCCTGAATGCCATTGCCCAGGAACTCAAGCGTATCCTGGTTTCTTCATGCGGCCAGGGGGAGGAGTAACATGTGCGGCATTATTGGCTATGTTGGACCACGTAAGGTTGTTCCTGTTATTCTGGGAGGGCTTCACAAGTTAGAGTATCGAGGCTATGACTCCGCAGGGATGGCAATCCTCGAGAAGGGGGAAGTGGTCGTTGTAAAGCGGCGTGGTAAGCTCAAGGAATTGGAGGAAGCCGTAACTGGAATTGACTACACTGCGACTACTGGCATGGGCCATACCAGGTGGGCGACACATGGCAAGGTCGAAGACAGGAACGCTCATCCTCATGTAGACTGCAAGGGGCAGCTTGCGGTCATTCACAACGGTATTATCGAGAACTATGAGGCGCTCCGCCAGGACTTGGTGAAGCGTGGCCACGTCTTTGTCTCTGATACGGACAGTGAAGTAATTGCACATCTGATGGAGGACCAGGTGGCCGCCGGTGCTGACCTCCTGGATGCTGCCCGTGTGACGGCCCTGCAATTAGACGGGGCCTTCGCATTCCTCGTGCTTGGGAAGGCATTTCCGGGTCGGATTGTCGCCGTACGCAAGCTGTCTCCGCTGGTCCTGGGCGTGGGAGAAGGAGAAATGGTGCTGGGCTCCGACACCCCAGCCCTGCTGGACTATACACATCGCATTATTCCTCTACATGATGGCGACGTCGTCGAGATCAACGAGCAGGGGTTTGCTTTCTATGCCCTGGACGATGGGGCGCGGCTCGAGCGTGCGCCCATGATGGTTCAGTGGAATGCATCTGCCGCAGAGAAGCAAGGTTTCAAGCACTTCATGCTGAAGGAGATTCATGAACAACCGGTCGTGATTCGCGACACGCTCTACAGCCGGATTGACATCGATACCGGGCACGTTGACCTCCAGGAGTTTCAAGGCGAAGCTGTTCCTAAGCGTGTATCTATTGTGGCTGCAGGCACATCGTACCATGCTGCTCGAGTAGGAAAGTATCTGCTCGAGGAGCTGGCCCGAATACCGACGGATGTTAGCTTCAGCAGCGAATATCGCTACGGGCGGCCCATCGTTCAGCCTGGGACCCTGGGCATTGCCGTAACTCAGTCAGGAGAGACCATTGATACCCTGGCCGCGCTTCGATTGCAGCGCAGTCTCGGAGCAAAGGTGGTGGCTATTACGAACCGCCCGGAAAGTACCGTTGCCCGCGAGTCGGAGATCTCGTTTGTCACGCAGGCTGGGATTGAAATCGGTGTAGCGGCGACAAAGTCATTCATGGCTCAGCTCATAGCGTTCTATCTGATAGCTTTGTACTTCGGACAGAGGAACGGGGTCCTTGATTCTGACTCGTCTGTTCGTTACGCATCCCAGTTGTCCAGCCTGAGCCAGAAGTGCGAACAGGTGCTAGAGTATGCCGGGATGATGGAAACGATCGCACGCAAGTTCTATAAGGTTCACGACATGATCTACGTTGGCCGTGGGGTCAACTACCCGATGGCGCTGGAGGGTGCTCTCAAGATGAAAGAAATCAGCTACATTCATGCCGAGGGATATGCAGCCGGGGAACTCAAGCATGGACCGATTGCGCTTCTTGACCAGGATGTACCTGTCGTGGGTATCCTTCCACAGGGACCACTGTACGAGAAGGTCTACTCCAACCTGCAGGAGTCAATTGCCCGGGATTCTCCTCTAGTTGTGCTGGGTGACAAGAAGGACAGGCGGGCGCAGGCAATAGCGACTGATTTCATCCCGATGCCTACCGTAGATGAGCTGTTCTCACCGGTGGTGTGCGCCTTGCCTCTGCAACTGCTGGCCTACTACACCGCGGACGCGAAAGGACTCGACGTCGACCAGCCACGGAATCTTGCCAAGAGTGTGACGGTAGAGTAGCGCGATACGTCCTCTGGCGTAGTAGACAAGTCACGCTTGTCCGCACCTGGCCTTTTGCGTATACTGCAGTGTGCGCGCCCGTGGCCCAACTGGATAGGGCGATGGCCTCCGGAGCCGTAGATTACAGGTTCAAGTCCTGTCGGGCGCACCAGTTCTATGATGCTCTTTCCTCAACAAGCCATCGTTCTGCTTCATCCACGGTCTTGCAGATGTGGTACGTGGTACTGTGATTTGACTGCAGAGCGAACTCTCTGAAGCGTGGGGATGTGCTTTCGATGTTGAGAAGGGCTGTCGCTCGAATGCCATAGTCTTTGCGCTTTTGAACGACCAATCCAGCAACCCACGTTGACGACTGCAGAAACTGCGGTGAGAGGCAGTCTGTAGGCAGCGTGTCGAGATTGGTGCAACGTTCAATGCAGGCAGCAATGAGTGTCAGCCCGTCCCGCTCAGTTGCGATTTCTCCGCCTATGGCCTTCACAGAAGCCTTTCCGTTTTTCTCCACTTGTTCAAATGTTATGCACTTCGCCTCTGCTTCGACTGTAGCATGCTTCTGCAGTACGCACGTATTCTAGTATGGCGCCCTAGTTGGCCAAGTGTCTGATGATCAGCACCTTCGGCGCTCACGGTAGAAACGCCGGTCGGAAGCGTCACTAGGTGCCGCATGTGGTTTTCGAGTCGTATCTCGCCTGAGAGCGGCGGCGGAGCGCAGACCGCTTGACGGCACTGACCAGCATGCGCTCCGCACCACGCAGGAACTGAGAACCCGTGCACACTTGCTGGGTGTTGTTTGCGTGTATAATGAGGACCGTTGTCGTTCGAGGACCATAGGAGTCGTTGTGAAGAAACTGGTAATTGCAGAGAAACCCAGTGTCGCCGAACAACTTGCTGCAGTCATTGATCGCTGCAAGAAGACGCGTGACTACTACGAAGGAGAGAACTATATCGTGTCGTGGGCTGTGGGCCACCTTGTGGGGCTGGCCGAGCCCGACGAATATGACAAAAAGTACAAACAGTGGCTTCTGTCAGATCTTCCGATCATCCCGGAGCGCTTTCACTTCACCGTTCTTGATGGTGCAGAGCAACGGTTCGCAGTGCTCAAGAAGCTCATGACATCAAAGGACATCGAGGAGATCATCAATGCATGCGATGCTGGCCGTGAAGGCGAGTTGATCTTCCGCAACGTCTACGTCATGGCGGGATCTCACAAACCTGTCTCACGTCTCTGGCTTTCCTCATACACTTCGGAGAGTATTCGAGAGGGGTTTCGCGGGCTGAGGTCAGAAGCAGAATATGACGACCTGGGCAAGGCTGCGCTGGCGCGTTCGGAGGCAGACTGGCTGGTCGGGATCAATGCTACGCGTGGCCTCACCCGAAGAAATGGCTCGCTCGTCACCATTGGGCGTGTACAGACCCCGGTCCTTGGCCTGATTGCCAGACGGGAGAAGGAGATTCAGGCGTTTAGCCCTGCACCGTACTATGAGATTGCTGCGGACTTCAAAGCGCTGCCGAATGGAGAGCCGGTGTATCAAGGGCTGTGGCATCGGGGGTCCCAGACTAGGCTGGACGATGAGCATGAGGCGGAGAGCATAGTAGCCAGATGTCGTGGACGGAAGGGGGTGGTTGCCTCAGTCGAGCAGAGGGAAAGCAGACTGCCCGTGCCATATCTCTACGATCTGGGACTACTACAGCGCGAGGCCAATATACTCAACGGCCTGAGTGCTAGCAGAACACTGCGGGCTGCCCAGTCCCTGTACGAGGAGAAGCGTGCAATTACCTACCCGCGCACGGACAGCAAGTTCCTTCCAAAAACGCTACAGAAGGAGGTTGCTCGCATTCTCGGCGAGCTCAACACGGACGAGTATAGCCCCTTCGTGCAGCATGCTCTTGAAGAAGGATGGACGATGCGCTCGTTCGCCTTCAACGATGATAAGGTGACGGATCACTACGCTATCATTCCAACGGGCACACGCGTCGAACGAAAGGCACTGAGTCATGACGAATCTATCGTGTACGACCTGGTCGTGCGCAGGTTCATCGAGCAGTTCTATCCGGAAGCGGTCTTCCTCCTGACGCGCGTCGAGACTGTTGTTCGGGACGAAACATTTGGCACGGATGGGAGAGTGGTTCAGAGAAAAGGCTGGATGGAAGTCGCGCCTGGCGAAGCGGACATCAGGGACCTGCCCCCGTTGACCAAGGGCATCGCGATCCAAGCATTCAAGATGGCGGTGGAGCATAAGCTCACAAAGCCCCCCCAGCACTTCACAGACGCGTCGATTATTGCTGCAATGGAGACTGCAGGGAAGCTGGTGGACGACGAGGAGCTGGCGGAGGCCATGCGAGAGAGAGGACTCGGAACTCCGGCGACGCGGGCAGACATCATCGAGAAACTCATTCGTACGGGCGTTGTCGAGCGGAAAGCAAGGAGTCTCATGGCTACGCGCCGAGGTATCGACCTCATTGACCTGCTCGAGACGATCCAACTGGCGGAACTCGTTGCTCCAGATCTGACCGGCAACTGGGAAATGAACCTGCGCAAGATAGAAAAGGGTGCAATGGGTGAAGAGGAGTTCCTCACACGGATACGAGAGTTCACGCGGCAGATGGTCGATAAGATAAAGGTCTACGAGGTGCAGACTCAGATTGGCGTTGAGTCGACAGAACCCCTGGGTGTCTGTCCGCTCTGTGGTGGAAACGTTGTCGAACGTCCTGCCTCCTATGTCTGCGAGCACCATGGACGCAAGAAGACAGACTGCAAGTTCAGCATCCCCAAGGTGATTCTGAAGAGGCCTCTCAGCAGGAAAGAAGCATGTCAGCTGATTCGGGAGAAGAGAACGGAGATGCTAGACGGATTCGTGAGCAGGCGCGGGTTCAAGTTCAGCGCTCGTCTTCTGCTCACAGCCGACAATAAACTCGAATGGGAATTTGCCAACGGGCCGGCTGGTGCCTCCGCTGAGGAGCCAATTATCGACGCAGAACCACTAGGACGCTGTCCGATTTGCCAGGGTTCGGTCGTTGAGACAAGCGGTCATTACAGGTGTGCTGACGCCGGGTGCCGGTTCCAGATGGAGAAGGTGTACGCGGGTAAGGCGATTGACCGCGAGACGGTTCGAAAACTTCTTGAGACCGGCAAGACCGACCTAATTGAGGACTTCGTCTCTCGGTACAATCGGCCCTTCTCAGCCTATCTGAAGCTGGGCGAGCGGGGGAGGGTGGAGTTCGAGTTTCTGAACAGAGAACGCGGCAAGGGTCCGCATGCCGCGCCTCGGTCGGGGCGCGGAGCAGTGGTTTCCGCCGGAAGTCCTCAATCCGGGGGTGCTGCACAGCCGGCAATGAAGACCTCGGCTGACAAGAAAGGACACGAGTCTTTCCGTGTCACGCGAGAAAAGACAGTGAAGAAGAAATCCAACCGCAGAGGTGGTGCATCATGATGGCATTCGGGGACATGTTTACTGTCGAGTTCTTTATCTACTTTGCGTTTGCAGCCCTGTCGATTGTTGGACTCGTGCTTGCGGCGTCATACCGCCGTGTAAAGGACAGCAAGACCAGCCTCTTGCTGCTGTTGACGACTGCCTTGATGGCCTCTTACTTTACCATTCAGTGGGTGCTCAACAGCTTTGTGATCTTCTTCCTCAACAACTACTGGGTCAATCATCCGGATTTTCAGCTGGCATCATGGGTGAGTACGGCGCTCAACATTCTGGGGCTCGTGTTGAACTATGGGTTCGTCATCATGCTTGGTCTGACCATATGGACTGCTCTCGGGCAGGCTCGGCGGGACATGGAGGCATCGTGTTTCTCCGAAACTGCCGCGGCTGCTGAGCTGGTCGACGGTGCGACGCAGGCTGAGTGTGACGAGGCAGCCTCCGGCAGCGACGTTCTCAGCTCGGGTACGGAAGAGACGAACTCGTCTGGTTCTCCACACACAGACCAAGAGGATTAGCGCATGGATCGCGACGAGCTTTTTCTGGTCGTCTGCGAACGGATGCCTTCCTCGAATCTGGTCCATCACGTGCAGGCGGTAGAGGCTATCATGCGGGGTTTGGCCACACACTTTGGTGAGGACGTGGACAAGTGGGGCCTAGCAGGGCTTCTTCATGACATTGACTACCAAGAAACGAAGGACAAACCCAATCTTCATGGCATCGTTGCGGCGGAACAGCTCCGCCTGATGGGAATCTCAGAGGAGATCTGCTATGCCGTGCGCGTCCACAATCCGTTACTTGGCCTGCCCCGCAGGAGTCTCATGGACAAGGCATTGTATGCGGCAGATCCACTCTCAGGACTTATTGTGGCCTGCGCGCTTGTCACAAGAGACAAGAAGCTTGCAGACGTGGACACCGACTTCGTGATGATGCGTTTCAAGGAAAAGAGGTTTGCGGCCGGCGCTCGTCGCGACCAGATTCTTGCTTGTCAGGATCTGGGATTGGACCTGTACGCGTTTGTCAGCATTGGATTGCGCTCCATGAAGGAAGTAGCAGAGCAGATAGGTTTGTAGCCTTCTCACATTGCTGAAGCGCTGGTATCAAGCCCGTCAGACGACGGGCTTTCTGTTTGTATGCAACGGCAGTATACTTCATTGGTAAGTACTTCAGGGCGGGTACCTTTCTCCGGCGCTTACCAAACTACAAGACAGGAGGCATATCAATGGCAGTGAACGCGGCGGAGTTGTTTTCGGATCGAGCGCGAGGATTCAGGGCATCGGAAATTCGTGAACTTCTCAAACTGATCGATAGCCCTGAAATCATCTCCCTGGCAGGAGGCATGCCTGACGAACGTTTCTTTCCCCTGGATCGTATGACAGAAGCGAGCACGTTTGCACTCAAGGAGTATGGCAACAAGGCACTCCAGTACGGCTCCACCGAAGGGATCAAGAAGCTGCGGGTGCTGCTCATGGACCGTATGGAAAAGGAGGGGGTCCGGGGCCTCGATCTCGACAACGTCATCATCTCTACTGCTTCGCAGCAAGGGCTCAGCCTTGTTGCTCAGGTCTTCATCAATCCGGGGGATACGGTTATTGTTGAAGAGCCCTCGTATCTGGGAGCTCTTCAGGCATTCGTGAGCATGCAGGCAGAGTGCTGTTCAGTTCCAGTGGATCAGGACGGCATGCAGATGGACGCGCTGGAAGAGAAGCTGAATGAACTGCAGGCAGCGCACATCCGTCCGAAGTTCCTCTATACGGTTCCGAACTTTCATAACCCAGCCGGGGTTACGATGTCTCTTGAGCGTCGGAAGAAGCTGCTTGAGCTGGCTGAAAGATATGCATTCCTTATCGTTGAAGACGACCCCTACGGGGAAATACGGTTTGAGGGTGAGCCGCTGCCATCGCTGCTCGCGCTCGGGGGCCTTGAGCACGTCATCGGTTTGAGGACCTTTTCAAAGATCAGTTTTCCTGGCCTTCGCTTGGGATGGATCGTGGCCCGCGAAGATGTCATGAACAAGATCATTGTTGGGAAGCAGGCTGCCGACTTGTGCTCGCCCGCGCTGACCCAGTACATTGCGTACGAGTTTATCAATCGAGGGTGGATGGACGAGTACCTCGAAGTCGTTCGCCGCGAGTATCCGAAGAAGAAGAACGCAATGATCGAGGCCCTGAAGATGTACTTCCCAAGCTCGGCAACGTGGACTGATCCGCAGGGAGGACTCTTTGTCTGGGCGAAGACGCCTGATGGAATCGATACTCAGGCGATGTTCACAGAAGCGATCAACGCGAAAGTTGCATATGTTGTGGGCGTTGCGTTCTATCCTCACAGGGATGACAATAGCCACATGCGGCTGAATTTCTCTGCCGTCGACCCGGAGCACATCACCGAAGGTATTCACCGGCTTGGAGACCTTCTGAAGTCCAAGCTGTAACTCGTTCTCTCTGCACTCCCGTGGCCACCTGCGTGTGGCTGCGGGAGTGTTTACCGCGCTTGTCCGAACAGTCAGGACCCTCGGAACACCGTGCAGGCACTCCTGTAGTCACAGGAAAAGCACTTTCTACCGCCTCTCGTACGGAAGTCGCCACTCGCAATCTTCCTGGCGGTTCTTTCGACGAACACCAGCGATTGAGTCATGCAGTCTTCTGCCCCGTCATCCAGCTCTGCCTTCAGGTTCTCACGAAGGTAGTAGGTCTGCAGAATGAAATGGCTGCCCTGGAACTCGAGGCTTTGATTCAGAGCCGAGGCGTACAGCGCAACCTGCAGACGGTGGAGCGATAGTGTCGCCGCATGACGCGGACGACCGGACTTGTAGTCTACCACACGAACCGTTCCATCGCTGACGCGATCGATTCTGTCAACAATTCCCGTGAACGGAACGCCACGAAAAGAGGCTGTTACTACACGTTCGGCATACATGGTCTGCTGCCATGTTGACCTGAATACTGGCATGTAGGCAGACAAAACACGCAGTGCGCGTCGCTTTTCACGCTCTTCCTGCATCGGCGATGAGAAGCCGGAGGAGGACCAGCTCTCATCAAGCAGGTCTGCGAGCGATACAGGGAACAGAGCGTCGCCGTCGGGATAGAACAACCCATCCTGTCGGAGGTCGCATGTAAGAAGCTTTTCAAGGACGGCATGAACGCTCTTGCCATAGCTGAAGTACCAGTGCTGAGGTTCCTCGAGCTTCTGCACATACCTAAGTTCGAACCTCTTCGGGCAGTCGTGGTAGGTGGCCAGCCTGGAGTAGCTCAACGGTTCTGCAAACGTGTCATCCAAAGGGTCTCTACCTGTCTGCGCGTTGCTTCGATATCCGTGGTGTTGTCAATGACGACGTCTGCTCGAGCGAGCTTGGATCTCAAAGGCATCTGAGCCTCGATGCGGCTTATGGCCTCTCCGTAGGCCAGGCCGTCACGCGTCATGAGCCGTTGCAACTGCTCGTTCTTGGAGGCTCGCACTACCCAGACCTCATCGACGAGTTCCTGCCATCCGGCTTCAATGAGAATCGCTGCATCCAGAACGACCACATCAAACGTGGCGTGCAAAGCCCCCATCTGTTGAACAATCATGCGGGTCATCACTGGTACAGTGATGCTGTTCAGCTGCTCGAGCAATGATGAGTTGCTGAAGACAAGATTGCCCAGCGCATGCCGGTTGAGTTGTCCCGCCTCAAAGAGCTGGTCACCAAAGGCTGCACGTACCTTGTCGAGTGCCCCATCGATGTTCGCGGCCAGTACCTGTTTGCCAATGAGATCGGCATCGACAACGCCCGCACCAAGTTCTCGCATGATGGCTGCTACCATGCTCTTCCCGGATGCAATGTTGCCGGTCAGGCCAATGTCGACTGTCACGACAGGTCCTTCAGATTGGGTCCGCTGGCCAGATTGGCTACAAGCGGGATGTCGAGACGAATGGCGTTCTCCATTGCCTGCTTCATAAGCCCTCGTACGCTGTCGAGCTCGGCAGCCGGGGCATCGACGACAATTTCATCGTGGACCTGGAGAACCATTCTTGCGTGGAGCGGTAGAAGGTCCTGATGCAGGTGAATCATGGCCATCTTGATTGCGTCAGCCGAGCTTCCCTGGACAATAGCATTGAAGGCTTGTCGTACAGCCTCCTGGCGTTCCTGACTGTTGTGGCTTGTGATATGAGGGACGCGGCGGAGATGCCCCAGGATAGTTCGCACGTAGCCGTCGCGCTCGGCCGCTGCGACAATTCGGTCGTGGTATTCGCTGATTCCAGGGAAACGCTGCATATAGCGTGCAATGTACTTGCGAGCGTCCTCCGCCGAGACTCCGAGTTGTCGTGCGAGGCCGAACGGAGAAATGCCGTAGATAATGCCGAAATTGATTGTCTTTGCCCGTTTTCGCATCTCCGGGGTGACCGCGGACTCAGGAACTTCGAATACCTGGGCCGCCGTGTGGAGGTGAATGTCCTCCCCGTCAAGGAATGCCTGGCGGAGGTTTGGATCACCGGACAGGTGGGCCAGCATGCGCAAATCAATCTGAGAGTAGTCTGCTGATATAAGGACCCAGCCTTCACGAGAGGGGACGAACGCACGCCTGATCTCTCGACCAATCTCGGTCTTCGCCGGGATATTCTGCAGGTTCGGGTCGACGCAACTGATGCGACCGGTAGATGTCCCCGTCTGCAGGAAGGTGGGGTGAATCTTGCCGTCTGCACCCACATAGCGTACAAGTGAATCTGTGTAGGTCCCTTTGATTTTGGAGAGTTGTCGAAGTTCAAGAATCAATGGAATCACGGGGTGTTCGTCACGGATTGCCTCAAGCGATTCCACATCGGTACTCAAGCCCGTCTTTGTCTTCTTCAGCGGAGCAAGCCCCAGAACATCAAACAGGAGCGTTGCCAGCTGTTTGGGGGACTGAAGGCTGTACTCACGGGTTCCAACCTTGTCGTACGCCTTGCGTTCCAGGTCTGCGATGCGGCGTCCAAGGTCACTTCCAAACTCACGCAGATAGGACGTGTCGGTACGTAGTCCTGCCATCTCCATGCTTGCAAGTACGCTGGAAAAAGGCATTTCCATGTCATCAAGCGTTTTCATGAGCCCAGCTTCACTGAGCGCGGCCTCGATTGGATACGACGCGTGGTATACAAGTTCTGCCAGGCCCTGGGGCGTGGAGGTGTCTCCGGACAGGTGCCACGCGTCCCCGATGCGCTCTGCTCCCCATGCTTTCTGATCCGGATCCAGCAGGTACTGTGCCAGCATGATATCCCGGGCGGGCGTACGCACTCGGGTTCCGAGGGGCGTCAGCACATGACAGATTGCCTTATGGTCATAGACGTAGCGCATCGACGCTTCAGATGTGCCGATTTCTGCTGAGGGGGCGTTGAACATGCTGTCGACATGATGCTGCGTTGATCCAGCTTTGCTCCACTCTACAATCGTGCAACCGGATCCGTCTGCGTCCGCTACTACCGTAAGGCCAACCCGCCCGTCCTCGTGGTCGTCTGGAGCCTTCGTTTTTGCAGGACCGGCATCCGGTCTGGGGGCATCCTCAAAGAGATTCTCCCTGGTGGCGGAGGGGTGGTTTGCCTGTTCCGCAAGGGAGGGGATTCCGAACAGTTTAGCCGCACGACGACTGAGAGCTGAAAGCGCCAGTTTGTGGAAAAGGTCAGCACAGCCTTGGACTTCGGGTTCCCTGCGCTTAACGTCCGCAATACTCACGGGTTCATCGAGAGTCTTCTGAATAGTAACAAGCTCCAGGTTACGAAGTATACGGTCACGGTTCTCTACAAGCACAGTCCTGTAGCGGTCAGACCCCCCATGCTCGAGCAAAGCCTGAACTGACCCGAACTCCTGGATCAACCGGAGGGCGGTCTTCTCACCGATACCAGGGACGCCAGGAATGTTGTCTGAATGGTCCCCCATCAGTGCTTTTACGTGGGCAAGTTGTTGAGCTGAAAGTCCAAACTCCGTCCGGATGGTCTGGGGCGTGTACTCGCGAATCTGCTTGACCCCCTTGACTGTTATGCGGACCGATGTGTTCTCGTCCGCCAACTGAAGCAGGTCGTTGTCTCCGGAGTAGATAATGCACGGCACAGACGCCTGGCGGGCAACAGTGCTGTAGACGCCAATGAAGTCGTCTGCCTCGTAACCATCTTTCTCGCGGGTCACGATTCCCAGGGACCGAATGAGGTCTTTGACCATGACCAGCTGCGTAACCAGCTCATCTGGCATGATTTCCCGTGTCCCCTTGTACTCCTTGTACAGTTCGTGCCGGTACGTGGGAGCCTTGCGATCAAAAAACACGCCGATGTACTGTGGCTCAAGTTCCTCGATGATAGCGAACAGCATTGTCACCATGCCAACGATCGCTCCCGTCGGGACACCGCCGGGTGCGATGAGGTGAGGCATGGCGAAAAACGCCCTGTACAGGATGGAACTGCCATCGACCAGTACAACGCGCTTTGTCATGTGCTCAGTATATCAGCGTCTGGAATCTGGCGCAACCTGGCATGTGGCACCAGTCAGTCGCAGTGTAAAACAACCAGCCTGGTCGGACTGGAACCTCTGCGGCGTGGTGACGCCCTGTACCAGAAGCGTTCGACTTGTGGTGTCGTAGGAGAAGCTGGGGGAGGGTGTCGGTAGCACTGCACCGCGACCGACTGTTCCCACAACATCTCGTGTGCCGAGGGTCATAGAGCCATCAGACCCGTTAATGCGTATGGTGGTTGTGCCACTTGTTGTCACGATGCTTTGCGTTTGCTTAAACTGCCGGATTGTTGTTTCCTCGTCGCCTTCAAGCCCTGGAAGCGAGGCAGCAATGCTGTCGGATGGGACATAGACACGGGTGGGCGCCAGGACTTCAAACAGGATATCCAGCTGCGTGGGGATGTCAGTCGGGCAACCAGACAGAACAACGGTATCTGGTCTGGTTATCCCAAGAGCAGCAACTGCCCGTGCCGCACGGTTCATGGAGGTTGCAGTGCTGTCGATGAGGCAGAACCACGTGCCGATATTCTTGTCACGTATAAGTACAGCGCTTCCCTGGTCGACTGCCGGAAATGTGGCGTAGGTTTCTGCGGGACGCACCCAGAGAGGCCAGGTGCAGAGCACCAGCGCGACACAAGCTGCCGCAATGCCAGCCGCCCGGCCCTTGTGACCCAGTCTGGGCTGGTTGTCGACAATCAGGATGATCATTGCCAGGAGAATACCTGCCGACCAGAGGACGAACGACGGAGGAGCTGCCATGTTGACGTGGGAGCCAGGGATGCGGGAACACAGCCTCAGAAACCAGATGATGAGCTGTGATGCGACGTTGACGAGCGGAGCGATGAGCACGGCAAGGGGGCGAACAACAAGCAGCAGCGCAGTCCACGAAAGCATGAGCACAAGGAGTATCGATAGTGCAGGAATGGCAATCAGATTTGCCAGGAGCGAAACAGGTGCGAACAGGTGAAAGGTGGAAACGACAAGTGCCGTCGTAGCCATGGAGGCTCCTATCGTAGAGCACAACGACGACACTAGGCCGGGAGCCATGCGAATCTTGGCGTGTGCGAGCCTCGCCAGCGGGCGGCCGATAAACGCCAATCCTGCAACCGATGCCAGTGACAGCTGCAAACCAATGTCGAAGACGGAGAGCGGGTCGACCAGGGCGAGTACCAGGGCCGCCCACGAAAGGGATTCCAGGGTTCCGTGGTGAGATCCGGACACTTGTGCCAGAGTGAAGATGCAGAGCATGACGAAGGCTCGGTCTGCGCTGAGAGGGAAGTCTATGAAAGCCAGATAGCCAAACGTTGCGAGCAGCGGAAGCAAGAGTCGTCCCGTTCGTCTCTCCCGTAAGGCCAGCCTGGTCAGCGCTGAAGCAATTGCAAATATGAGTGATAAGTGGAGTCCCGAAATGGAAAGCAGGTGACTGGTTCCGGTAGCTGAAAACAGCTGCTTCTCGGGAATCGCGAACAGGCGCTGATGCAGGAGGAGTTCTTCGGCGAATCCAAAGGCATAGTACGAAAGCAACGGGCGTGCCTTGCGCTCGATGCTTTGCCGGATTCGGGACGTCAACACACCCCACTGTGACTGCAATGTGCGCGTTGCCAGTACCTGAACGTCGCTGGCCAGGAGTAAACTCGGGGCGGGTGGCCCAGGTCGCTCTTCTCCAGGGTTGAGAGGCGGTCTTGGTAGTTGTATGTGACCCGACGCCGTCACGCGCTGGCCAAGGCTCGGTCCCTCTCTTCGGTCAGGCAGGCGGACGTCCAGGGTCACAGTGTGATGCAGCTCGTACTGTTCCAGAGAGTCGACGGCCAGGAGGAACGCGGTGGTTCCGGAGGTCGTCGTGTCAGACGCGGAGCAAACGGTGCCGGTGGCAACGACGGCACCGGCAGGTATCTGAGCCCCGACAGACTGCCTGATGGCGGACGAGGCCAGAGCGAATGATGGCCAGAACACAGCGAGAGCAACTAGCACACGCACCAGGCTGACGGTACGGTGCCGCGTCTGGATGGCATACAGGACCCCAAGAATTGCAAGAACCAGAAAAACTACCCATTCACCTGACCCTGCTGCGCTCCATGCTCCAGCGAGCACCGCCACGCAGATCAGCGTAACGAGACGTAGGCGAATCACGAAGGCTAGAGGGTAATCAGGGGCTTTAGCTGTTCAAATGTCTTAGCTCCAATACCCTTAACATTCTGGAGATCCTCAAGGCGCTTGAACGGACCATGCAGTGTGCGATAGTCGATAATGGACTGGGCCTTCGACGGGCCAATTCCTGGTAATGTGTCGAGCTCGGCGAGCGTTCCCCTGTTGATACTGACTCGCGTTGAGGTTGTTCCTGCGGATTGTCCCGCTCCAAGAGAAGCACTTGGACCGTTCGCCGTAAGCGAAGGGACGGTAACCTGTTCGCCGTCTTCGAGTCGCGCAGCCAGATTGACAGCGATCAGGTCCGCATTGTTCGTTGCTCCTCCTGCCGCTTCGACCGCGTCCCTGACTATTGAGCCTTCGGCAAGCTGATATACGGCAGGACGCAGAACTTCGCCCACGACATAGACGCTGATGGTAGACAGGGTCGTTTCATCGGTGTTGATGATGGCAGGCTCCCCTGTTCCGGAGGGAGCAGTCCCCGATGGTGAACGTGGAAGACGCGATCCCACAAACACGCCGACGCCGCATCCCAGTAACAGGAATGCCACGAGGAGAACCACAGCCTGGCGCCTCGAAAGCTTCTCCATGTTTGGACGCTTACTACTTGGGCAAGCGTCACCCCCTCCTGTCCCGAGTATGGTCCTGATAACGTTTACTCTAGCGCGGTCCTCTCAAAACGGCGGCAAGATCGTAGAGTTCAAAGAAATCTGTTACCATCGCCTCGGTACCCTGAGGCACAGGGGTTTCGATAACCTTCACGGGGATGCCTGAGGACACCATAGTGAACACCTTCGATATGTCAGCGTTCTGATGGCGGACGCATCCATGCGAAACGTCTTTCCCGACGCTGAAGGGATCGTTGGTACCATGGAGTCCGTACGAGGGAAGAGAAATGCCAATCCATCGAATGCCGAGCGCATTGTTCTGGTTCTGCACATATGGCGAGTAGACCTTACCTTCCCAGTGCCAGTATGGGTCAGCCTGCCTGGCTGTCACCTTATAGGTACCGACCGGCGTAGCGTTCTCGCCTGTCGTTCCTGTGGCGTCGGGAAATGCAGTGGTGCCGCTGGTTCCTCGAAGCAGCGTAACGTGGAAAGACTTGTCGACAACAATCTCAGAAACCGAGGCGGCAGCTGCTGGGGCCGGAAGCCAAACTGCAACTCCCGCTGTTATGACGAGCATGACGACAATAAACCGACGGAGATTTCTCATGATACGGGCATTATAGGCTGCTTCTGCCGCAAAGCAACAGCCCCCTGGAAGGACCCTGCGACCATGCGATGGGACAACGAAAGTCGAGCTTCTGCCAAAGGGCCTGAATGTCCTGACGTGGTGCGGGGAGAGGGAGTTGAACCCTCACGACCTTGCGATCACTAGGACCTGAACCTAGCGCGTCTGCCATTTCGCCACCCCCGCCTGAAGGGTTTGAGACTAACGTTCCAGTATGACCGGGATGATAATGGGCCGCCGTCGCGTCTTGTCGTATATATATTTAGCGAGGAATTTGTGCAAGTCAAGCTGAAGATCCGGTGTTGTTCCTGCATCGCGGCCGCGGTGGGCCTGGAGGTACGTTTTGGTTGCCCGGGTGAGGTCACCAAGGATGGCATCGTCATCCGCGACGACTCCTTTGCTGACAATCTCTGGACCCGCGAGTATCTTGCCAGTCATCTTGTCGAGGCTGACAACCGAAACGAGGATGCCATCCTTTGAGAGTCTGGCTCGGTCAGTGAGAATTGGGCTATCCGGAAGCCCGAGAGCAAGGCCGTCAATGAGCAGGCCTTCTGCTGGCAGCCGCTTAAGCGGTGTAAGCCCCTCCCTGTCGACGGTGAAACTCTGTCCATTCTCGAGGACAAAGACATGCGACCCCGGAATACCAACGCTTTCAGCTAACCGCTTGTTCCACAAGAGGTGCCGGTACTCGCCGTGCACAGGAACGAAGAACATTGGACGTGTCAACGAGAGCATGAGCTTGAGGTCGCCCTGCGCTCCGTGTCCCGAGACGTGGACTTTGTCTTCACCCCTGTAGAAGACGTTTGCTCCCAGCCGGAAGAGGTTGTCGACTGTACGTGCAACCATCTCTTCATTACCTGGAATCGGGTCAGCAGACAGCACGACCGTATCTCCTTTGGTCACTTTGACAAAGTCGTGTTGACCGCGTGCAAGGCGCGACAGGCCGCTCATCGGTTCGCCCTGGGTACCGGTCGTGACTATCAGAATCTTGTCCTTTGGGATGCCTCGCATTTCTTCCTGCTGCACAAAAAGACTCTCGGGAACGTCCATGATCTTGACTTTGCGAGCTACCTTGACCGAGTTGATAATGCTGCGTCCGTCGACAAAGACTCTGCGGTTTTGAAGAGCCACTGCATCGATGATTTGCTGGATACGGTGGATATTGCTGGAAAACGTGCTAAAAATGATGCGTCCCGGGGAGTCGCGGACAATGCTGTCAAAGGTCGACCTCAAGTCCCGCTCTGAACCGGCAAAACCGGATTCCTCGGCGTTCGTCGAATCAGACAGCAGCAGAAGGATCCCTTCCTTGCCTAACGAGCTGAATCGCTGGAGATCAATAGGTTTATCATCAACTGGTGTTTGGTCTATCTTGTAGTCACCCGTATGAAGGATAACTCCCTCGGTCGTATGAATGGCAATGGCCATGCTCTCCGGAACTGAATGCGTGACGCGGACAAACTCCACGTCCATGTTGCCGATTCTGACACGATCACCGGCATCGACGACGCGCGTCTCATAGGGCTTCAACCGTCCAGGGATAACGTCGTCGATCAGCCCGAGGGCAAACTTGCTGGCGTAGATGGGAACCCGTACATGTTCAAGGACATAGCCCAGGGCGCCAATGTGGTCCATATGAGAGTGTGTAATGACGATGCCGCGGACCTTGTCTTTGATCTGATCGAGGTAATCCATGTTGGGAATGACATAGTCAATGCCCTGCATGTCATATTCGGGAAACTTGAAACCGGCGTCTATGATGATTGCGTCCTCGTTTACCTCATAGACGGTCATGTTCTTGCCGATTTCGCCGAGCCCTCCAAGGGGGGTAATACGAATGTAATCACGCGGCTTGTTGCCGTCTTCGGTGTGGTGCGATTGTGTTTTGTTCATACAAGCAGTGTACGCGTTTTGTTTGAGTTGAAAAGCAATGCAGTGTGGAGAAGTCCGTTCATGCGCCAGGGTTCGGTTCGTCCCGTTCAGCAACGGCCGCGCCTGAATGTCCTGTACCTGGTAGGGAGACCCGATGGCGCCGGCTGAGGATGGGTGCCACGACGGCACCGGCCACAATGATGATGATATCTGTCCACTGATTCGGAGTCAGTCCAAGAACGTGAATGGGAATCGAGCGGAAAAACTCAACGATGAATCCGGTCGCGCCGTAGAGGTAGAGGTACCAGACGAACACCTGACCGTTGTACCGCTTGCGAGGGCGAACAACAAAGGCCAGAATCACGAACACCAAAAACCCTGACGCCGAGTTGAACAGCTGTGCTGGCCATACCTTCTGGCCTAGCAGATCGCACTCCGACAACGGGTCAGTGAACGTTACGCCAAGAATCGACGTTGTCACTGTTCCATTACAACAGCCGTTGAGCCAGCAGCCGATCTTGCCGATACCGAAAGACAGTGCAAGCAGAGGGGCTGCAATGTCTGCCATTTGCCAGAAATCCATCTGCCTGCGGCGCACGAGCCAATGCGCCGCAATGACGCCGCCGATGATTGCGCCAAAGTATGACAGCCCCCCGTTCCAGATTGCAATAATCTGCAGCGGGTGGGCAAGATACCAAGTGACATCGGGCGATGTGAGGACCCAGCCGATGCGCGCTCCTGCGATGCCCCCAAGAATCGCCGCAATGGCCATGTCAAGAACATTGTCCGTGTTGATACCCTGGTGGCGGGACTCAACGTATGCAGCAGAAACACTGACGGCGATCGCAACGGCTATCGCTACGCCGTACCAGCGTATAGTGATGTTCCCTAGAGTGAAAGCTATCGGATGCATGTACTTCTCCTCAGGCTGTCGGGTGTCGTCTCTGTGATGATTATACTGCGAAATCGCCACGGCGACTACGCGGGAGCGGTGATGCAGGACGGGACTTATCCCGGCGCGTTGCTTTGACTGGCACGCCGTGATATAACTTGATTCGTGGAAGATACACAACGCATACTACAGGCATTTGAACCCGAGAATCTTGACGAGTTTGTGGGACAGAACCTGGTGGCAGGACGCGACGCGCCGATCCGCAAGTTTGTCCGGGACCACGTGCCCTTCAGCGCAATCATATGGGGGCCGCCGGGGTGTGGGAAGACCACCTTTGCTCGCCTTGTTTCTGCTGACTTGACTCAGCCGATGGAGTACGTGACAGCGGTGTCCGCTGGTGTGCCTGAGCTGCGTCAGATTGTGGCACGTTATGGTGGCAAGCCATTTGTCCTAGTGGTCGACGAGGTTCACCGCTTCAACCGTGTGCAGCAGGACTTCCTCCTGCCGATGCTGGAGAACCGCCGTATGACGTTCATAGGCCTTACGACGGAGAGCCCATACGCAGTTCTCTCGCCCGCTCTGCGTTCCCGGATTTTCATGCTCCGTTTCTCACAGCTGACGAGCGCTCAGGTGGCCGAGATTCTCGTCCGGGGAAGTCGCAAGGCTGGCCTGCAGTTGGACGGAAACGTGCTCAGCCGTATTGCGGCATTCAGCTCGGGTGATGCGCGCGTCGCTATTAACGCTTTCGTCTGGTTGTACCAGTCTGGGAAGCTGGTTGATGGCGCAGACCTTGGCGAACTCCTCAAGGACGTCCCTGTTGCCAAGAACTTTGAGCAGGAGCACTATGACCTGGCATCTGCCTTTATCAAGTCCATGCGTGGTTCCGACCCCGATGCCGCTGTTTACTACATGGCACGTATGATCGAAGCGGGAGACGACCCTCTGTTCGTTGCTCGACGCATGATTATTCTTGCCGCCGAGGACATCGGCCTGGCCAATCCGTTCGCCGTTGTCATGGCGACCGCTGCGTATGATGCAGTCCGTGACGTGGGGCTCCCTGAGGCGATGTTGAACCTCACCGAGACTGCGATTTATCTGTCTGCAAGTCACAAGAACAATTCTGTTCTGGGTGCGATGAGACGAGCACGCGAACTTGCTCAGCGGACGAAAAACGTGGATACTCCGCTTCAGTTGAAAAACACAAGAGCAGGGCAGGCGTTGTACAAGTATCCGCACAGCTTCCCCGGCGGATGGGTTGAGCAGGAGTATTTCCCCGAGGAAGTCCGTGACCGGGCAATCTACCTGCCAACTGGTGTAGGATACGAGCGCGTTATTGTCGGTTATCTGAAGTCGCTGCATGGCAAGAAACCTGAATAGGGAGAATCAGATGGTCTCAGAGAAAGGTTACTGGGAGGATGGAACCGTCTTCGAGTTTGAGGCTACTATTGTGGAAGCGGTAGCAAGCAGCGGGGGACTGGTCGTGCGCCTCGACAGGACGTATTTTTATCCGGAGTCAGGAGGTCAGCTCGAAGACAGCGGAACGGTCGCGGGCGTTGAGGTAGTGAGTGCGCGGCAGGACGACCTTGGCCCGTATGTTGTGCTTCCTGCTGGCACGCTTCTCCAGGCTGGCCAGCACGTCATGTGTACCGTGGATTCTGAAAGGAGGGGCCGTCACACGCAGCTCCACTCTGCTCAGCACATCTTGAGCAGAATCCTCGACAATCAGGGCATTGCGACACTCTCATTTCATATGAGTGAGCAAAATGCGAGCATCGAAGTAAGTATGCCGGAGGTGACCGAGAGGTTCCTTCTGGAGACGGAGGATGCAGTCGAACGGGAAATCTGGAACTGCCTTCCTGTGGAGACAGTCTTTGTCAGCCCCGAGGATCTGGGGAAGTACGATGTCCGTAAGGTGCCCGAACTGCGGGGAGGCCCCCTGAGGTTGGTCCGTATTGGAGATCTGGACACTAATCCCTGCGGTGGTACTCACGTGCGGTCAACCGGTGAGATCGGTGGATTTGCCATCACGCACACAGACAAGGTGCGCAGCAACGTGCGGCTGTATTTTGTGGCCGGCAGGACCGAAACAGCCTACCGCAGGCAGCAGCGCGGTGTATTGGACGCCTTGGAAGGGAAGCTGACATGTGGGCTTGAAGATCTCTCGAGTGCCGTGGACAAGCTGCAGCGCTTCAGTCATGTGCTGACACGGCATGTAGAATCTCTGTCGTCGCTTGTGGTAGATTCACTTCGGCAGCACCTCCTGGAATGCGCGATGGCTCATGGGGTCGGGGTCCTGGTGCTTGACTGGGTGCCGACTGAGTTGGCTCATGCGGCGATTGGTGTGTCCACAGCGGAGCAGGC